>JBOHCG010000023.1:0-29798 GCA_050698735.1 Streptosporangiaceae bacterium | reverse complement strand
CGCCGGGACCGCAGGCGCCGGGACCGCAGGCGCCGGGACCGCAGGCGCCGGGACCGCAGGCGCCGGGACCGCAGGCGGCGCTGCAGCCGTCCGACGAGATCACCCGCAGCCTGTTCGGCCGCGGCCGCAGCGTGGCCAGTACCTACCCGCTTGCGGTCGACGCCCTGATCGCGGCGCTGCTGCTCGCGCCCTCGACGCTGTGGCTGGTGCAGTCCGCCTTCGACGGCCCGCGCGCGCTTGTCGTGCAGACGGCGCTCGTCGTCCCGATCGCGGCCCGCCGGCGCTGGCCCGACGTGGTCTTCCTGCTGATGAGCGCGATCGCCCTCACCCAGTGGCTGCTCGGCTTCCCGCTGCTCGGCGACGTGGCGCTGCTGGTCGCGCTGTACACGGTGGCCGCCCACCGGTCGTGGATCCGGACGCTGCTCGCCGCCTGCGTGCTGGAAGCAGGGGCCGTGATGGCGGCGATCAGGTGGGAGCCGGCCGGCACGCTGCCGCGGTCGCTCGCGTTCCTTACCGCCACGGTGGTCGCCGCGCTGTTCGCCGGCCTGACGGCCGCGTCCGGGAGCAAGTACCTGGCCTGGATGGAGGAGCGCGCCAGGCGGCTCGAGGTCGAGCGGGACCAGCAGGCGGTGATCGCGACCGCCGCCGAGCGGACCAGGATCGCCAGGGAACTGCACGACATCGTGTCGCACAACCTGTCGGTGGTGATCACCCTGGCCGACGCCGCGGCGGTGGTGAGCCGCGCGGACCCCGACCGCAGCGCCGAGGCGATGACCGAGGTCTCCGAGGTCGGCCGCCACGCGCTGTCGGACATGCGGGCGATGCTCGGCGTGCTGCGCACGGACGAGAAGCGCGCCGCCCCCAGCGCCCCGCTGCCGCCGCAGCCCGGCGTGGCCCAGCTCGACGCGCTCATCGGCCGGGTCCAGGCGACCGGCTTGGCGGTGGACCTTACGGTCGAGGGCACCCCGTTCCCGCTCGGCGCCGCCGCCGAGCTGACCGCCTACCGGATCGTCCAGGAGGCGCTGACCAACACGATCCGGCACGCCGCGGCCAGCCACGCCCGGGTCACGATCGCCTACGAGCATCCCAGGGTGCACGTGAGGGTCGCCGACGACGGCACCGCCGCCCGGGCCGACGCGCCCGGCGCCTCCCCGGCCGCGCATCGCGGCCACGGCATCGACGGCATGCGCGAGCGCGCGGGGATGCACGGCGGCGCCCTGCAGGCCGGCCCGGCTCCGGGCGGCGGCTGGCTGGTGACCGCGACGCTGCTGCCCGCGCCGCCGGGCCCGGCCGGACGCCAGGGATCGGCGTGAGCATCTCCGTGCTGCTGGCCGATGACCAGCCGCTGCTGCGCCGCGGGTTCCGGATGATCCTCGAGGCCGAGCCCGACCTGACCGTGACGGCGGAGGCGGGCGACGGCGCGGAGGCCGTCGACCTGACCCGGCGCTACGCGCCCGACGTGGTGCTGATGGACATCAGGATGCCGGGCACCGACGGCATCGAGGCGACCCGCCGCATCACCGTGGCCCATCCTGACGTGCGCGTTCTCGTGCTGACCACCTTCGACCTGGACGAGTACGCCTTCGGCGCGCTGCGCGCCGGGGCCAGCGGCTTCCTGCTGAAGGACGTGCGCCCGGCCGAGCTCGTTGCCGCCATCCGGACGGTCGCGGCCGGGGACGCGGTGGTCTCGCCCCGGGTTACCCGCCGCCTGCTGGAGGAGTACGCCCACGTGGTGCCCCCATCTGGGGACCAGTACCCGCAGCTGGCCGCGCTGACCGACCGCGAGCGCGAGGTGCTTGTCCTGGTCGCCCGCGGGCTATCCAACGCGGAGCTCGCCGCGACCCTCTACGTCTCCGAGGCCACGGTGAAGTCGCACGTCGGGCGGATCTTGTCCAAGCTTGGCCTGCGCGACCGCGTCCAGGTCGTGGTGCTGGCCTACGAGTCCGGCCTGATCAGGCCGGGAGTCACCTGAAACGCAATTTGAGGCGGAGACGGGAATCGAACCCGTGTACAGGGCTTTGCAGGCCCTTGCCTAAGCCACTCGGCCACTCCGCCACCACGCAAGGGCATACGGATCCCTCGGAGCGGACGACGGGATTCGAACCCGCGACCCTCACCTTGGCAAGGTGATGCTCTACCAGCTGAGCCACGTCCGCGTGCACCGGGGAGGTGCGTCTGAAGAACTGTAGCCGATCCTACCGCGAGCACAAACTCCGAGCCCCGACTCACCCGCGCCGGCTCCTCGGAACCCCCGACTCACCCGCGCCGGCTCCTCGGAACCCCCGACTCACCCGCGCCCCGCCCCCGCGCGGGCATATTTCGATGGCCGCCGGAATATGCCTGGGCTACCGTCGAAGCCATGACCGTGACGGCCTACGACGCCATTCCCTACGAAAACGACATCGCCCCGGCAGCCGCGCTGATCGCCGACCCGACCAGGGCCGCGATCTTGAGCGCGCTGGTTCCCGACCGGCCGCTGGCCGCGGGCGAGCTGGCCAGGCTGGCCAGCGTCAGCGCCGCCACCGCGAGCTTCCACCTGGCCAAGCTGCTGGACGGCGGCCTGATCGCGGTCGCCAGGCAGGGCAGGCACCGGTACTACCGGCTGGCCGGTTACCCGGTCGCGGCGGCCCTCGAGGCGCTCGGCCTGATCAGTCCCGCCGTGCCGGTGCGCACCCTGCGGCAGTCCCGCGAGGCCGCCGCGCTCGCCGACGCGCGCACCTGCTACGACCACCTGGCCGGCCGCGCCGGGGTGGCGCTGCTGGACGCCCTGCTGCGCCGCGGCATGCTTCGGCAAGAAAAATCAGAACCTTCATTTTCCCGAACGAGCGGTGGTGACACTCCCGCCAACCGTTTCGAGGTAACAGGGGCCGGAACGGAGGCGCTCGGTTCGTTCGGCATCAATGTCGCGGAGATACGCCGCTCCCGGCGCAGCTTCGCCGGCGAGTGCATCGACTGGACCCAGCGCCGCGGCCACCTGAACGGAGCCTTGGCCGCTGCGATCACCGCCCGCCTATTCGCCCTCGGCTGGATCCAGCACGGCCTCCGCCGCCGCAGCGTCCTCATCACCCCCGCCGGCACTGACGGCCTCACCACCACCTTCGGCTGGGACCTCGCCCAGTTACCGTGGATCGTTACCGCCGGATTTTGGGGGGTAACGATCCACGATCCTGGAAGGCCCTAAACCTTGCTCAGGAACGAGCGGCGCTCGGCGAGGATGCAGCGGGCCTGGCGGACGAACGCGACGTTGGCCTGGGCGTCCGGGTCGGCGGCCAGGCGCTCGCGGTACTGCTCGTAGGCGGCCAGTGAATCGAAGTCGATCAGCGCGATCGCGAAGTCGTTCGCGCCCTCCTTGGGCAGGTAGTACCCGGTCAGCAGGCCGCCGCAGCGCTCGATGATCGGCGGCCAGGTAGTGGCGTACTTCTCGAAGTCCTCGATGCCGTGCGGATCGAGCGTGTACTGGATAACGCACGTGATCACGATGTCTCCCTCCGTGCTGGGCGTGTCTCGACGCTAAGCCCGCGATAGTTGGGCCGGGGCCGAATGATCAACGCCAGGCGGCGCCTGGCAGGCTGTCGGGCATGAATGAAGTCGTGGTGGACGGTGGCCCGCTGACGGTCGAGGATGTCGTGGCGGTGGCGCGCGGCGAGGCCCGTGTCCGGCTCGGCGCCGACGTGCCAGAACGCATGGAAGTGAGCCGCTCGGTCGTGCTGAACGCGCTGCGCGGCGGTGCTCCGGTGTACGGGGTGAACACGGGCTTCGGCGCGCTGGCCGATACGCCGGTGGGGGAGGGGGACCTGACCACGCTGCAGAGCGCGATCGTGCGCTCGCACGCGGCGGCCACCGGCGCCCCGCTTGACGACGAGGTGGTGCGGGCGGTGCTCATGCTGCGCGCGCGGACGCTTGCGGCCGGGTACTCGGGCGTGCGGGTCGAGCTGCCCGCGCGGCTGCTCGAGCTGCTGGCCCTGGGCCTGCTGCCGGTGATCCCCGGCAAGGGCTCGGTCGGCGCCTCCGGCGACCTGGCCCAGCTGGCCCACCTGGCGCAGCCGCTGATCGGGGAGGGCCGGCTGCGCGGTCCCGGTGACCCGCCGGCCGGCCGGCCGGCGGCCGAGGTGCTGCGCGAGCACGGCCTTGTGCCGCTGACGCTGGCCCCCAAGGAGGGGCTGTCCCTGGTCAACGGCACCGAGCCGATGCAGGCGCTGCTCGCTTTCTCCGTCCACGACGGGGCCATGCTGGTGCAGGCGGCGGACGTGGCGTGCGCGCTGTCCATCGAGGCATTGCTCGGCACCGACCGGCCCTACGACGAGCGGGTCCAGATCATCAGGCCGCACCCCGGCCAGCTCGTCAGTGCGGCTAACCTGCGCGCGCTGCTTGCCGGGTCGCCGCTACTGGCGAGCCACCGGCACAGCAGGCACGCCGTCCAAGACGCGTACTGCCTGCGCTGCGCCCCCCAGGTGCACGGCGCGGTCCGGGACGTGCTCGGCTACGCGCGGCAGGTGGTAACCACCGAGCTGGGCTCCGTGGTGGACAACCCGGTCATCGTACCCGACGGCGAGGTGATGACCACAGGGAACTTCCACGGGGAGCCGCTGGCGTTCGCCGCCGACATGCTCGCGATGGCGCTCTCCGAGCTGGCCTCGATCAGCGAGCGCCGCCTCGACCGGATGCTCGACCCGGCGTTCTCGCGTGGCCTGCCGCCGTTCCTGGCGCCCGCGGCCGGCACCAACTCCGGCTACATGCTCGCCCAGTACACCTCCGCCTCGCTGGTCAGCGAGAACAAGGTGCTCGCCCACCCGGCCAGCGTGGACACCATCCCGACGTCGGGCAAGCAGGAAGACCACGTCTCGATGGGCTGGACCGCGGTGCGCAAGCTGCGCGACGTCGTGGCCAACGTGCGTACCTGCCTGGCGATAGAAATCTGCTGTGCCGCACAGGGAGTGGACCTGCGAGCATCGGTCGCCGAGCCCAGCGTCCCGCTACGCGCCGTGCACGCCGCCGTCCGCGCCGTGGTGCCGAGAATGGACATCGACCGCGAAGTGGCTGCCCAGATCGCCGCCGTCGACGCCCTCCTCCCCAAGATCTGCCAGGTAGCCTCCGAAGCCGTCCCCTCGTTCACTTGATCCCCGAATAGCGAGCCCCGGGCCGCTAGGGGAGCGGACCGGGGCGCGGAACGGGATGGGCGCGGCATCCACGCCTACCGGAATGGTGGTTACGCCTGCCGGAGCAGGTCGTTCAGCTCGGTCTCGATGTCGACAAAGCCGCTTTCCTGCCCGGCCGGGACGATCTGATAGGTGCGCTGCAGGAATGCCGCCATGGCCTGAGCAGGAGCCTCGAAGTGCGCCTGCCCGAACGGGGACGAGAGCTCGATGTTCAAGACCGTGCACTCGGCGCCTCGGGCCGGCCGGTCAGGCTCGGCGCATGACTTCGCCGACGGCCACACCTTGACGTCACCCTCGCCCTGCCGCGACCTGATCCCGCTGGCAAGCAGGTCCCTCGCGAAGATCCACTCGACCGGCTCGTCCGTGCCGACGTGGAACGCCATCCGCACCGCGTAGGGGTCGCCGCCGCTGTAGTACAGACTGGCCACAAGCGGAACAATCGTTTGCGGCGGGACGATAAGCCGAAGCCCGAGCTCTGCAGAGATCGTGGTGCTGCTGCTCCTGCCCATCGCCTGCCCACCCCTATATAGCCGGGTTCTGTGCCACCTGTCGTCAGCAGTCGGGGCCAACCGATCGGTAACGATCACGCATACGGAGAGTGAACCGGCTGGGAACCGCTCCCCATTCCGTTTTGCGCCTTTCGTACCAGACCGGCGCACTTGCCCTGGTCATGCATTCTGACCTGGCCAAATGCCAATCCGCCTTGTGCAAACGCCGTTGCAATAGTTTAGTGTTCCGCTGCGTCGATTGCATAGCCTGTCGCCCTATCCGATCCATTTATCTACAAGGAGTTTCGGATCAAGTACGTAAGGTGATCACGTACGCCTGATGCGCACGTTTGCATAACTCGCCCACTACACATCGTGACTGCTTCGCCCGCGTCCGACTTACCCGCCCAGACGTCCCGAGCCCGCCGAAGATGCGCTACCCTATGGTTCGCCGGGACGGGCTGTCCCGCGGGGCCGCCACCCCTCGTCAGCCCAGCCCCGCACCGGGCGATTGGCTCAGCGGGAGAGCGCCTCGTTCACACCGAGGAGGTCACTGGTTCGATCCCAGTATCGCCCACAGATGTAAGGCCAGTTCAGAAGCTCTCTGACAGCTCTCATCCTACCTTGTGGATGGGAGCTGTCGCCGTTTTGGGAGGAATCTGGGAGGTCGTGTCTCCCGCGCGGAACGGCGCGAGCAGGTTATCAAGCAGCAGGCGGCCCCCGCCCGGCCGCCGCGCGGTGACCTTGCGGGCGTGGTGGATGCTGTCGTTGTCGCAGATCACCGCGATCACGGGAGCCTGCGGGAACGCCTCGGCCAGCATCTGGAGCAAGGCGATGAAGTCCGCCGCGCAGCGGCGGCCCAGCCGGTACGTCCACGCCCCGGTGGTCACCTCGACCGCTCCCAGCACGGTGACCTTCCGGTTCTTCCCCGGGGTCAGGACCTCCGGGCGCGCGCCGCGCAGCGTCCAGCTGGCCCGCACGTGCGGCAGCAGGTTCAGGTGCGTCTCGTCCTCGGCCAGCACCACCGCCCGGCGCGGCAGCTCCAGCAGCCGGGCCACGATCCCCGCGACCACGTGATCATGGTCCGGATCTCACTGCCTGGACCTTTGGCGAACACGCTGACCGGGCGCATACTGATCACGACCTCGCCGGCTGGGTGGATAATGTGCCAACTTCGATCCAACCCCCGGCGAAGCTGATGTCAACGCCTCTCAGCCACCGGTCTCACAGCGGGTTACGCGCAGAACTTATGGATAGGCGCTTAGCCCGGAGGTGCCGACTCTTGACCGTCGCAACAACGGGTGTTAAGTTCCAAATAGATCCTAGCACGACCATTGCTGGCCTTAGGCACGTCAGCGGGAGGCTTGGGAATGGGGCATCGGTTGCCTGTATCAATGCCCATCCTGACCCCCTCAACGAGCGTTCTGGTTACCTGCCAAGAGTTCGGCAGCGTAGTTAGTCCACATCTTTCACGCATTCGGACCTTCTTTGTACAGGCACTCATGATTGTGCGGGCACGATTGAATAGGCAGCTGACGGAAAGCCGCTGGGATCCACGTGCATCCACCTCCGGCAGCTCGCTGCCGATGAACCACTGATCACAGAACGCAGGAATAGCTGATTCGTCCCCGCACGACACACATCCGGTGCTGTCGGCAACGTACCGTCCTAGTCTCGTGAGGTTAGATATGAAGTCTCTGCGTTGCGCCGTCGCGACCTCAGCTGCCACGTCCCTGTTGCTGTTGCTCCCGCTCGGCACATCCTCGATCGCCCAGGCGTCCACACGTCCTGCCGAGCAGAGTTTCGCACCCCCGTCAGACTGCACCGTCAGTACCCAGGGCACAAATCCGGCGCTCCCAGTAACCTACTGGCTCACTTGCACGAACAGGCCCGCGTCCCAGCAATGGCGGGTGGGGCTCTCGGGTCTTCGATGGCGGGGCGGTTTTTACATCCAGGGCAACATTGTCACCGGCGATGGCACATCCACGGTCACGTCTCCGCCGGGCACCCTGGATCCGTCCGTTACGTTCGTCGTGGTGAACTGATGACGTAGCCGCACCGCCACCGGCATCGTGCTCACCACGGTCCCCATATAGGGGCCATGGTGAGCACGGCTATTGCAGCTTTTCTCTCGGCGCGTGGATTTGATGCCTTTGCGCGCCGCTTCCTGTCGGGAGACTCGTCAGCCGCCCATCATCGCCGCGATCGCCACCCGCGCAGCGACAGATGAGTATGTCTCTGCGGGACGCTCCATGGCCACCCGCCAGCAAATTGAAGCGAGAAATCGGCGCACATGGCCGTCCGCGGCAAGCAAGCATTATCTGCTGTGACTGCTGTGTGACAGCCGCGAACAGGGCCGCCGATCCTTGCTACCATGACCTTACCAAGGGTAGTATCTCAAGTATGAAAGTGAGTGTGAGCCTTCCGGAGGACGATGTCGACTTCCTCGACTCTTATGCCCGTGAACAGGGCATCGACTCCCGGTCCGCGGCCGTGCACAAGGCTGTCGGGCTGCTGCGGACCGCCCAACTCGCCAGCGCGTATGAAGACGCGTGGGAATCATGGACCGACTCCGGAGACGCCGAGGCATGGGAAGTTGTGACCGCTGACGGCCTGGGGGCCTGAGTGCGCCGTGGGGAGATCGTCACCGTCACCCTCGACCCGGCCCGCGGCCAGGAAGCCAGCAAGACCCGCCCGGCCGTGATCGTCAGTAACGACGCTGCTAACGGCATCGCGACGCGCCTGGGCCGCGGGGTAGTCACGGTCGTGCCGGTTACCTCAAGCACCGAGCGGATCTACCCGTTCCAGGTCCTGCTGCCGGCCCACCTCACCGGCCTGCGACACGACTCCAAAGCGCAGGCCGAGCAAGTCCGATCCGTGACCGTCGAGCGCATCGGCAAACGGATCGGCCAACTGCCCGCCAGCCTCATGGCCGAACTCGACCAGGCACTCCGCATCCACCTGAGCCTTTAAGCCACCGGGCCCCACAGCCCCCCACAGCCTCCCCGCCGCGAACTCGCCTCGTACCATATTCAGCGGGGTCGGACCCGCCACGCTACGACGGCGTCAGCGGGCGGCCGTGACCATCCTCCACCCCGCACCCCCGCCAGGCCGCAAACCCGCACACTCCTGCCAGTCCGGCCACCGGGCGGCAGCAATTCTCCGCCGCCTTTGAGCGCCCAATCGCGGATCGGGTGCCAGTCGTCCAGGCCGGCCACCGCCGCCGCGAGATTCCTGAGCGCCGACGCAACGGTGTCACTAGCGTTCTCGGCATTCGCATCTTCGCTCATGGGCACATCCTCATGATCTGGTCTACCGCTGGGAACCAGCCTCAGAAGCACTAGCCATTCTGCCCCTCTGGTGAACCTTCTCCGGGGGTTGCAGCAAGCGTGCTGCGGCATAGGCGCAGAACTCGGCGAGTGGGCACGTACCGCAGAGTGGCGCCGTTTGGGTGCACACGTCCTTGCCGATTCTCCAGAGCGCCAGGTCGAAGATGCCAGGAAACTCCGGGTGCGCTTCGCGGGCGGCGTAGATCAGGAGCTCATCGCTTGCGCCCTCGGACACGAAGCCCAGCCGGATCATTACGCGGCGCACCTGGACGTTGACGGAGATGTCCACGAAGTAGTAGTCGCGCAAGGGAATCTTGAACTGCCTGACGAGGATGTTTGCCCCCTCGGTGCCGGCGTCGCTGCTGGTCGGTGACGCCGGCTATCCCCGCTGATCGAGGCCGGCAGGCACGCTGCCGCCCGCATCCCGGAAGCGAGCTGACCGTGGCGCCGGGGATGGACCACCTGCCGCCGCTGCGCGACCCGGACCTCGTGCTGCGCGTCATCAAGAGCACGCTGGCTCGAGCTGGCTGGTTAAGCGGGTCACGTCTTCCACGTCAATGTCAGCCGTCGTCCTACTCGATACCCCATTTCCCTGTGCGCACGTCGTGGCGTCATCACGTTACCTGCGGCTTCGCCGGGAGTGACGTCCGCGAACTCGCCAGTCAGTCCTGCGCTCTTGACGAGCGCACCGGAGCAGTCCAGGTCTTCTTGGTCCACTGCGACGCGGAGGACGCAGCGTCCGTTGACGTGAAGCCCAGGTGTTCGCGGCGAACTTCGCCCTAGGTTTCCCGATAGGTGGCGGGTTCGCCTAGGGCCAGTTTGGTCGGCGCAGCTCGCGGCTATGATGCCTTGCTGAGTTGGGACACGCGTCCGCGGGACACGCCTAGGATCGCAGCGGTATCCGACACGGACAGCCCGGCTGCTCGCAGGTCTGCTGCGAGCGCGCGGTATGAGTTCCGTGCTTCCTGCTGCTGCCGGTCCGCTGCGGCGAGTAGCTCGCGGACGGTCGTTACCTTGCGGTCGAGTTCGCCGAGGTCGGGTGTGATGACTACTTTGTCGCCGCTGGCGTCCTTGTCGGTGAGTGTCTCGATGTAGTCGCGGACCATCTGCTCGGCGGTGTCGAGTGTGCGGGACTGCGTTACGCCGACGCCGTCGATGTGCAGTTCCCAGCCGTGCTTCCACCGCTTTGCCGTGACGTTGTAGGTGTCCGTGCCGGCGGTGGCGGTCGTCCTTCCGGTCATGATCTTCTCTTTCTCCTGCCCTGTGGCTTCCGGCTATGTGCCGTCGTCGGCACGATCACTGAAGCCATCCGGCGGGGAGGCAGGCGAGCCTGGTGATCGTGTCGGCGACTACGCCAGCTGAGACGTTCCTCGCCTGGGTTACGACTGCGACATGTTTGCCGCAGGATGGCGGGCAGTACCACTTGATGTGGTCGCCCTTGCCCTATTTCCATGTGCAGCCATTGGCCAGGAGCGCCCGCTCGACGTCCCTGTAGTTCATAGGCTTCGCCACGAGGCCAGTTTAGCATGTCTAGACAGTTAGTATCTAGCTATGGTGGACACCGGCGGCTGGACCAACTTGCCGGCCGCTGGGCGGGATCGCCTTGCTCGTGACCGCGAGGTCCGCTTAAATCTTAGGGCGCTTAGCCTTGCTAGGGAGTTGGCTGGGAGCCAAGTTGGGAGCCAGCGCCGCCGGTCACCAGGCGACGTCAGGCCACGTCCAGCCACGATCCCCGCAGCTGAACGCCACGCCGGGCGACGCCCGGCTGTTCTTTGCCGCGTCGGCCATGGCGGCAGAAGGAAGCGCCAGGGTATCGCCTGCCGAGCAGCAGCAGAGAGTCTTGCCCGAGAGCCCATGTTCAACCGCCCCGGCGGTGCGGATAAGCCGTGCGCCCGGCGAAGACCCCGGTAAACATGCCGTAGCCATAACCGGTGGTGATCAGCCGGGGCTCACCTTCCTCCTCCTCCTCCTCCTCCTCCTCCTCCTCCTCCTCCTCGTCGTCGTCCAGGGCCGCGTGCGGTGTGCACATCACGCGCAGCGAGCTCGCGGCGACCAGTTCGCCGGAGTGCAGGGCGGCGGTGAACCTGGTCAGGTCGCCCGCGGTGGACCAGATGTCGCCGGTGCCGGGCATCGCGTCCAGGTCCCAGGGTGGCACCGGCTTACCGTCCCGGTAGCCGCGGGCCGCCGCGCCCGGGACACCGCCCACGGTGGTCTGGGTCAGCTCCAGAGGGGACGAGATCCGCTCGGCTAGGAACTCCCGGTAGGGCTGGCCGCTGGCCCGCTCCACGATCAGCCCGGTCAGCACGAAGCCCAGGCTGCTGTAGTGCCACTGCGCGCCGGGCTCGGTGCGCAGCGGCGTGGCCTGGATAATCTCCAGCCGCTCGCTGATCCCCATCGGCTCGGCCGGGTCCACTTAGTCACCACCCACCGCCACGTCGTTGTCCCGCCGGACCACCTGGTGGAAGCACCCGATCCAGAACAGCGCCTCGGCCTCGCCGCGGGTATCGCCCAGCGCCCGGTACAGCTCCGCTGCCCGCTCGAACAGCTCAAGCTCGCCAGGTTCCTCGTCCGCCTGACCGGAGTCCCGCCGGAGCAGGAATCGCGTGTGCATGTTCCGGCCCCGCGCCAGGGCGAGATCGGCCTCGACCCCATCCAGCACCGTGTTGGCCTCGTCCAGCGCGTCGGCCTCGCCGCCAAAGACGGCGCGCTCATACAGTGCCTCGGCCCACGACCAGCCCGGCCAGGCGCGCGTCATCGTCACGATCAAGCCGTCCCGGATCAACGCCGTCGACATGCGCGGCTGACCAAGCCGCGCCAAAAGGCCACGAAGCCCAGCACCCATCTCAGTCCCGGACGAGCACCACTCGCGGACCCGATTCGGCCGAGGCGGCCCAGGCCGCCCCGACGTCCGACAACGGGAAGGTCCTGAACGGCACCCGCACGGAGCCGTCGGCGATCAGCCCGATGTAAACCGGGATCTGGGCCTGGATGGCGGCCGCCGGGACCGAGCCGGCGCCGCCCCCGAAGGTACCGAACGGCGGTGGCCCCGAGGAGGTGAAGACGAGCGCGCCGTCGGCCGCTCGCACCACCGCGTTCAGGCCGGGGATGACCAGGAAGACCGGATCGCGCCCGTAGTGGCGCCCGGTCGCCACCGACCGCGTGAGCTGGTGGATGCCCGCGGCCACGAACTCCACGATCTGGCTCCCCGGACGTCGTCAGGCGGCAGGAGGTGACCTTCGAGCACCTCACCGGGCAGGGATTCACCCTCAGGGACGCGACGCTGGCTCTGGTCCTGCTGCACGACTTCACCATCGGCTTCTGCGTGGAGGAGCAGTCCGTCACCCAGGCGATCGCCTCCGGCGACGAGAGGTACTCCCTGACCCGCCGTGCCGAGATGATCGGCCCGCAGGCCGCGCCGCTTGCCGTGGAGGCGGGCCAGGTCATCTTCGGCGATCCCGACGCCCGCTTCGCCGAGCTCCTCGGCCTGCTCCTCGACACCATCGCCCGGCTGCGCTAGCCGGGCACCCCGAAGGCGCCGCCGGCCGACTCCTAACACGCCGGGTTGTCGTTGTTGGCCGCCTCCGCCTGGTCGAAGTCGCCGTAGCCGTTGAGATCGCCGTTTCCGCCCGAATACTGCCACAGCAGGTGGCAGACGGCGGGCTCGCCGCCGAACCAGCGCGCATTCGATCCGGAATTCGCGAATCCGGCCGGCCGGTCCAGGTTCGTCTGCTCGTCGGTGAAGGTCCACTCGTCCGCGTTCTGGAGCTTCTGGCCGCCGAAGATCCCGCTCCACGAGCCGTACGTGTTGCCGCCCGCGGAGTAGACCGCCGCCGAGTACGGCGTGTACTGGTTGATGTAGCTCACGAACCCCTGGTAGGTGGCGAAGTCCACGTCAGGGGCGATGAAACTCTTCTGCACCGTGTTGCCGCAGGGGCCGTTCCAGACCGTGTTCCAGCCGTTCTCGTCCGGCGGCGTGCCGTTGTTCTCGATGTCGAGGAAGATGTAGCGGAAGTTGAAGAAGTACCCGCCCAGGCCTGCGATGACCTGCTGTGCCTGCTCCTCGCCCCAGGTCGTCGCCTCGGCCGTGGTCCCGTTGTAATGCGGATCACGGCCGGGTCCCGCCGCGAACCAGTATCCGGCGGCGCCGAGGCCGACGCCGTAGTCGAGGATGTTGTCGTTGGCCATGTTGTAGTTGGACTGGACCCAGTTCAGCCCGGCGGTGGTGCAGCTCTTCCAGTTCAGGAAGGAGCCCACCTCCCCGATGTACTCCCCGTAGGGGCCGGCCGTGCCCTGGCTGCAGCTGCCGACCGGCTCGGTGTACGGGCCCTTGCCGCACGCGGCAGGGGCGGAGCTGTCGGTTCCGTAGTAGAAGCCGGTCGAATCGCCGCCGGACTCGGCGGTGCCCGCCCGCACCGCGACCAGGGCCGCGCGGGCGATCGTCATGTCCGCGCTGGTGGAGCGGTCGGGCAGGAACGACAGGATCCGCGGCGGCCCGCAGATGCTCACAGGCGCCGTGACGTGAGCCGTCGAGCCCGCGCCGCGGGCCAGCGACGACGGGTAGATGGTCACCGAGGTGAGGCGCTGGCAGGCCTGCGGCCCGGTGCGAGGCGCCAGCAGCGCGACCGACACCGCCTCGCCGCGGCGCAGGGTAAGCGCGGTGCTCTGCGCGGTGCCGTGCTCGTAGGTGGTGAGCAGTGACCTTTCCGCCTGCAGCGCGCTGGAATCGGCGAAGATCTTGGCCACCCTGGGCGCGTCGCCCACCGAGTGCACCTTGACCGTCGGCCAGCTTTCCGGCAGCACGCAGGTGCGGCCTGAGTTGCCGAGCCGGAGCTGGACGACGGCGCCGCCCGTGGCCGACGCGGTCGAGGTCACCTGCGCCCGCAGCGCCGAGGCCTGGCAGGTCGCCGGCTCCGCGGCGTCGGTCGCGGCGAAGGGTGGCGGGGCAGACGAGACCCGCAGTGCCTTGATCTCGCTGGTCAGCGCCTGCTCGGCGTAGAACGGGGACAGCTGCAGCTGGCCGCCCACGCACGGGACGAAGGAGCCGGCCGGCTCGCTGACGGTCACCTGGCGATCCGAGCCGGGCAGCGTGAGCCCCATCGCCCACCGGCTGGCGCACTGTGCTTGGCCGACCGCGGAAACCGCCGTGACCACCGCGTTCTGCCCCGGTCGCAGCACGATCCTCGCCGCAGCGACGGGTGCGAGGTTGCTGAACTGGACGTCGCTGACGGTGACCGCGAGCGCGGTCCCCGTCGCGCCCTTCCCCGTCGCGCCCAGCCCCGTGCCGTCGGCGGTGCCGCGGAACACGATCGTGGGCCAGCCGCGCAGCGAGCACGCGGTGCGGCCGGTATCGCGCAGCAGCACGTTCCACGCCTGCTTCCCCATCCCCTCCGCCGGGTCCCCGGGGATCGCATCGGGGACGGTGATGGCCAGCTGGCCGGCCTGGCACGAGGGCGAGGAGACGGCAGGGCCGTACCCGGCGGGGCGGAGCGGCTGAGCGGATGCGGTGCCCGCGGTAAGGATCGCGACGGCCACCACGGCAGTCATGGCCCACGGCGCGGCGCGCATCGTGAGCGGGCTTCGGGCCATCATTCGGGATACCTCCAGCGGGCGACGGCCGCGTAGCACAAGCCGTCTGCGGGCAGCAATTATCCTTATGGGGTAAGGGTTCTGTGTACTCGACGATCAAGCCACGGCCGGCAATCGGGTTATTCCGCGGCGTTTGTCGCGTAATTCCGAATGCCTGCCGCTGTGCCCTGTTTTACCGTTTGGCGCCATCTGGGTCGAGCCGACACGCCGTGCAGATCCTTACTCCCGCACCCCGATCTGGCTGGGACGATGTGCCGGCCAGCCGTCAGATGCGCCCTAGTCCGCCGACGATGTTTAACGCACCGTCCTCGGGTAGGGGACCGGCGAGGGAAACCGCAGGCAGCGGGCTATCAGGCGAGGCTGCCAGATGGGTGTGTATCGATGGTTGCGGAATACGAACAGGCGATTACAGAGGACTGCAGGGAACTGCAAGACGCGCTGATCGGTACCGAGAGCATCGAGGAGTTCCTGCACGAGATGGCCGTCCTGGCCGCCCGCCTGGGCAGCGGCGGCAGCGGCAGCGGCGGGATCGCCGACAGCGGCGTGCTGTCGTGCGGGATGACGATGCGCTCCAACGGCCGGCCGGTGACCGTGGCGTGCAGCGACCCGCTGGCCGCCCAGGTGGACGAGGTGCAGTACGCACTCGACGACGGCCCGTGCCTGCACGCCATGCGCGACGGCCACGTGGTCCGCATCCAGGACACGGCCAACAAGGCGCGATGGCCCGAATTCGAGGCCCAGGCGGCCTCGCGCGGCATCCGGTCCTGCCTCGCCCTGCCGCTGAAATCCGGGCCGCCGAACTCCGGCGGCCGGCCGGTCGGCGCCCTCAACCTGTACGCGCGGACCGCCTCGGCGTTCGGCGCGGCGGAAGCGCGCCGCGCGGAGAATTTCGCCGAGAATGCGTCCGGTGCGCTGACGCTCGCCATCCGGATGGCCTCTCGCGCGTCCCTTATCGAGCAGTTGCGCTCGTCGCTTGTCTCGCGGACCGTGATCGACCAGGCGCTCGGAATCATTATGTCGCGCGAGCGCTGCGGCCAGGATCGTGCATTCGCCATCCTGCGGACGGCGTCGCAGCACAGCAACGTCAAACTCCGTGATATCGCCACCGCGATAGTCACCGATGTCAGCGGCGAGCCCCCGCAGCCGCCGCCGCCATTCGAAGGTGGTTAATCCCGGGATGGCTAAGGCGGCTCCTCCGTCGTTATCGTCGCGGACGAGGACATTCCCCTCCCAGGCCCTGCCTGATCGTGCGGAGTCGCCAGCGAGGCGGCGACACTCGGAAATATGGGCATCAGGCGGTCCACCCCGGTAATGCCCAGCACGCGCTGCACGGCGGGCGAGTCAACCACCAGCCGCATTCCGCCCCCGCTCGCGGTCGCCCGCTTGAACGTGCGCACCAGGGCGCTTACCCCGGTGGAATCGCAAAACGTGGTCTTACTCAGATCCGCGACCAATGAGACCGCGCCCTGATTGACCACGCCGAGCAGAGACTCACGGACCTCGTCGGCATTGGTCACGTCTATCTCGGCGGGCAGCGTCACCACGGCCACCTGACCGATCCATACAACGGGACAACAGTCACCGGACACGTACCACCATCCGTTCACGCCAGCAGAAGGTGGGCCGCGTCTCTGGACCCGAGGTGGCGGCTCCCGGTGGGGTCGCCGCGCAGCGAACATTATCCGGTCACCCGACCCGGCGCAAGCCGCATGAACAGGCTCCACGGGGAGGCGGGTCAGCGGGATGATCGGGCCATGATCACCGTCGCGGGCGAGGCCCTGATCGACCTCATCGCAGATCCCGTGGGCCATCTCGATCCCCGCCCCGGCGGCGGCCCGTTCAACGTGGCGCGCGCGATCGCCCGGCTGGGCCAGTCGGCCGCCTTCCTCGGCGGGCTCTCCAGCGACAGGTTCGGGCGGATGCTCGCCGACGATCTGGACAGGCACCGGGTGCTCCGCGTGATCCAGGCCGCGACCGCCGCGCCGACCACGCTTGCGGTCGTGGATGTCGACCCGGCAGGAATCCCCGGCTATCGCTTCTATCTCGACGGCACGTCCGCCGCGGCGCTCGAGCCCGGCCAGGCCCGCCTGCCGCCCGGCAGCACGGTGCTGCACGTCGGCGGGCTCGGCCTGGTGATGGAGCCGGTCGCGATGAGGATCGAGGGGCTGGTCGCGGCCCTGCCCGCCGAGGTCATGGTGATGCTCGACCCGAACTGCCGGCCCGGCGCGATCGCCTCCCGGCACGCCTACACCGCGCGCCTGGGCCGCGTCATGCGCCGTACCGACGTGCTGAAGGTCAGCACGGAGGACCTTGCCTACCTGTATGCCGGCCAGGACCCGGCCGACGCGGTAAGGACCCTGCTCGGCCAGGACCCGGCCGAGCGACCGGCCTGCGTGCTCGTGACCGACGGCGCCGCCCCGGTCCGCGCCTTCGCCGCGGGCGCCGAGATCCGGGTCGGGGTGCCGCCCGTCGAGGTCGTCGACACGGTGGGCGCGGGAGACGCGTTCGGCGGCGCCTTCCTCGCCTGGTGGGCGGGCCACGGCCTCGGCCGGGCCGAGCTTGGCGAGCTGGACGCGGTGCGCGCCGCCGCGATGGCGGCGGCGCAGGCGGCGGCGCTGACCTGCACGCGCCGCGGCGCACAGCCGCCGTGGGCAAGCGAACTGGCCGGCCACGCCGGCTGGGACTGGCTGCCGGGCGCCGCAGGCGCGTAACGACAGCAGGCTGTGCCGCGCCGCGGGCGCTAGTCCCTGCGCAGCTCTATGCCGCGGATGAACGCGGCCTGGCCCGCGTGCTGCAGGCAGTCGGAGATCACGCTGACCAGCCGGACGCCCAGCGTCACCGGCGGATCCCACCGCGCGTCCACGATCCGCGACAGGTCCGCGTCGGTGATCCCGGCCACCAGCCGCAGCGTCCGCTCGTGCACCGCGTCGTAATACTCGGTGAGCAGCTCGGCCGGGGCACGGACCTCGGCCACCTCCTTGGAGTCCTGGCCGTAGCCGATCTCAGCCGTCGCGAACGGCAGCCCGAACCGGTCGCTGTACTCGCCCCACACCTGCATCAGGCCGAAGGCGCCCGCCAGGTGATCGTCCTGCACCCTGCTCAGGTGCCAGCACAGCCAGGCGATCGAGTTGGCATCGGGGTCAAGCCGGAATGCCAGCTGCTCGCGGGTCAGCCCGTCGACCGCCTCGTGGACCTCCTCCCGTACCCTGCCGAAAGCGTCCGTCAAAAGCTCAGCGCTCGTCATCGGTTACGCCCCTTTCAAGATCAAAAGCAGAATTTACCCGAACGGGCCGTGGTGACACGCCCACTCACCTGCGCGGCGTCCTGCGTGGTCGCCGCAAGGGGCCTGCACGAGGTACCGTTCCGACGTGTCCGCAGGTCGCAACCGCAAGCCACGGCCCGACGTTCCCGGCGTCGCCGAGCTGCTCGCGGCCGCCGTAGCTGGCATCGGCGGCGCGGAGCGGCCCGGGCAGGTCGCGATGGCCGAGGCCGTCCAGCATTCCATCGAGACCGGCGAGCATCTCGCCGTCCAGGCCGGGACGGGAACGGGCAAGTCGCTGGCGTACCTGGTCCCGGCGGTGCGGCACGCGGTGCTGACCGACAGCACGGTCGTGGTGGCGACGGCGACCATCGCGCTGCAGCGCCAGCTCATCGACCGGGACCTGCCGCGCCTGGTCGCGGCGCTGAAACCGGTGCTCGGCCGGGAGCCCGCGTTCGCCATCCTGAAGGGCAGGCGCAACTACCTGTGCCTGCACAGGCAGAGCGGCGGCGTGGCGGAGGACCCGCAGGACGCGCTGTTCGATCCGGCCGACGCGGGTCCGACGTCGCCGCTCGGCCGTCAGGTGAAGCGGCTGCACGAGTGGGCGGAGCAGACCACGACCGGCGACAGGGACGAGCTCGTGCCCGGCGTGCCCGAGGCGGCCTGGCGCCAGGTCTCGGTCAGCGCGCAGGAGTGCATCGGCCCGCATCGCTGCAAGTTCGGCTCGCGGTGCTTCGCCGAGCGGGCGCGGGAGGAGGCCGCGAAGGCGCACATCGTCGTCACCAACCACGCGCTGCTCGCCATAGACGCGACCTCCGACATGGACGTCCTGCCCGAGCACGCCGTGGTCATCATCGACGAGGCACACGACCTGGTAGACCGGGTCACCTCGGCCACGGCGGGGGAGCTGTCCGGTCCGGCGGTGGAGGCTGCCGCCCGGCGCAGCGTCCGGCTGATCGACACCGAGGCCGAGGGGCCGCCCGACGTTGCCGACGGCCTGCGCCATGCGGCGACCGCGCTCAGCCTGGATCTCGGCGACGCGCGCGCGGGCCGGATGGACGTGCTGTCGGACACGCTGGCCGCGACGCTTGGCTCGGTCCGCGAGGCGGCGGGCGCGTGCGCCGGGGCGATCCGAGCCCGCGTCCAGGAGCTCGACGCAGACCCGGCGCAGGCGGCCGCGGCCCGGCTGGCGCTGTCCTCGCTCGACGAACTGCACCGCACCGCGCAGCGGATCCTGGAGGTGTTCGACGCGGATATCGCGGACCGCAGGGAGGTGGTCTGGCTCGACCTGCCGTTCGCAGAGGACGCGAGGCGCCCGCCCACGCTGCGGGTCGCGCCGCTCGAGGTCGGCCCCATCCTGCGAGACCGCCTGTTCGCCGAGCGCCCGGTCGTGCTCACCTCCGCGACCCTCGCCCTGGGCGGCTCGTTCAACCCCCTGGCTGTCCAATGGGGGCTGTCTCTCCCCCGGGGGGATGACCCCCCCGGCGACCCCCCCACTCACGGGGGGCCTGCCCGGCCCCCCGTACCCCCTGGGACGTGGTCGGGGATCGACGTCGGCTCGCCGTTCGACCATCCGCGCAGCGGGATCTTGTACCTGGCCCGGCATCTTCCGCCGCCCGACAGGGACCGGCTGCCCGAGGCGTACCTGACCGAGCTCGAGGAGCTGATCGAGGCCGCGGGCGGCCGGACGCTTGGCCTGTTCTCGTCGATGCGGGCGGCCAAGGAAGCGGCGGGCACGCTGCGCCAGCGGATCAGCCACCCGCTGCTCTGCCAGGGCGACGACGTCACCGCCCAGCTGGTCAGGCAGTTCGCCGAGGACGAGCCGACCTGCCTGTTCGGCACCCTGTCGCTGTGGCAGGGGGTGGACGTGCCGGGCCGCTCGCTGCAGCTAGTGGTCATCGACCGCATCCCGTTCCCGCGGCCAGACGACCCGCTGGCCTCGGCACGGCAGCGCGCCGTGGCCGCGAGAGGCGGCAACGGGTTCATGACCGTCGCGGCGGCGCACGCCGCGTTGCTGCTGGCCCAGGGCGCAGGGCGGCTGCTGCGGACCACGACCGACAGAGGCGTCGTGGCCGTGCTCGATCCCCGGCTGGTCACCGCGCGTTACGGTGACTTCCTGCGGGCGTCACTGCCGCCGTTCTGGCCGACGACCGATCCCAAGCTTGTCCGCGCGGCGCTGCGCCGTCTCAGTGCGCCCCCCGCGACATCAGCCTCTGAGTCCTGATATATCCCTGCTTAACGGCATATTACGATCTGCCAGAGACGGATGGATTCTGCCGTCCTGGGTAACATTTTGGGAACTACTGGCATCAGGCATCCGTTCTGCAATGGACTGGCTACCCCAGTCGGCGGGAGGTCAGGCGTGCGGATACGGCCCAGACGGAGACGGCCGAGGGAGGGAAAAAAGCGGCACGTTCTGCGTTGGGTTGCGGTAGCCGCGGTCGTCGTCCTTAGCGCGGGCACGCTGACCGCCTACCTGAAGTACCGCGAAATCTACGACAGCATCACCCGCGTCCAGGTCCCCCGCGCGGAACTCGGCCAGCGCCCGCAGCAGTACAGCACGACCTCGATGAACATCCTGGTCTATGGCGATGACACTAGAAAGGGCCTGACCCCGCACGAGCAGTACATCCTGCACACGGGTAGCGACCAGACCGATAACACCGACACGATCATGATCGTGCACATCTCGCCAGGGCGGCACGCGGTCACCGTGCTGAGCATCCCGCGCGACACGATGGTGCCGATGTACTCATGCGCCGCAGGCCCGGGTTATACCGGCCAGCAGCAGGATCTGACCTCGTACGTGCAGATCAACTCGCTGCTCGAGATCGGCGGCCCGGGCTGCCTGTGGAGGACGGTCGAGCAGCAGACGGGCATTTACATCAACCACTTCATCGGGATCGGCATGCTCGGCTTCGTCAACGTCGTCAATGACGTCGGCGGGGTCAGCGTCTGCGTGCCGTATAACGTGAACGACCCAGTCTCCGGCCTGGCCCTGACCGCGGGTGAGCACCACATCAACGGCGTCCAGGCGCTGGCATTCTGGCGCACCCGCGAGGACATCGGGACCGGATCTGACCTGCAGCGGATCCAGCGGGATCAGTTCATGTCCGCACAGGTGGTCAAGGACGTGCTGGGCAGCGGACTGCTGTCGAACCCGATCAGGCTGCTGAACGTGGTCAGCGACGCCGCCGCCCAGATGACCACGGACTCTGGCATGACGGTGGGCGACCTGGTGGAGATCGGCGAGAGCCTGCACCACCTGTCCAGCCAGAACGTCCAGTTCCTGACCGCGCCGAACCAGCCGTGGCCCGCCAACAACGATCGCGTCCAGCTCGCGCAGCCGCAGGCCGGCGAGGTGTTCTCGGCCATCGCGCACGACGTCACGGTGCCGAAGGTCTCTACCACCCCCGCGCCCGCGCCGGCCAGCGCGCAGGTGCTCGCCACCACAAGCCCGGCTAACGTCAAGGTCCAGGTACTGAACGGCTCCGGGACGCCCGGCGTCGCGGCACAGACGGCAGCCGGGCTGACCAGCCGGGGCTTCGACGTGACCGGCACCGGCGACGCCGCGAACTTCTCCTACACCAACTCGGTGATCGAGTACGCCTCAACCGCCGACATGGCCGAGGTGAACACGCTCAAGCAGGCCCTCTCCGGCGTCACCGACCTGCAGGACGCCAGCCTGACCCCCGGCACCGTCGAGCTGATCCTCGGCTCGGACTTCACCGGCCTGAACGCCCAGGCCTCGCCGTCGCCGTCCGTCACCCCGACCGTGCAGCAGTCCGGCTCGCCGAACCCGGCTGCTTCACCCACCGGCTCGCCCAGCCCGACCCCCGGCGTCACCGGCCTGGCCGTAGCCAACGGCGGCATCACCGCCGCGGCCGCGTGCGCGAGCGACAGTTCGGCCTTCGCCGGACCCGAGAGCCCCTGATCTCCCGGAGCCCCTGATCTCCCGGAGCCCCTGATCTCCCGGAGCCCCTGATCTCCCGGAGCCCCTGATCTCCCGGAGCCCCTGATCTCCCGGAGCCCCTGATCAGCCGGAGCCCCTGATCAGCCGGCGGCCGCGCCGGGCGCCAGGCGGGCCCGCGGCCTACTTCGGCAGGAAGGCGCTGACATCGGCGACCGCTTCCGGCAGCCTGCGCATCGAGGTGATGCGCCGCTCCGCGAGCTTCGCGGGATGCCCGGTCAGGTCCCTGTCCACCCAGACCGAGCGCAGCCCCATCCTGGCCGCGGGCAGGATGTCGTGCACCCAGCTGTTCGCCACGTGAATCCAGCTGGACTTGGTGACCTCCGCCTTCTCGGCGAACTTGCGGAAGTGCCCGAGGTCGGGCTTATAGCTGCCGACCTCCTGCGCGGTCACCCAGAGGTCGAATTCAACCGGCAGCCGCGACCTGGTGGTAGCGAAGAGGTCGTCGTCGCAGTTCGTCAGGATCGCCAGCCGCCAGCCCTGCTCCCGCAGTGCCGTCAGCGCTGTGCCCGCGTCCTCGAACACCGGCATATCAGGCCAGGCACGGACGAACGCCTCCGCGCCGTCCGTCGGCAGCGTGAGGCCCTCCCGCTCGGCCGCCCACGCGAGCCCGGAGGTGAGCACCTCCCGGTAGGGCATCCAGCCGGGACCGGCCTCGAGTTCCAGCTCCGCCCGGTGGTAGGCGCCGAGCAGCCGCCCGGCCTCGCGCCCCGCTATCGCCTCGAGCGGCCTGCCCATCCCGGTGTTCCAGTCCGCGATCGTCCCGTAGCAGTCGAACGTCAGCCACTTATCCGCCACCGCGTCAAACCTCCCACTTCCAGCATCCCACTTCTCGCCCGCATCCGCTCTCGCCTCACCCTTCCCCGATGCCGGGCCGCGATACCTTCACGAAAACCTGGTGGCAGTATCGGAGCATGACGGACGCCACGGACCAGACGACGCAGCCCGACTGGCTCGAACCCGAGCTCGCCACGCTCACCAAGGACAGGTTCTCCGACTCGGCGTGGATTTATGAGCGCAAGTTCGACGGCGAGCGCTGCCTTGCGTTCCGCGCCGGGTCTCGGCTGCGGCTGATGACCCGCAACCAGCAGATCGTCACGAGCACGTACCCGGAGATCGCCGAGGCGCTGATGGCCCAGGACGCCGGCGACTTCGTCGTGGACGGGGAGGTCGTCGCCTTCGAAGGGGACGAGACCAGGTTCTCCCGGCTGCAGCAGCGGCTCGGGGTGCGCGATCCCGGGCCGAAGCTGCGCGGCGAGGTGCCGGTGTACATCTACATCTTCGACCTGCTGTGGGCGCAGGGCCGCGACGTGCGTCCCCTGCCGCTAAGCGAGCGCAAGCGGCTGCTGTGCGACCTGCTGTCCTACCGTGACCCGCTGCGTTTCGCCGAGCACAGGGACACCGACGGCGAGGCGTACTTCCGGGAGGCCTGCAGCCTCGGCTGGGAGGGGCTGATCGCCAAGCGCACGGACGCGCCGTACAGGGCCGGCCGCAGCAGGGACTGGCTGAAGTTCAAGTGCGAGAGCGGCCAGGAGTTCGTCATCGGCGGTTACACCGACCCGAAGGGCTCGCGTACCGGGTTCGGCGCGCTGCTGCTCGGCTATTACGACGGCGACGGCAAGCTCACCTACGCGGGCAAGGTCGGCACCGGCTTCGATCAGCGCACGCTGACCAGCCTGCACGCGGCGCTGGCGGCCGATGAGCGCCCGACGCCCGCCTTCGAGCGCGGCCCCGGGCTGCCCAAGTCCGCGGTGCACTGGGTCGAGCCCCGTCTCGTCGGCGAGGTCGGGTTCAGCGAATGGACGGAGGAGGGCGAACTGCGCCACCCCAGGTTCCAGGGCCTGCGGCGGGATAAGAGCTCTAGCGAAGTGGTCAGGGAAATGCCATCCTGATCACCACCCTGCGTCCGGGAAGCCCGGAAAGCTGGAAAAGCCGAGGGGATTCCGATGAGCAGCGACGAGCCGGCCGGGGTGGTCTTCCCCCGCGCCGCGGACGGCCGCCGGAGCACCTCGGCGCTCGGCCGCGCCGTCGTCGCCGATGCCCTGCACCGGGTCGACTCGGCCGGAGCCCGCGACGCCGAGCGCGAGCAGGACTGGCGGCGGGGTTACCCGCGGCATTTCCGCCGGCTCATCGAGGCGGGGCTGGCCTCGCGCCAGGACGCCATCGCCGTCGCCCGCGACGGCCTGGAATCGCTGTACCGGCGGATGCGCGTGGTGGGCACGGACGGGGCGGAATCGGGGCTCGACGCACTGATGTCCGAGCCGGCCCGGTGCGTGCCCGACACGGTCACGGTCACGGTGGCGGGCGGCGGGGAAGCCGACAAGGAACTCGCGGTGCCCTACCGCGGCGAGCGGCTGGCCGGCGATGCCCTGCTGCGCAGGCTGGATGCGTGGGTCACCGGCGGCGTCATCGAGCCGTCCTGTGCGCAGGCCGTCCGGGCGGTCGCGGCCAATCCGGGCTGGCTGTCCCTGCCCGGCCGCACGGTGGCCGTGCTCGGTGCGGGCGCCGAGCTCAGCCCGCTGCCTGTGCTGCTCGGCTGGGGCGCCCGGGTGGCCGCCGTCGACCTGCCCGATCCCGTCATCTGGGATCGGATGATCGAGGCGGCCCGGCACGTCGGCGGTACGCTGCTGGCCCCGGTCGCCGCCGATCACCAAGCCGGCCAGCACCGCCATGACGGTCAGGACGACCAGGACCGCCGGGACGACCAGGGCCGGGACGACCAGGGCCGGCGGGACCAGGACCGGCGGGACCAGGACCGGCGGGACCAGGGCCGCCGGGACGACCAGGGCCTCGCCAGCCGCGCGGGCCTGGACCTGATCCGTGACGTGCCGGCCGCCGCCGACTGGCTTGCCGCGGTCGACGGCCCGCTGGTGCTCGGCAACTACGTCTACGCCGACGGCGCGGCAAACGTCCGCGTGGCCACCGCCGTCGACGCGCTGACCGCGCGCCTGCGGGCCGTGCGCGGCGACGTCGCGCTCGCCTTCCTCGCCACGCCGACGGACGTGTTCGCCGTCCCCGCCGACGCGGTCGCCCAGTCCGCCAGCGCCTACGCAGCCAGGTCCCCTGCGGCGAAGCTCGGCAGCTACCCGCTGCGGGTGCTGTCCGGCGGCCGGCTGCTCCGGCGCGCCTACCCGGCGGGCGCCGACCCCGGCGTCTGCGACGGCCTGGTGCCCCAGCAGGGCCCCAACTACGCGCTCGCCAAGCGCCTGCAGCGCTGGCGCGCCACGCTGGCCAGGGACGAGGGCGCGACCGTGTCGATGAACGTCGCCCCGCCCACCCGCACCCGGTCGGTCACCAAGAACCGCGTGCTGGCGGCGGCGTACGCGGGCTCGCACCGATTCGGCCTCGAGGTCTTCGAACCCCCCACCTGCCGGACGCTGATGGCCGCGCTGCTCGTCCATGACCTGCACACCGGCGGCGGCCCCGCGCAGCCGCACCCGTGGCATGACGAGGCACACGCGGCAGCCCACGGCGGACTATGGCGCATCGCCTATGCCCCCCGCAGCGCGCTCGCCCTCGCGACCCTGCTCGGTTACGCCGCGGCCAGGAAGAACTAGCGCACTGCCTAGGTCTCCTTGGCGATCTCCTCGATGAAGCGCACGGTCTCGGCGGGGGTCAGGGCCTCGGTGCTGAGGTGGTTCATGACCTCCATGTAGTGGTCGACATCCTCGCGCTTGTCCAGGTAGAGGGCGCTGGTGAGCTGCTCGATGTACACGACGTCCGGCACGTCGGCCTCGCCGAAGCGCAGCACGGTGAACGACCCGCCGGCGGCCGCGTGCCCGCCGCGCTGGAACGGCACCACCTGGAAGGTGACGTGACGCATCGCGGATCCCTCTACGAGCCGGTTCAGCTGTGCCCGCATTACCTTGCGGCCGCCCACTGGGCGGCGCAGCGCCCCCTCGTCGATGACCGACCACACCTGCGGCGGATCCGGGTTCGTCAGCAGGTCCTGGCGCTTGAGCCGCAGGCTCACCCGCCGCTCGATCTCCTCCTCGGGCGCGGCCGTGCGGCCAAGCAGCGTGACGGCGCGGGCGTAGGCCTCGGTCTGGAACAGGCCGTGCACGAACTGCAGCTCGAACGAGCGGATGACCGAAGCGGCCATCTCAAGGCCCAGGTAGCCCTCGAACCAGTCGGCCGTCACGTCTCCGTACCGTGACCACCAGCCCTGCGCGTTAGCCTGCCGGACCAGGGTCACCATGGCGGCGTGCGTCTTGGTGTCGGTGACGCCGTACAGCGTGAGCAGGTCCGTGACGTCCCGCTCCTTGAACCGGACCCGGCCGTTTTCCATCCGGCTGATCTTGGAGCGAGACGCCCGGATCTCATACGCTGCTTCCTCGGGCGTGATGCCTGCCGCCTCGCGGAAGCGGTGCAGCTGGCTTCCCAGTATCATGCGCGGCACCGTCGGGCCCGAGGCTTCGGCAGGAGGTTCGCTGTCCACCTGAACCGCGCTCACCTCGCTCCGATGCCCGATGGACTTGCTGCTCACCGCCAGCCTTCCGTGCCGAACGGCAACGACCATGGCGCCGTCCGCCTCGTCGGTCACGGCGGAGGACAGAGCGCACTATATCATCGCGCGAGCGCGACGCTGGGACACCATTTGGCGACTTCTAGATAATGACTCGATACCGCCGCCCGCGCACAGGTCGTCGAACTCGCCGCCCTTGGCCCCGGTCACGAACGCGGCGATCTCGGCTCGCGTGTAGACCAGCGCAGGCCCGGACGGGTACCTGGAATTACGGACGGCGACCGCGCCATCGGGCAGTTCGGCTACCTCGACGCAGCTTCCGCTCGGGTTGCTGGCCGTGCTCTTGCGCCAGTGCACTGGCGCTAGCTGGTCGGCTGGGATGCCGTTGTTGAACTGCATCGTGCTCCTTGAGAAGGATGTGAAACCTGGACATGGGCGGGACGCCAGAGCGCCGTGATGATCACTTGCACGGGGCAGCCTAACAGAGCGAATGCAAGTGCATGCGTACGTGCAAAAAAACGTTGCACGCCCGCTC
The DNA here is from genome assembly GCA_050698735.1 of Streptosporangiaceae bacterium. Lineage (GTDB taxonomy): Bacteria > Actinomycetota > Actinomycetes > Streptosporangiales > Streptosporangiaceae > Palsa-504. The sequence goes on along the minus strand of JBOHCG010000023.1, from coordinate 3,010 downwards.
CACTCACTGGACCAGGTATTTCGGGGACAGAGATACTGCAGGGGGCGCGGTCCCGCCACGGACCGGTCGGTGATTGGATGGAGGAAGCGAACGGGCTCAAGGAGGCAGTCATGGTCGATGTCGCCGTCCACCAGCCGACGAGCGGTGCGCCGACAAGCGGTGCGGGCCAGCGGGAGTTCAGCTACCAGCAGGGGTTCGGCAACGAGTTCGCCAGCGAGGCGGTGGCGGGCGCCCTGCCGGCCGGGCGCAACTCGCCGCAGCGCGCGCCGCTCGGCCTGTATGCGGAACAGCTCAGCGGGACCGCGTTCACCCAGCCGCGCGCGGTCAACAGGCGCACCTGGGTCTACCGGATCATGCCGTCCGCGGCACACCCGAGGTTCTCCCGCATCGCCCAGGGGGACCTGCGCGGGACCCCTTTCGATGAGATCGAGCCTGACCCGAACCGGCTGCGCTGGGATCCGCTGCCGGTCCCGGCGGACCCCACCGACTTCGTCGACGGCCTTTATACCGTCGCCGGCAACGGCGACTTGAGGACCCGCAACGGCATGGCCGTGCACACATACGGCGCGAACTGCAGCATGACCCGCCGATACTTCGTCGACTCCGACGGCGAGCTGCTGCTCGTGCCGGAGCACGGCGAGGTGCTGCTGGTCACCGAACTCGGCCCGCTGGCCGTCGGGCCCGGCGAGATCGCGGTGATCCCGCGCGGCATCAGGTTCCGGGTGGGAATGACCGAGGACTCGCGCTGGGTCCGCGGCTACCTGTGCGAGAACTTCGGCGCCCCGTTCACGCTCCCCGAGCGCGGGCCGATCGGCGCTAACGGGCTGGCCAACGAGCGTGACTTCCTGGCCCCCTCGGCTGCCTACGAGGACGTCGAGGGATCCGTTCAGGTGGTGCAGAAGTTCGGCGGGAACCTGTGGGCCGCCGGCTACGACCACTCGCCGCTGGACGTGGTCGGCTGGCACGGGAACTACGTACCGTACAAGTACGACACCGCGAACTTCATGGCGATCGGCACGATCAGTTTCGACCACCCGGACCCGTCGATCTTCACCGTGCTCACCTCACCTAGCGAGCTGCCCGGCCTGGCGAACGTGGACTTCGTGATCTTCCCGCCGCGCTGGCTGGTCGGCGAGGACACCTTCCGCCCGCCCTGGTACCACCGCAACGTCATGTCCGAGTTCATGGGCCTGGTGACCGGCGTCTACGACGCCAAGGCCGAGGGCTTCGTGCCCGGCGGCGCCAGCCTGCACAACACCTTCACCTCGCACGGCCCGGACGCCGAGACTTACGCCCGGGCGAGCACGGCCGAGCTGGCACCGCAGAAGATCGACGGCACGCTGGCGTTCATGTTCGAGAGCCGCTGGATGATGATCCCCACCCGGCATGCCATGCAGTCCCCGCACCGCCAGGACGACTACGACGCCGTCTGGGCCGGCCTGACCCGTTCCTTCGGCACGTAGCCTGGTAGCGGAGGCGTATATGTATATCCCCGCCCATTTCGCCCTCACGGACGCGGCCGTCGACGAGCTGCTGGCCAGGCACGGCGCGGCCGACCTGATAACGCAGACGGCCGACGGCATGCTCGCCACCATGCTGCCGTTCGCGTACGAGCCCGTGGCGGGCGAGCACGGCACGCTCTACGGCCACGTGGCCCGCAACAACGACCAGTGGCGCAAGCCCGCGCTCGGCGAGTCGCTTGCCATCATCCGCGGTCCCGATGCCTATATTTCCCCGTCCTGGTACGCGTCCAAGGCCGAGCACGGCCGGGTCGTCCCCACCTGGAACTACGTCACCGCGCACGTCTACGGCCGACTGGTCGTGCACGACGACCCGGCCTGGGTCGAGGACGTCGTCCGCCGGCTGACGGCCAAGCACGAGGCGGCCCGCATGACCTTCCCCGGCCAGTCGCCCGCCTGGTCGGTGGACGACGCGCCGCGCGCCTTCATCGAGGGCCAGCTGCGCGCCATCGTCGGCCTGGAACTGCAGATCACCCGCATCGAGGCAAAGGCCAAGCTGAGCCAGAACCGCCCGGTAGGCGACCTGGCCGGCATCGAGGCAGGCCTCTGCGCCCGCGGCGACACCCGCAGCGCCGAAGCCGTCGAAGGAGCCAACGCCCCCCGCCTCAGCGGAAACCCAGACCACTAACCCCTGCCGGCACAGCCACCGGCCCGCCCCGCCGGCCCGGGAGGCGCACCACTCCACGGCCCGTTCGTCGTCTGCTCCCCGTGCTCCGGCCACGGCGCCAAGTTCGCCCCCCTGGTCGGCGAGATCGCCGCCAACCTCGCCTGTGGCGACCCGTCCCCAGACCCCCGCTTCACCCTGGCCGCCCACCTATCCTGACCGCCAACCACCAGTGCCCAAGCCCCGCCGAGGTCCCGAACTTTTCGCTCTATCCAGAACGATGAGTGGTTTCCCTCATCCCATGATCGCGGGCAGTTTGGGTTGATATACGGTCCGAACTGCCCGTGATCACGGAACTGTCCGATTGGTCAGCTTCGGCTTCCTGATCCCCAGTAGACAGGCCCGGCCGCGGCGGTGACCTCGATATTCCAGCCGAGCCGCCGGAGCCGCTCTTCCAGTTCCGCCGGGCGGTGGGGGACTTTCACCAGGTGATAGGGCGTCCCGTCAGCGAGCCGGCGGCGGATGGTCGACGAGGATGGGCCTTCCACGAGCTCCTCGGCTGTGCGGTAGGCATCGTCGGCGAAAAATACGCGGCCATCGTCTTTCAGGCAGTCGGCGACCAGCGACCAGAAGGACTCGAAGCGCTCCAGCGGCACGTGCGAGAGCCAGAAGCCGAAGAACACCACGTCATAACGGCGGTCAGGGGTCCAGTCGAACAGGTCAGCCCGGATCAGGCGCACCCGGTCGGCGCCGACCCGCGCCGCCGCGGCGGCGGTCCAGGGCTGTGGCTTATACCCATCTGACGCGTCACACGAAGAGGCGAGTGTAGATCTACGTGGTCGCCGGTTCCTTAAAACGGGGGGGGGGGGGGGGGGGGGGGGGGGGG
>JBOHCG010000022.1:0-29804 GCA_050698735.1 Streptosporangiaceae bacterium | reverse complement strand
GGGCGGCCGTGCGGGCAGGCGCTGGTATCGAGCGGTTCTCGCTCCGCGAGCCGGACCTTGACGACGTGTACTTCCAGCTCACCGGTCATGCGCGGGCCGCAAGCGCAGCCGGCGACGCGGCATGACCGCCGTGCATGCCGGGACCAGCCGCCAGTCCGCTGCCTGGGTCGCCAGCGACTACTGGGAAATGGCCAAACGCAGCCTCCGGCACATCCGCCACGACCCCGAGCAGCTAGCCAACGTCACAGTGCAGCCCGTCCTGATCGTGCTGGTCGCCGACTTCCTGCTGGGCGGCGCCATCAACACCGGCACGCCCGGCAGCTACATCAACTTCGTGATGCCCGGGATCCTCGTCGTCGCAGCGGCCTTCGCCGCAGTCACCACGACGGTCAGCGTCGCCGCCGACATGCTGGAAGGGGTCATGGACCGGTTCCGCACCCTGCCCATGGCCAAGTCCGCTGTCATCACTGGCCACCTCATCGCCGATCTCGCACGCAGCCTGCTCGGCCTCGTCGTGACCATCGGAGCCGGCTACGCCGTCGGCTTCCGCCCGGCCGCTGGCATCCGCGGATGGGCCACAGCAGTCGCCGTTTTCCTCCTCGTCACGCTTGCCCTGTCCCTGCTCGCCGCGCTGATCGGACTGCTCGGCAAGAGCGTGGAAGTCGCCCAGCAACTCGGTGCGATCATCATCATCCCGATCTTCTTCAGCAGCGCCCTCGTCCCGGCCGGAACGATGCCGTCCTGGCTGCGTGTCGTCACCGCCAACCAGCCCGTCACCCAGGCTGTCGACACCATCCGGGCACTGCTCCTGAACCAGCCACCCGCCACGCACCTCTGGCTCACACTGACCGAGTTCGGCGGCATCATAGGCGTCGCCTTCACCCTCGCCACCATCTTGTTCAAGCGGACCGCAAGCATCTGAGGCCGGCAGCTACGTCCCCTGCCGTATCCGGTCGTAACCGGGGAAGCCGGTAAGACTGCCGTGATTGATCAGGCTCCCGCCGTCGTCGCTGGGTTATCAGCAGTTCCGGTGCCGCTCCGGTCTCGGACGGCAGCCACCGCCTCTCGCTGGCTAAGCCTGGTGCCAGCAGAGAAAGCCTGATCGAACCGGTACGCGTCCAGCGCCTGGCGGATCTGGGTCACCAGCTCGGCCTCTCCCTACCGGAGCATCGGCCATGCCCGCAGGCCGACTCGCTGACGCAGGCCCTGGGCCGCGCCTGCCAGCCGCGCCGCTCGCTCCGGGTCACCTTCAGCGAGCTCCAGCCGGGCATAGGCGGCCAGGGTCAGGGCGAGGGGCAGGAGCTGCTCGACCCAGGGCCGGGCCTCGGCCTGGCGGTCCCGCAGTGACCACCAGGGGAACAGGGCCCGGAACAGATGGGGCAGCGGCGCGGGGTCGTGGGCCAGGTACCAGCGCACAGCGGCGGCCAGGTTGCCTGCCTCGGCCTGCAGGAGCTCCAGCCACTCGTTCTGGCCCGCGCCGCGCAGCGGCCGGTCCCCCTGCCCGGCCAGCGCCCGGTAGTAGCCGGCGTGACGGCGCTCGATCTCGGCGGCGTCCGGCCGGGCAGCCAGCCGCTCGGCGACGAACTCGCGGATCGTTCCCAGCACCCGCGGGCGGGGCCGGCCGCCGGGGCTGTCGAACACCGTGCCCCCGGCAAAGCGATCCTCCAGCCGCTCGCCCGCCGCCACCGCCAGCCGGGTCTTCCCGACCCCGCCCGGCCCGGTCAGCGTCACCAGCCGCGCGTGAGGGCCGTGGTACGGGCCTGGTTCTTGCCGTGATGGTCGCCGTGGCGGGGGCTGTGCGACAGTGGGGTCATCGTTTCCGTGCTGCTGAGCTGCCGGGCTGGCTGGCGCGGGGCATCTGGAGGAGAAGAGCGGCGATGAACGACTCTGGTGTCACCCGTGTCGCGGTCTACATCGACTTCGACAACATCGTGATCTCACGGTATGACCAGGTACACGGCCGGGGCCAGTTCCAGCGTGACAAGGCGCGCGGGTTCAGCCGGGCCGACAGGCCGGCCGATCCCGACATCGCGGAGAAGCTCTTGCGCGCCAGCGTGGATGTCGGCGCGGTGATCGACTTCGCCTCGTCGTTCGGCACGCTGGTGCTCACCCGCGCCTACGCGGACTGGTCAGACCCCGTGAACGCCGGCTACCGGGGGCAGCTGGTCAGCCGCGCCGTGGATCTGGTGCAGCTGTTCCCGGCGGCCGCCTACGCCAAGAACGGCGCCGACATCAGGCTCGCCGTGGATGCGGTGGAGGACATGTTCCGCCTTCCGGACCTGACCCATGTAGTGATCGTGGCCGGGGACTCCGATTACATCGCCCTGGCCCAGCGGTGCAGGCGGCTGGGCCGTTACGTGGTCGCTGTCGGGGTCGCGGGATCGACCAGCAGGGCGCTCGCCGCGGCGTGTGATGAGCTGGTGACCTACGACGCGCTGCCGGGCATCACGCCGGCCGGAACTGACGAGCCCGTCGACGCGCCGCCCGCACGGGGCACGCGGCGCACCAGGCGGTCGGCGGCTGCGGTGACCGACGAGGCGGATCCCGGGGTGAGCGACGAGGCGGATGCCGATGCGGAGGACCCGCAGGAAGTCGCGACCAGCCTGCTGGAACGGGCGCTGCGGCTTGGCCAGGAAAAGGACGACGCGGACTGGCTGCACAGCTCCGCGGTGAAGAGCCAGATGCGGCGCATGGACCCGTCATTCAGCGAAAAGGCGCTCGGCTACCGTTCCTTCTCCGACTTCGTGAAGTCACGGGAGGGCGTCGCCGAACTCGACGAGACAAGCCCCGTGCGGCTCGTCCGACTCAACCCGGCCCTGACCGCCCAGTAGCGGTCCTAGGAGCCGGGTGGCTTGGTGGCGAACGTCTGCAGGCCGCGGATTATCAGGTCGACCCCGAACGCGTACCGGTCGTCCCGGTCGCTCGCGAAGATCAGGTCCGCGGCCTGCCTGGTGTACGGGAACCGGTCCTCGGGCAGTGACCGCATGTAGTCCTTGACCATCTCAAGGAACTGCTCGGGCGGCAGGCCCTGGGTGTCGAAGGAGCCGGAGCCCAGGCTCTCCTCGAACGCGAACGCGCCCACGTACAGGCCGAATAGGTCGCCCAGGTAGGCGATTACCTTGTCCGGGATGCCGACGGGCTTGAGCAGGGTGAACATCCACTCGGTGAACACGGCCACGGTGGGCCCGGTGGGCGCGCGGCCGAGCGAGATCCGCGCCACGTCGCGGTGCCTGTTCAAGATCGCGCGCATCTGGATCGCGAGCGCGCCAAGCTGCTCCTGCCACCGCAACGGGTCGGGCGGGGGCAGCTCAGCCTCCTCCATCACCCGCTCGAACACGAGCTGGAGCAGCTCGTCCTTGTTCCGTACGTGCCAGTAGATCGACGCCGCCCCGGCCCCGAGCTCATCGCCCACCCGGCGCATCGACAGGCCGTCCACGCCCTCGGCGTCCAGCACGCGCAGCGCCGCGTCCACGATGGCCTGCCGGGTCAGCGGCGCGCGGGACGACGGCTTGCGCGCCGCGCGCCAGGGCGGCTCGGGCAGGCCTTCGGTGTCCCGCCACGGCTGCGGCGCGTCTTCTGCCATATCGTTAGTGTACGTCTCGTAGAACGCCCTTCGGGTCAATCGAACATCGTTTGACATTGAGCTATATCGCGTGCGAGGATGCGGTGTATCGCGTTCGGGTTACGTTCTACGGGAGGAAGGTGCCAGATGGCGCCCATCATCGAGGCCAGGGGGCTGGCCAAGCACTTCGGCAAGGCCCAGGCCCTGGACGGGCTCGACTTGACGGCTGAATCCGGGCAGGTCGTAGCGCTGCTCGGACCGAACGGGGCGGGCAAGACCACGTTCATCAGGATGGTGGCCACCCTGCTGCAGCCCGACCGGGGCGAGTTGCGGGTCGGCGGGTACGACGCGGGTCGCCAGGCGGCTGAGGTCCGCCGGATCATCGGCCTGGCCGGGCAGTTCGCGGCCATCGAACCCGCCATGACCGGGCGGGAGAACCTGCGGATGGTGGCAAGGCTGTTCGGCCAGAGCCGGAAGAGCGCCACGGCCAATGCGGCCTCGGTGCTCGCCGCCCTGGGGCTGACCGAGTCGGGCGACCGGCTCGTGCGCACCTACTCCGGCGGCATGCGGCGCAAGCTCGACCTCGGCGCCAGCCTGGTCGGCGCGCCGCGACTGCTCCTGCTTGACGAGCCGACTACCGGCCTGGACCCGCGCAGCCGGATCGAGCTGTGGGATGCCATCAGGACGCTGGTCGGGCAGGGGACGGACGTGCTGCTTACCACCCAGTACCTGGACGAGGCGGACAACCTGGCCAGCCACGTCGTGATAATCGATCACGGCCGGGTGGTCGCGGACGGGACGCCGTCCGAGCTCAAGCAGCGGGTCGGCGGCGAGGTCATCGAGGTGCACGTCCGCAACTCCGGCGACATCCCGCAAGTGGCACGGGTGCTGGGCCGCTCCGGCCACGGCGAGGTCCGGATCGACCAGGGGACCCGCCAGGTCGGCGTCACGGTCGAGGGCGGCGGCCGTGTGCTGATGGAGGCGCTGCGCGCGGTGCAGGAGGCCGGCGTCGAGGTCGAGGACATCGCGCTGCGCCAGCCCAGACTCGACGAGGTGTTCCTGGCCCTGACCGGGCAGCCGGACGCCGCCTCCGCCACCGCGGCCGGGGCCGGGGCATCTCACCGCTGAAATTCAGGAAGAAGAGGAAAGACATGGCTGTCATCGCTGCCGCGCCGGCTACCAGGACGACCGGGCTCGGCCCCAGCACGCTCCAGATCACGTACCGTTCCCTGCTGCGCTACATGCGCACCCCGCAGCTCATCGTGCTCGGTACCATTCAGGGCGCGATGTTCCTGCTGATCTTCCGGTATGTCTTCGGCGGTGCCATCCCGATCAAGGGCGGCATCCCGTACGTGGACTTCCTCGTGCCCGGGTTCATCACCACCGGCGTACTGTTCACCGGGATGAACGCGGCGACCGGGGCGGCCGAGGACCTGCAGCAGGGGTTCGTGGACCGGCTGCGCTCGCTGCCAGTCCCCCGGCTCTGCTTCCTGACCGGCCGCGCGATCGCGGACACTGCCTGGAACACCTGGGGGCTGATCGTGACCGCCGCCATCGGGTTCGCGGTCGGGTTCCGCATCCACGGGCCCGTTCAGGACTCGCTGGCCGCCTTCGGCCTCTGCGTGGTCTTCGGGTTCGCCTTCGAGTGGCTGTTCATATTGCTCGGGCTGATGGCCGGGACGCCGCAGGCCGCGCAGGGCATGGCACTGCTGGTCTTCCCGTTCACGTTCGTGTCCAGCGCCTACATCCCGGTATCGTCCATGCCGGGCTGGCTGCAGGTCTTCGCCAGCCACCAGCCGGTCACCTACATGGTGGACGCGGTGCGCTCGCTGTCACAAGGCCACCCGGCCGAGCTGCTGATCGGCCACTCCACCGGATACCTGGTCAGCGGGTCGCTGCTGTGGGCGCTCGGCTTCGTTGCGGTGTTCGCGCCGCTGGCCGCGCTCAAGTACGCGCGCAGCTAGGGTTCTGGTGTTCCCGACGCTTGCGCTTGCGCTTTTTCGATCAGAGGTCCGTAATACTCCGGGTAGCGCTCGTAGTCGAAGGGGGCCTCAGGGTTGGCGCGCACATGTTCGTCGAGCATCTCGGCCTCCTCGCCGACGAGGATCCGCCCGGCTCCGGATCGCACCCCGTCCAGGATGATGGCCGCCGCCTTCGCCGGGAGGAACCCCTGGTCCGCGAACTGCTCCTTCAGCCGCGGTATCGCCCGGCGGAAGTCATCGGCGGAGAAGCCTTCGGGCAGCAGGCCCATGGCGACGAGTATGGTCCGCGCCTCCTCGGGGATCATCTCCGTCAGCTCGGCGTCGCTCAGCTGCTCGTAATCTGGCAGGCCAAGGGCGCGGCGGGAGTTGTCGGCTATGGCGGTGTTCACCTGGCCCGGCATGACCACGGCTACGCGGACCTGCGGTGCATTGGCGCGCAGGTCGGGGATGAGTGACTCGGAGAAGCCCTTGATGGCGAACTCCGACGCGCAGTAAGCGGTCAGCGGCACGCCATTGCCCGTCGTGGCCCAGAAACCGGCCACGCTGCTCATGTTGATCAGGACGCCGTCGCCGCTGGCGATCAGCAGCGGCATGAACACGCGGGCGCAGAGATACACGCCCTGCCAGTTGATGGCGAATGTGCGCTCCCACTCCTCGCGGGAGTCCTTGATGAAGCTGCTGCCGCCGGCGACGCCCGCGTTGCTGAAGACAAGGTCGACGTGATCGCTGGCGTGCTGCTCGAGCAGTTCGTCGCGGAACCGCTGGACCTGTGCCTCATCGGAGACGTCGCAGACATGGCCGGTGACCCGGACGCCAGGCGGGGCGGCCCCCCACGCCGTGGCCGCCGTCACCGCGACGGAGTCCGGATTCAGTCCACCAGGTGCAGCACGGACAGCCCGGCGCCGGTCCCCGCGACCGCCTCGGCCGCCTCCAGCGTGAACGGCTCCGGGAACACCGACACCGCGCGGAACACCCGCCGCTGCCGTTCATCCAGCAGCCGGTAACTCCACTCCACGGTGGCCGCCAGCCACCGCTGCCGTTCCGCCGCGAGCCGGTCCCCTGCCCCCAGCAGGCTGAACCGGTCATCGATCCGGTCCAGCAACTGCGTCATGCCCAGCGCCTCGACCCGCGCCGCCGCCAGCTCAATCGCCAGCGGCATCCCGTCCAGCCGTGCCACCAGCCGCGCCACCACCGGGGTGGTCTCCCCATCCAGCGCGAAGCTCGCGCCAGCCCGGCGCGCCCGGTCCGCGAACAGCGCCACCGCCTCCGAGCAATCAGGATCCGCCGGATTATCCGGATCAGGCAGGGTCAGTGGTCCGAGCCGGTACCGCACCTCCCCGCCGATCCGCAGCGGCTCCCGGCTGGTAGCGAGCACCCGCACATCGTCGGCGCCGAGCAGCAGCCTGCCGCACAGCTCCGCCGCTGCGCCGATCACGTGCTCGCAGTTATCCAGCACCAGCAGCAGCTGCCGCCGGGCCAGCGCGCTCGCCAGCGCATCGGACGGCGCCACCGACGGCAGCTCCCGGATCCCGAGCGCCGCCGCTACCGCGGCCGCCACCTGCGTCGCCACCTGGCCGGCCAGCCGCGTCTTCCCGGCACCCCCGGGCCCGGTCACCGTCACCAGCCGGTACTGACCCAGGTGGCCGGCGATCTCGTCCACCACCGCGGCCCGGGACTGCACGCCGGTGTTCCGTTATGACACCCGCGACGTCGCCCGGTGCCTGCCCGACGAGCCGCTGCGCTGTGAGCTGCCCGGCATCCCCGCGACCAGCCAGATCCTCGGCAAGGCCGACCATCTGCTGCGCATACCCGGCGGGGAGATCGTCACGTCCCGGCAGCTCATCGAGGCGATCGAGGCGCTGCCCGCCGAGCCCTGGCCGGCGCGGTACCGCGCCGCCGCCAGCGACGGCCGGATCCGGCTCACGTGGCTGGCGCGTCCCTGGCCGAACAGGCCCTCCCGCCAGGGCCCGCGTCTGTGAGCCCCGACGGGGTCAGGGAGGTAGCAGGCTGAGCCATGCCCGGCATGAACTCCGGCCCGGACCGGCCGGACCCCGCTGTGGTCGCCGCGTTCCGGGCCGCGCTGCTGCACCAGGGGCTCATCGCCCTGCTGATGCTGGCCGTGCTCGCCGGCGCCTGGGCTGTCATGCGGGCACGGAGCCGCGCCCGCGCTCCGGCGGCTCACCAAGCGGGGCGACGGCGAGCCTTCGCCGGCGCCCTCGTGACCGGAACCGAGCCCGCGGGACGGCGGCTGCTGCGGATCGGGTTCGGCCTGCTGTGGCTGTTCGACGGCATCTTGCAGGCTCAGCCGGCGATGCCCACCGGGCTGCCGTCTCAGGTGGTCCAGCCGACCGCGGGTGCCTCCGAGCCGTGGGTGCAGCACCTGGTGCGGCTGGGTGAGAACGTCTGGATCCATCACCCGGTGCCGGCGGCCAGCGCGGCCGTGTGGATCCAGATCGGGCTCGGCGTCTGGCTGCTGGCCGCGCCGTACGGCGCCCTGTCCCGGCTGGCCGGGCTGGCCAGCGCGGGCTGGGGCCTACTCGTGTGGGTGTTCGGGGAATCGTTCGGCGGGATCTTCGCGCCCGGCCTGACCTGGCTGACCGGGGCGCCGGGCTCGGCGGGTGTCTACGTGGCCGCCGGGGTCATGATCGCACTGCCGTGGCGCGCCTGGGCCTCGCCGCGGCTGGGCCAGCTGACCCTGGCCGGGCTCGGGCTGTTCCTGGCCGTGATGGCCGGGCTGCAAGCCCAGCCCAGTCTCGGATACTGGCAGGGAACCAGGTACGGGCAGCCCGGGCCGCTGGCCACGATGATCCAGTCGATGGCCCAGACCCCGCAGCCCCGCTTGCTATCCGGGTGGGTCACCGCGTTCGGGGCCTTTGACCAGGCCCACGGATTCGCGGTCAACCTGGTCGCGGTGGCGACCGAGCGGCTGCGGGTCGGCACCTTCGTGCTCAATGCCTGCCTGCGCCATCCGGTCGTGCTGGCCCAGGACCTCGCCACGCTCGACGCGCTGTCCGGCGGTCGCCTGGAAATCGGACTGGGCGCCGGCTGGAACAAGCCCGAGCATGACGCTATCGGCATTCCCTTCGACCCGACTGGTGTCCGGATCAAACGCCTGGCGGAGGCAATCGCGATCCTCAAGGGCTGCTTCGCTGAAGGACCCTTCTCATTCTCCGGCGAGCACTACACCATTACCGGCCACGACGGCACGCCCAAGCCGGCGCAGCGCCCCCACCCGCCGATCTTCGTCGGCGGCGGCGGCAAGCGCCTGCTTACCCTGGCCGCCCGCGAAGCCCAGATCATCGGCCTGGCGCCGCGGCTGGTGCCGGGCGACCCGCCCCGCGTCGACGCCCGGAGCCTGACCGCCGCGGCAACCGAGGCGAAGATCCGGTGGATCCACGAGGCCGCCGGCAACCGCTTCGGCGAACTGGAGCTCAACACTTACCCGAGCGGCGGGCCGACGGTCATCACCGGCAATCCGCGTGCCGAGGCGCGCCGTCGCGCCGACTGCATCCGCGAGCAGACAGGCGTCGAGCTGACCATCGAGGAGATCCTGGACTCACCGCACGTGCTCATCGGCAGCATCAAGGACCTGATGCGCAAGTTCGCGGACCTACGCGAGCGCTTCGGCATCAGCTCATTCATGATCGATGACCTGGACGCACTGGCACCACTGGTACAAGAGCTCGCCGGACAATGAAAACCCCGTTCCAGCCGCCGGTTCCGGCGTGCGCGGGCACGAGGGCAGCAAAGGTTACTTTCGTGGCGGACTCTCGGTGACAGACGAGCAGAATTCCCGGCCGGGCCCGGTCGGCATGGGGCGGAGGCGGACCTTGCGGACCTTGCGGACTGCGGCAAGTTCCTTGCCACTTGCCGGCGCCCGGTCAGCGGGCCGCTCACCGGAGGGCAGGTCCTGGCCGGCATACCGGACCCAAATAGTGACCATGGCACCGTCAGAGCCGCGTGCCGGCCTGGCCGTCACCCCGGCTGCGCCATGCGCCGGGCAGCGCGGCACGTCCGGCCTAGCACCCGGGCCACTGGCATGATATATTTAAAAGTATCAAGCTTTACTTGCGTGCCTGCCCGCTCCCGCGATCTTGAGGTGCACGCCAGACGGACCACCGTTCGGCGGGCCCGGTGACCGTCGCGATGCTCATGAGGAACCGTCAGATGGCAGTCGGAAAGCTGTTTCACATCATCCACATGACCGGCCAGCTCGACGAGCTCGAGGCCTGGTACGACGACGTGTTTGCGGTGAAGGTGTTCATGCCGCACAGCTACATGCCCGGAGAGCGCCGCGACGCGTCGCTCGTCCTGCTGGGCGACACGGTCATCGAGCCGCTGGCGCCGGCCTTCGCTGAGCCCGACTGGCCGCAGTTCCCTCTCGGCCGGTTCTACAACCGGTTCGGCGACCACTGGCACTCCATCGCGTACTACGCCGACGACACGGTCGACATCTGGCGTACCACCCAGAAGCTCGGCCTGCGCACCTACGGCGAGGGCGGCAAGCCGCTCACCGAAGAGCCGGCCTGGGACGAGCAGCATGCCAACACCTCGGTCTTCACGCACCCGAAGGAGACCTTCACCCAGATCGAGTTCTTCGACCCGCGTTTCACGAGCATGCAGAACCAAGACCTCCGCTTTCTCCCTGACTGGAATGGGGACTGGTGGATCAAGAACCACCCGGTCAAGACCCCCGGCCTGGCGTACACCACGATCATCGCCCGCGACCTGGACCGCGCGGAGACGATCTACACCAAGGGCTTCGGCGGCACGCTGCTGCACAAAGGCAGCTCGGACCTCACGGGTACCGAAGACGTGTACGTGCAGCTCGGTGACACGGTGATCCAGCTGTCCAAGCCCGTCAAGGAGGGCACGATCACAGCCGAGGACGCGGCCAAGTTCGGCGACAGCCACCACGCGGCCGCCTTCAAGGTGCAGAACCTCGACGACACCGAGGCGTACTTCACCGAGAAGGGCATCAGGACGGCCGGGCGCGACGACCAGACGCTGATCACCGACCCTAAGACGACCTTCGGCGTGCCGTTCCGCTGGACCACCTGGGACGTCCCGGGCGGGCCACGCGACACCAAGTAGCGCGGCGTACGGGCAGCAGCTGACCGGCGACTGGGGCGCATTTAGCAGGCGGCGCGGTTATCAAGGACCCTTCGCGCCGTTCACAGTCCCGACTAAAGCGGTCAGGCATGGGCACTGCCGCATTTTTATGCATCCTCCGCTTGACGTGAACGCCCGCTTCTGCGCCCGGCGGGCGAAGCCTTCGTTTCCGCGTCTCCGCGGAGACGTCCGGTCACGCCGGGTACGGAGCGCTGGCTCGTGCCCGCTTGCCGCGCCGATGTCACGCATGAACGCAAGGGCGGTGGCCGACCAGGCACCTCTGCCCAGGCGGTCGCAGGGTCGTAGGACGTGGGTGCCGACGGGCGCGGGCGGCGCGCCAGGCGCGTTTCCTGAAACGACTGAGTTTGAAGTCAGATACGGCTATCTTAGCCTCTTAGTGATTTCTTGATCACAGAACGTATACATATCGCCGTTGCTTCCTCGGTCTTGGGAGGACCATCTATGCCTGGTCGCAGTCACCTGCCCGGAACACAGGAGGCCAGCGACAACGACGAGCCGACGTCTAGCCATGGGCTTTTAGCCTGGTGGCAGCGCCGGTCGTGGCGGATGGACCTGGCGGTGCTTGCGAGGGTCCGCGACGGCCTGAAGAGGCTTGACGCGGAACCCGACGGGCACGGTCCGGCGAGCGTTCCGCTCGCGGACTCCGCAGGCGAATGTGCCACGCGCTTCGTGCCGCGTCCTTCTGCTACCCGAACTGGGACGCGGGCCTGGCGTCCTCGCTGCTGAAAGAATACGGGGTGCGGGCGGGCAAGGCGATCAAGGGACTGTCGCGCGGGCAGCGGTCGGCCCTCGGGATCACGATCGGGCTCGCGGCCCGCGCCGAGGTGACGCTGTTCGACGAGCCGTACGCGGGCCTGGACGCGGTGGCGCGCAGGTGTTCTATGACCGGCTGCTGGCGGACTTCGCCGCGTTCCCTCGCACGGTGCTGCTGTCCACTCACCTGATCGACGAGGCTGCCGCCCTGTTCGAGAACGTGGTCGTGATCGACTGCGGCCGGGTCGCGCTGGACGCGGCGGCCGACGGGCTGCGGGGCATGGCCACCACGGTGAGCGGCCCGGTCCTGCTGGTGGTCCGCGCGTCCGGCCACTCGGCCGGCGCCGATTCCCTGACCGAAAGGACCTGGGCGTGAACGCCATGATCAACATGGCCCGCTACCACCTGGTGCAGCCGGTGCTATTCGTTACGCTCCCGCTGGCGATGCTGGCGTTTCTCTTTGCCGCGAACGCGGCGCGGGGAGGCGACACCTGGCGCGACGGACTGGCCGTCATCTTCCTCTACTTCTTCGTCATGGGCGTGCAGCGTGTCGGCGGCCGGTGGCTGCCGTTCGGTCTCGCGCTCGGCGCGACCCGCCGCTCCTTCTACGCCGGTACCGCGCTGCTCGGGGTGTCGATGTCTTTCGTCTACGGGCTGGTGATAGCCGGACTGCAGGCCATCGAGCGGGCGACCGGCGGCTGGGGCCTGTCCATCACCTTCTTCCGGGTGCCGTATCTCCTGAACGGGCCCTGGTACGCCACCTGGCTGACCTCGTTCGTGGTACTGTCCGCGCTGTTCGTGTACGGCATGTGGTACGGGATCGTGAATCGCCGGTGGGGCATGCTGGGCCTGCTCGCGTTCGTCGCCCTCCAGGTACCGGCCGGGATCGCCGTCGCGTTCGCGCGCACCTGGTCCGGCGTCGGCGGGCCCCACCCCAGCCTGAGCGCCCTCGACCTGACCAGCGTCATCGCCGCCCTGACGGTGGTGATCCTGGCCGGCGGCCACGCCACGATCCGCCGCGTCACAGCATGAGAGAGCCCTGGCCGTTGATCCCCGTGGCGCCGCTCGCCTTCATCCTCCCTGACCCGCTGTTCCAGCCGCAGCAGCGGGCCTCGGACGCCGACCGGGACACCGCCGTGGACATCCTGTGCGCGGCCGTCGCCGAGGGGCGGCTCACCCTGACCGAGCTGGACGAGCGCGTGGGGGCCGCGCTTTCTGCCCGCACCATCTGCGAACTGGCCGCGCTGATCGCCGGCCTGCCGGGCCCGTGGACGCCCGTCCCGGCCTCCGGGTCCGCCGGGGTTTCGCCGCCCGCGTCGCCCGGCCGGGCGAGCCGCGCTCCGGAACGCTGGTCGCTCCTGCAGTCCCTGGCCGGCCGACCTGCGTTACCCGGTCAGCCGCGCCCGGCGGCAAGGACATGGCGGCTCCGTCCACGTCCAGAATCGGATCATCTGCGCTTCCCTAGCGCCGCCTGCGTGATGATCACAAACCGCTCGTAATCGGCAGGAAACTGTTCGAGCCAAAGACGATGCGTCCGTTTATAGCGGTGCGTGGCCGCGAGGAGCGCCAGCCCGGGCCTGGTTTGGTTATGCAAATCGATGTCGATGTGACCCGCCGGTTACATGACGGCGTATGCGCCTGAGGCCATAGCGCCAGGAAGTCGTTGAGATGGGACAGGCCACAGGCATCGCGTAGCCGCCATGGTCGGCAGGCAGGCCTATTCTGAGCCCCTGATCCCCGGCTGCTCCATGCCGGGATCACGGTCATTCCAGGTGCCCGGTCCGGGGCCCGCTGCCGCGTAGGTGCCCGGCAATGTAAGCTCGCCGCACCGAGGCGGAGACCCTCCGTGCCGCGCCCCCGGGGAAGACGGATTCCGCCGGCGGATGGCTGGGCATCCAGCTCGAGCAACCCCGGCGCGCTGTTCCTGCGCCGTCTGGGCCCCCGGCGGGCCGAGGGAAGCGGCGGTCGCCATGTTCGGACACACTGGTTTGGGCATGATCATCTGCCGGGAAGCGGACGCCGGGCCGAGCTGCATAGTTATTCGCTGGCCGAATGAAAAAACGGGCCACGCTCGGCCTGCATCGGGCAAAATACGGGGCGTGGCTCATGGTCGTGGCCAGTTTTCACCAAACACGACCCAATTCTGGCCATGATCATGAAAGGCGGCCTCCGATCGCGGCGAGTTCGGGGTCGGCCATGACCTCCCGGACTTCTTGCGCGCAGCGGCAGGCGACGGCGATCTTGGCAGCCCACTTCAGCGCCTCCTCACGCGAGGGCACGTCGACGATCGTGAACCCGCCGATGGCGTCCGGGTACGGGCCGTCGGTGACCGTTCCGCCGGTGGCCACGATGCTCGCCGGCTGGGTTTGCAGCCCGCCGGCGACCACATACACGCCGGCGTTGATGGCCTCCTGGACCACCGCGTGCGCGGCCTCGGCCACGGGGGGCATGTCCTCGTCGGGGATGTGGTCCATCGCGTGGGCACCGAACGAGATCAGGTACATCGTCATCCCGTGACTCCCCTTGCGCCGGCCGCCTCTCACTTATCATTCCGTTAGGAGTTCTCAGGAAGCTGCATGGGGACCCGGAAGCGTCGCACCTCCTGCGGCCAGTCGCAGGCCACCGCGATCTTCCCGGCCCACAGCCGCGCCGCCTCCTCGTCGGCCACGTCCACGACGGCGAAGCCGCCGAGGTGCTCCTTGGACTCGATGAACGGGCCGTCGGTGAACAGCGGCGTGCCGCTGGACGCATCGACGCTGAACACCGGGGCAGCATCGTCCAGGCCGCCGGTGAAGATCAACACCCCGGCCGCCCTCATCTCCGCCAGCAACGGCCTGAGAGCCCTGGACTTCTCCTGCAGTTGCTCGATCGTGTGGTCGGGCACCCACTCGTCGTTGAACGCGATGAGGTACTCAGCCATGTCTCCTCCTTTGCCGGGGTGGCCCCCTGCGGGCACCCTCCGCCGTCTCAACGAACGGCGGCGGCCCGATCCGACACCGCGTCAGGATCTTATGACGATCCGGGTAACTGGGAGTCCTGGCTGAGGATGAGCGCCGTGTAGGGCCCGATCCCGATGTTCGCCGAGGTCGGCAGGCCGTCTCTGGCGTCCTGATCGGCCTGGGTGTCATAGCGCGGCCAGTTCCCGAATGAAGGGTCATAGCCGGCCCAGTCGCTGTTGAACCGGACGCGCCACTGGCCGGCGCGCGGGAACCCGATCGTGTAGTAGATCCCGCCCTCCCAGCCGGGGCCCTGGCCGTCGAACGTCCACAAGATCGAGTCCGGGGGGCCGAAGTGGTTATAGACGACATCGAGGATGACCGCGATACCCGCCTCGTGCGCGGCGCGCACGAGGCTCTTCAGGCCGTCCGGGCCGCCGTAGGCGAGCGCGACGCTGAACGGCACCCCGGGGTCATAGCCCCATGAGACGTCGCCCTCGAACTCGGCGACCGGCAGCAGCTCGATCGCGCTGATCCCGAGCGACTGCAGGTACGGCAGCTTGGCGGCGACGTCGGCGAAGGTGCCGACGCCGGTTCCCGGCTGCCGGTTGAAGCTCCCGACGTGCAATTCGTAGATGACGAACTCGGTCCATCCGGGCGAGTTCCAGCTGACCGTGCCCCAGTCGAATGCCTGCTCGTCATAGACGACCGCCGCGTTCGCGTCCCTGCCTCCCCCGTCGACCACGTTGCGCGCGTACGGGTCCACCTTCGGCGGCAGCGCCGGAGAGGTCGTCAGCACGTACTGGTACTGCTGGCCAGCGCCCGCTCCCGCAACATCCGCGGACCAGACCCCGCCCGCCTCGGCCGCCAGCGGCACCGGATCCGCTCCCCCGCCAGGCCGCGCGAGCGAGACGGCCGCGGCGCTCGCGTCCGGCGCCCACACCCGGAAGGTCACCCCGCCGGGGAAGGGAATCGACCCCATGCCCGGGCGCCCGGACGGAGCCGTCACCATCGATTCGGCCGTTCCGGGCGCCGGCTGAGGATACCCACATTTCCACCATAACGACCGCGGGCACTCCGGCACATGACCGGGGCTCGCGCCACCGCTCGTTCGGTAAAAAAAGAATTTGAATCATGTCGAACGGGCGGTGGTTCTACGGTCTGAGCCTGTGCGAGGAGCACGGCGGGCTAGCTTCCTGGCCGGCGACCGGAATAAATCCGTGAGGCTCCTCATTATGACAGTCATCAACGTGAGGCCCGTCACTGTGAGCCGGGTCAGCGTCAGTGCATGTCAGAGGGGCAAGCGATGATCACGGCAGAGCAGGTGGGCGAGCGGTACCTCGCCGTCCATCACCGGATGTTCCGGGCCGTCAGCGACGAGATGAACGGGTGCGGGCTGTCCCTGGCCCGGACCAAGGTGCTGCGGCGCCTGCACGAGCGCGGGCCGACCCGGCAGAACGTGCTGGCGGCCGAACTCGGGCTGGCTCCGCACTCCATCACCGACATCGTCGACGGGCTGGAGCGCGCGGGCATGGCCGAGCGCCGGGCGGATCCCACCGATCGGCGGGCCAAGCTGGTCGCGATCACCGACGCGGGCGAGGCCGGCCTTGACGTGGCGAACGCCACCCGGGAGCGGCTGCTCACGGAGATCTTCGGCGCGCTGAGCGAGGCGGACCTCGCGACCTTCCTGCGCCTGCTCGACAGCCTGGACGAGGCGGCCACGCGGCTGCTCACTCACGATTCTCACCTGGGGGTATAGCTCACCATGTCATCCGTGACTCCCGTCGCCGGCGGCCAGCGTCCGGCGGAGCGCGACCACCGCTGGCTCATCCTCGTCATCGTGGCTATCGCCCAGCTCATGGTGATCCTTGACTCCACCGTCGTGAACATCGCGCTGCCCTCGGCGCAGCGCGCCCTGGGCTTCCCGAACAGCGACAGGCAGTGGGTCGTGACGGCGTACGCCCTGGCGTTCGGCAGCCTGCTGCTGCTCGGCGGCAGGCTCGGCGACATGTTCAGCCGCAAGCGGGTCTTCGTCGCGGGCCTGGCCGGGTTCGCGCTGTCCTCGGCGCTCGGCGGCGCCGCCACGTCGTTCGGCATGCTGGTGGCAGCCCGGACGCTGCAGGGCGCGTTCGGCGCCATCCTCGCGCCGTCGGCCCTCGGCACCCTGGTCAGCACCTTCCGCGACCCGCGTGAGCGCGGCCGCGCGTTCGGCGTGTTCGGGTCCGTCGCGGCCGGCGGCGGCGCCGTGGGCCTGATCCTCGGCGGCGTCCTCACCCAGTACTTCTCCTGGCGCTGGTGCCTGTACGTCAACCTGTTCTTCGCGGCGATCGCCATCGCAGGCGCGCTGGCCTACATGCGGACCAGCCGGCCGGACAGCCGCCCGCGGATGGACTGGGCGGGGGTTGTGCTCGCGTCGGCCGGGCTGTTTTTCATCGTCTTCGGGTTCTCGCACGCCGAAACGGCCGGCTGGACCGCGGCCCTGACCATCGGCTCGCTGGTCGGCGGGGTGCTGCTGCTGACCGCGTTCGCGTTCGCCGAGAGCCGGGTCAGCCACCCCCTGCTGCCGCTGCGGGTGGTCCTGGACCGGGCCAGGGGCGGCTCCTATATCTCGGTCGGGCTGACCGGGATCGCGGTCTTCGGTGTCTTCCTGTTCCTCACCTACTACCTCCAGCTGGTCAAGGGCTACAGCCCGGTGACCAGCGGGCTGGCGTTCCTGCCGATGATCGGCTGCATCCTGCTCTCCTCGAACCTCTCCAGCATCGTGCTGCTGCCGCGGGTCGGGCCGCGGGCCCTGATCGTGACCGGCATGCTGGTCGGCGGCGGCGCGATGGCCTACCTGACCCAGCTCACCGTGACCTCCAGCTACGCGACGAACATCGTGCCCGCGCTGGCGGCCATGGGCCTGGGCTTCGGCATGATCTTCTCCCCCGCCATCAACACCGCCACCGCCGGAGTCGCGCGGCGCGACTCGGGCGTCGCCTCGGCACTGGTCAACACCATGCAGCAGGTCGGCGGCTCGATCGGGACCGCGGCCCTGAGCACGGTTGCGCTCACCGCGACGGCTTCCTACCTGACCGTGCACCACGCCGGTCGGCTCGCGGCGGCCACGGCCGCGGTGCACGGCTACAGCGTTGCGTTCACGGTGTCCGCGGCGCTGTTCGGCGCCGGCGCGCTGGTGGCGATCCTGCTGCTGCCGTCCCGGCGGCGGCTGGAGGAGGTGCGGAACGCGGCGCTGGCGGCCAGTCTCGCTCCGGCGGCCGGCCCCGTCCTTTCCGGCGGCCTGGCTGCCGACGGCGGGGTGCCGACCCCCGTTGCCGACCTGCGGTAAGGCGGCGGCTCAGTCGGGGGCGGCGGCGGCGGAGCCGGTCGGCGCCGTCCATGCGACGCCCGGCGCGACCAGCCCCGGCATGGTGTTAAATGGACTCGGTTGCAGTCGAAGTTCGTGTCCGTGTCGCAGCGCCTGCGAATTCTGACCGCGGGCGCCGTCGATTCCCAGGCCAGGCCTTGCGAGGACAGGCGGTCGCCACAGCCCGGGATGCACGCCCGTGGATCCCGATGATCGTCTCGGCAGGAGAGCACAGTGGCTCAGGGAACAGTGAAGTGGTTCAACGCGGACAAGGGCTACGGGTTCATCGCCCCCGACGACGGCACATCGGACGTCTTCGTCCACCATTCCGCCATCGAGGCTGACGGCTTCCGCAGCCTGCAGGACAACCAGCGGGTCGAGTACGACGTCACCCGGGGTGCCAAGGGCCCGCAGGCCGAGCACGTCCGCCCCGTCTGAGGACCCGGCGGGCGGGTAGGGCGGCACTCACGCCGGACCGGAAGGCGAGCATGGGTGACTTTTACGGAATCGAGCCCGGCGCGATCCCCGGCCTGGCCGAGGTCGGCGGCGGCGGGTTCATGAGCGCGGCGGACCTGCCGGGCCATACGGTACGGCACATGGCCATGTTCATGGATAAGCTGCGCGGGATGCACGTGGATGACCCGCTGGCGTTCGAGGTGTGCGTACAGCACGTCGCTTCCATGATCGAGGATCAGCGCCGGAAGGAAGACAGAACTGACCCCCGGGAATGACCCGGCAGATCCCGACCGGGACGACGACACGGCTGTCGGCCGCCCGCCTCAGGCGGCCGGGGAGGGGAGCCAGGACGAGCCGTGGGTTTCCGGCGACGGCGATGAGGCCCTCCCCGTCGCCCGGGTGGTAACCGCCGGCGCTACTGCCGACCCGATCAAGGACTACCTCAGGCAGATCGGCAGGGTGCCGCTGCTCAACGCCGCCCAGGAGGTCGAACTGGCCAAGCGGATCGAGGCGGGCCTGTTCGCCGAGGAGAAGCTCGCCGAAGGCAACGGGTCGCTGCGCGCCGACCAGAGCATCCACCTCGAGCAGGTCGCCGAAGACGGCAGGAGGGCCAAGGACCATCTGGTGGAGGCCAACCTGCGCCTGGTGGTGTCGCTGGCCAGGCGGTATGCCGGCCGCGGCGTGCTGTTCCTTGACCTGATCCAGGAGGGCAACCTGGGCCTGATCCGCGGCGTGGAGAAGTTCGACTACGCCAGGGGCTACAAGTTCTCCACCTACGCCACCTGGTGGATCAGGCAGGCGATCAGCCGGGCCATGGCCGACCAGGCCCGCACCATCCGCCTGCCGGCGCACGTAGT
Organism: Streptosporangiaceae bacterium; assembly: GCA_050698735.1. Classification (GTDB taxonomy): domain Bacteria; phylum Actinomycetota; class Actinomycetes; order Streptosporangiales; family Streptosporangiaceae; genus Palsa-504. The sequence continues at coordinate 10,779 of JBOHCG010000022.1, read as the reverse complement.
CGAGGTCCTCAACAAGCTCGCCCGGGCGCGGCGCCGGATGCTGCAGGACCTGGGCCGCGAGCCCACCTCCGACGAGCTCGCTGCCGAGCTGGACATTACCGCGGAGAAGGTCATCGAGATGCAGAAGTACGGCAGCGAGCCGATCTCCCTGGCCACCCCGTTGGGCCTGGACGGCGACGGCGAGATCGGCGACCTGATCGAGGACTCCGAGGCGATCCAGCCCGGCGAGGCGGTCAGCTTCACCCTTTTGCAGGAGCAGTTGCACTCGGTGCTCGACACGCTGACCGAGCGGGAGGCCGGCGTGGTGTCCATGCGGTTCGGGCTGACCGACGGGCAGCCCAAGACGCTGGACGAGATCGGCAAGGTCTACGGGGTCACCCGGGAGCGGATCCGGCAGATCGAGAACAAGACCATGTCGAAGCTGCGCCACCCGTCCCGCTCCAACCTCCTCCGCGACTACCTCGACTGACCGCGGGATGTTTAATCGAAGCTGATAATGCGGGCGGATATGAAGGGGCACAGTGGGGACATCTGGGCCAGAAGAGACATCTGGCCGCAAGTCCCGTGGACACCTGGCCGCATGCGGGATGGGCATCTGGCCGCCTGGAGCGGCTGGGGGCGCGTGCTGGGCTGCCCGGTTCCGGCCTCAGCCGGGCTTGTCGGGGGGTTCGGTGCTCTCTTCAGGGGCGCCGGGGACGACGAGTTCGCCGGGCTCGAAGGCGCCTTCCGCGGCCACGGCGGCCAGTTCGTAACCCAGTGGCTCGCGCGCGGCAGGTGCCGGCGTGCGCCGGCCCGTCAGCGCCGAGGCGATGGCCGCGATCACGTTGGCCGCGATCGCGAACCCGAAGGCCACGCCGAGACCGCTGTGGAACGGCGCGGTGATCAGGTGCGGGAAGAACTCCCGCCCGGTCACGTAGGCCGCGTGCGCCGAGGACAGATGGTGCAGCAACGGGCCGAGCAGTTGCTGTATCGGGTTGTAGCCGAGGAACGAGGCGAACAGCACGCCGATCGGGGGGAGGTGCGAGATCGGCGCGGCCGTGGCGGCCGGGACGCCCTGCGCGGTCAGCCCGCTGAACATGGCCGCCGGGAGCTTGCTCGACAAGCCGGCCACCATCAGGGTGAAGAAGATGCCGATCGACAGCACGAACGCGGAGTTCTGGAAGGTGGCGATCATGCCGCCCGCCGCCCCGCGCCTATCGGCCGGGACCGAGTTCATCATCTCCGCCCAGTTCGGCGAGAAGAACAGGCCGGAGCCGAAGCCGTTGAGGGCGATGACGAGCGCGAACTCCCAGTAGGCGAAGTCCACGGGCACGAATATCAGCAGCAGGAAACTCGCTCCCGTCAGCAGCGCGCCGCCCACCGTGAACGCCCTGGCGCCGAACTTGTCGGACAGTACTCCGGACAGCGGCGCGGACACCAGGAAGCCGATCGTCAGCGGCACCAGGTAGATGCCGGCCCACAGCGGGGTCTGGCTGAAGTCGTAGCCGTGCAGCGGCAGCCAGATGCCCTGCAGCCAGATGATCAGCATGAACTGCATGCCGCCGCGGCCCATCGCCAGCATCAGGCTCGCGATGTTCCCGGCGGCGAACGCCCGGATCCTGAACAGCGAGATGCGGAATAGCGGCTCGGCGACCTTGGTCTCGACGTAGACGAAGACGACCAGCAGCGCGAGGCCGCCGAAGAGCGCGGTGAGCACCCACGGGTTGGTCCAGCCCATCGGATGCCCGCCGTAGGGCAGCAGGCCATAGGTGATGCCGACCAGGATGGCGACCAGGCCGGCGGCGAACAGCAGGTTGCCCCACCAGTCGATCTGCGAGTGCTTGCGCACCCCGATGTCATGCAGCATGAAATACGCCCATACGGTGCTGAACACGCCGATCGGCACCGAGACAAGGAAGATCAGGTGCCAGTTCACCGGGGCGAGGACGCCGCCGAGGATGAGGCCGATGAACGACCCGCCGATGGCCGCGATCGAGTTCACGCTGAGGGCGCGGCCGCGCTGGTTGGCCGGGAACGCGTCGGTGACTATGGCGGCGGCGTTCGCGAACAGGAACGCGCCGCCGACGCCCTGCACGACCCGCCAGATGATCAGCCACAACGCGCCGTTGCCGCCGTGCATCCAGGTCACGGTCAGGAAGACGGACGCGACGCTGAAGATCGCGAAGCCCAGGGTGTACATCCGCACCCGGCCGAACATGTCGCCGAGCCGGCCGAACGAGACCACCAGTACCGCGGACACCACCAGGAAGCCCATGAACATCCACAGCAGGTAGCTGGTGTTACCGGGGCTCAGCGGGTCCAGCCCGATGCCGTGGAAGACATCGGGCAGAGCGATCAGCACGATCGACTGGTTGATCGTTACCATCAGCACGCCGAGCGTCGTGTTCGACAGCGCGATCCACTTGTAGTGCGGTCCGAGCGCACGGCCTGCCCGCACCGGCGCGCCTGCCGTCTCAGAATTAACCGTCATGGGCGGACATGCTCCCCACCTGGGACCAGGTACTTGCTAGTCGTCAACTAACAATGACAGACCAGACCACATCCGCGCCCCTGAGGCAAAGGGGTGATTCTCAGCCAGGCGCCTCTACTGCGTGCCACATCGGCTCACGATCGTGGCAGTCGATGCATCATGAGTCCGGCTGCTGGCAGGGCAGTCGCCGGGCCGCGGCGGGCGGGGTCAGTAGAGGGTCAGGACGGGTCCGGTCTTGATGATGGTGCCGTTGCTGCCGCCGACGAACGCGTGGACCTTCAGGTGCGTGGTGTAGAGGATGAACGTCGTGTTGACGCAGCTGCTGTTGCCGGGTCCGGTCAGGATGGTCGCGCCGATGTTCTTGTCGGCGCCGCTGGCATCATAGACGAGCGCGATCGCCCCGACCGAGAACGCGCTCCCGGTCTGCTTCGCGCACATGGTCACCTTGACCCGCGCGGTGCCTATCTTTTCGTATGAGCCGTAGGCCGTGACGACGTTGTCGCCGGGGATGGCGGGCACGGTGAAGTTGTGCGTCCCGGAAGACGTGCTCGTCTGAGAACTCTTCGGGCTCGGGGAAGTTGTCGCGTGCGGGGAGCTCTCGGTGTGCGTGGCGGTGACAGAAGGCTCGGCGGCAGCGGTATGAGTGCGCGTCGGCGAGGCCGCCGGCGTCGGGGATGGCCCGGGCGTGAGCGCGGTCGCCGTCGCCGCGGGCGTGACAGCCTGAGCCGTCGCCGCTGCGCTGGTGGCTGCCGACGACACGACAGCCGCAGGATTCGCACTCGCCCCGCACGCGGTCAGGCCAGCTCCGCCGATGACGGCTGCGATGATCACAGCCGGAACCCGGCACATCCTCATGCTCCTACCCTCCGGTGTGTAACTAGGCATTACAGAAAGTGTCAATAACGGTTCGAACGTCACCATAGGTGATTGGCCCCGGGTCGCGTGGCGGACTTAACCAGAAACAGAGCACTTCGGCCGCGGGAGGTGCGCCTAATCCAGGATCTCGATGTACCCGTCTGTTCCGTGCACGCGGATCTGCTGCCCGTCCCGGATCAGCCGGGTGGCATGCTCCACCCCCACCACGGCCGGCAAGCCGTACTCCCGCGCGATCACCGCGCCATGGGTCATCAGGCCGCCCACCTCCGTCACCAGGCCCTTGATCGCGACGAACGCAGGCGTCCAGCTTGGGTCCGTGTAGGCGGTGACCAGGATGTCGCCGGCCTGCAGATCGGCCTCGGCCATGTCCAGGATGACGCGAGCCCGTCCCTCGACGGTCCCGGCGGAAACGGGCAGGCCGACGAGCGCGCCGGCCGGGACATCGCCGCGCCGGTACGTCCCGGCGACGGCCTCGCCATCCGAGGTGAGCACCCGCGACGGCGTGAGCGCTTGATAGGACCTGAATGCGTCCTTGCGCTCGCGGATGAGCTGGTCATCCACTTGATTCGTGCGCACGACGTCGCCGAGCTCGGCGAACGTGAGGTAGAAGATGTCTTCCCTGTCACGAAGCACGCGGGCTTGCACGAGGCGCTCGGCGTCATTCAGCAAGGCCTGCTTGTAGACGAAGTAGCGGCTGATCATGTGGTACTTCGGATACTCCCGGTACCCGACGAAGGTCCGGAGCCGGTCGATCATCCGCTTGACCTCGTCGGCCTTGCGCTCCCCGCCGGGCAAGGCCCGCAAGCGTGTCAGCAGTACCCGTTCCTGCTGCCGGGCTTCCTTCTCGCCTTGCTCGAAGCGCCGCCTGCTGGCGCCCGGCCCGAAGTTCTTGATGTTGCCGAGGATCATGGGCACGAGCGTGCTGGGGCGTTCGGCCCAGCGTGGCCTCGTGATGTCGATCTCGCCGACGCAGCGCATGCCGTACTTGTCGAGGAAGGCCTGGATGGCGTCGCGGGCTTCGCGCCCGCCTTCGAGCGCGGGCAGCTCGCCGGTGAAGTTCTCATCCTCTACGTGCTGCAGGAATGCCACCACGTCCGGATGCGGGCGGATCGCGTCCGCGACGTCCAGGAGCGCCAGCCCCATCTCCGACGTGACGTTGCCGGGGGCGGACTGGGTGAGCGTGTCGACCGCGTTCTTCTCGCCCAGCCACGCCTGCAGCTGCTCGTTGAGCCACCAGCTGGCCCGTATCCCCGCCGTGATCACCTGGAGGTTTTCCGGAACGAACAAGACCCGCCTCAGCTCCTGGACGTCCGCAAGGATGAAGTCGAGTAGCGCCGCTCCGGACTTCGTCGCGATGTCCCGCTTCATGGTGGCGAAGGATGCCTGGCTGCGTTCGATCAGCCCGGCGACGATGGCCGGATCGGTCTGGATCGTGGCGGGTTCGACGCCGGGTGGCATGTCCCCATCGGCGTCGTCCGGGAGGACCGGGATGAAGTCGCCGCGTTCGAGGATCGCCCGCAGCGCGTCCCCGATCAGCGGATCGGATGTCCCCAGTGCCTTCAGGAGAGCTGCGCGAGTCGTTGGCGAACCCAGCATCTGGGTAACGTCGACGAAAAGCCTCCCGCCGGCCTCGGTCATGGGCCGGCCGGCCGTCAGCTTCCAGAACGACAGCCCCAGGGGCTTCATCGCGTCGGTCATCATCTGCTGATGACCGACGGAGACGTAGACGTGGTTCCCTTGATCGCCGCTCACGGGGATGGGAAACAGCGTGGTGATCGGCCGGCTCTGGACGATCTGGAACCCGTCGTCGACCAGGCACCACTCGATGTCCTGGGGCAGGCCGAAGTGCGCTTCGATCCGCCGGCCCAGCTGGGCGAGCCGCACGATCTGCGCATCGGTCAGTACTGGCTGCTCCTGACCGGCGGCGACTGCCCTGGCGACGACTTCGCCGTCCCGCACCTTGTAGACGTCCGCGTTCACCAGGCCCGATACCAGGGCCTCGCCGAGGCCGAAGCTGGCCTCGATGGAGACGACCTTCCGGCTGGAGGTGACGGGGTCGGCCGTGAAGAGGATGCCGGCCGCCTGCGGGAAGAGCATCCGCTGCACGACCACGGCCATCTGGACCTTCCGGTGGCCGAAGCCGTTCCGCAGGCGGTAGGTCACGGCTCGCTCCGTGAACAGGGAGGCCCAGCACCGGCTGACGTGCCGGAGGATCGCCGTCGGCCCCACGACGTTCAGGTACGTGTCCTGCTGGCCCGCGAAGGAGGCCGTCGGCAGGTCCTCCGCCGTCGCGCTGGACCGGACGGCGTAGGCGGCCTCCCCGCCGAGCCGGGTGACCGAGCGGGTGATCGCCGCCGCCAGATCGTCAGGGATGGCGATCCCCTCGACGGTCCGGCGGACCTCCGCGCTGAGCGCGCGGATCCCCTGCCGGTCGCCGGGGTCCAGGCGCGTTAGCCGATCGAGCTGATCGAGCTGATCGTCGATCCACGGCACCGTGGTGATGATCCGCCGGAAGGCGTCCGTCGTCACGCAAAAGCCAGCCGGCACGCGAATGCCCTCGATTCGCGTCAGCTCCCCCAGGTGCGCTCCCTTGCCGCCGGCGAGGGCGACCTGCGTCTTGTCGATCTCTTCCAGATCCAGCACGTAGCGCTCGATCATCGCGATACCCCCATTCCAAGCCCAGCCTGCGATTATGAGGCACGACCCGGGCCTTGCCGCAAGTCCCCCGGTGCGCTATATAGTGAAAGTGGCAAGGAGAAGCGATCTCCCTGGCCAGCGCGCCGTCAGCCCGGCGAACGACGTCCGGCCGGCCGATCGAGGCAGCCGCGGTCGACCCCGCCGGGCACGCCGCGTTGACCGTCGGCACCCCCTTCCCCCGGGTCGCCATCGCCCCGGCCGGGCGGGTCGTGACCCCAGGGACTGTCATCGACGTCCTGGCCTCGCCGCCCGCGGCCGCCGCGCTTGGCGCTCGGGCCAGCACGCTCACCTCCGGCGGCGGCCTCGGGCCGGTCCGGGTCCACGTCACCGGCATCGTGACCAGCACTCCCGCCTTCCCCGGGGGCGGGGTGTTCATCATCATGCCGCTGCAGACGCTGCCCGGCGCGGCCGGCCGGCCCGCCCTCGGCACGATCCTGGTCAGCGGCTCGGGCCTCAGCCAGGCCAGGCTGACCGCCGTAGTCAGCACGGAACTGCCCGCGGCCGGCATCACCTTCCGCGCTGCCGTGCTGGCCGGCCTGACCAGTTCCCCGCTGGCTTCGGTGGCGGTGCATCTGATGCTGCTCGGCGTCTACGCTGCTGCCTGCTTCGGCCTGCTCAACCTCATCTTCGACCTGGCCCTCGGTGCCCGCGACCGGGACCTGACGCTGGCCCGGCTGACGATCATGGGCTATGACCGGCCGAAGAGCCTGGTGATGCTGCAGGAACTGCCGCGGTCGCCCTGGCCGTCGCGACCGGGAGGTCGCATGATCGCGACGCCACCGGCGCCCTTGATCCGCTGGCTGTGAAGCGGGGCGGCCCGGCAGTGACAGGAGCAGGGCTGGGGCATCGGGGAGGCAGGCGGGCACGGCGCGCGGCTGGTTAGCCTGGAGAGGTGAGCTGGACAGCAGGCGAGATCATCCTGCCGGATGAGCCGTTTACCGGGGTGGAGCGGCCGATGCTTGACGGGTTCCTTGACAGGTACCGGGCCAGCTTCCTGAACAGGTGCTCGGGGCTGGCGGCCGGGCAGATGCGGACTTCGAGGACGCGAGCGCCGAGACAGCGCAGCGCGATCTGCGGCGGCTGGTCGACGAGCAGGAGGCGGCGCGGCGGGCGGTGACGGGGATGCCGCTGGAGACGATCTTCACCAACCCGCGGTGGGGCGAGATGTCGCTGCGCTGGGCGCTCATCCACGTGATCGGCGAGTACGCGGGGCACACCGGGCAGGCCGACCTGATCAGGGAGCGGATCGACGGAAAGACCGGCTGGCGGTGACCTTGCCCGGTCTCCGGCTGATTACCTAGGTGCCGGATGGGAGGGGGCTGCCCCGGCCGGGAGCGCCGTACTTCTGCAGGTACGCCAGCACCATCTCGCGGAATCCGGATTCCATCCTGTCGACGGCGGGCAGGGTCAGCGGGAGCAGGCCGCGCTCCAGGGTGACGGCACGGAACAGCAACGAGACGGTGACGTCGTGGCCGGGCCGGTGGACGACATCGATCGTGTCGCCCGCGCAGGCGTGGCCGGACTCGACCACCCGCAGGAAGACGCCGGTCCTTGCGGCCTGAGTGAACCGCCGCACCCAGCCCTTCTCGCCGAGCCAGCCGGCGAAGGTCCGGCATGGAATGCGGCCGCCGGTGACCTCCACCACCAGTCCGGAGCCGATCCGCCAGCGCTCGCCGATGAGCGCGCCGTTGATGTCGTAACCGCAGGTCGTGAGGTTCTCCCCGAACGAGCCGTTGCCCAGCGGCCGGCCGAGTTCCCGTTCCCAGGCATCGAGGTCCTCGCGAGCGAACGCGTAGGCGGCACGATCGTCCCCGCCGTGAAAGCGCAGGTCGCACACGTCGTCGCCATCGACACCGCTCGCACCCTCCGGCCCGGGATTCACGATCCGCACCGGCCCGGGGGCCGGCCGCTTGCCGATGCCCGTCATGCCGCTGGCGGCGTCCGTGTACGCCACCTGCACTGCCCGGCCCGCGTTCACTGAGAGCACCTGCACCTTCCGAACGCTACCTGCCGGGGACCCGCGACGTCGAACGACTTCGCGTCGACCGGACATCGGCGGTTGCGGGCGCGGCCCGGCCGGGGCAGACGGGGTGGCCTGATGCGCTGCCTCGCCGCATACGCGTGCGCCAGGTGGGCAGTCGCGGATGGACCAGTGGAGGATCAGAGCATGAATACACCCGGGTACGTCGCCGCCACCCAGGCCAAGGCCGAGGCCGGCGGCATTCACGGCGCCGAGCTGGCCGCCCTGCGCAGGCGGCTTCGGCAGCTCGGCGAGCAGGACGCGGGGCTGCTGCCCGGCGAGGTCCTGGAGCCGGTCGCGGACCTGCCGCGCCTGGACGAGCTGCCTGAGCCGTCGCCCGGCCAGGCCCGTGACGTGCTGGACCGGCTCGTGATCGTCAAGCTCAACGGCGGGCTGGGGACGAGCATGGGCCTGTCGGGCCCGAAGTCGCTGCTCGAGGTCAAGCCGGGCGCGAGCTTCCTCGATGTCCTGGCCAGGCAGGTGCTGGCGCTGCGCGAGCGGCACAGCGCCCGGCTGCCGCTGGTGCTGATGAATTCCGCGGTCACCCGCGATCCCTCGCTGAAGGCGCTGTGCAGCTACGGGAACCTGAGCGTGCCTGGCCTGCCGGCGGACTTCCTCCAGGGCCGCGAGCCCAAGATCCGTGCCGATGATTTCCAGCCGGTGCGCTGGCCGGCCGACCCGGAGCTTGAGTGGTGCCCGCCCGGGCACGGTGACATCTATCCCGCGCTGGCGGAGTCCGGCACGCTGGACGCCCTGCTCGGTGCCGGGCTGCGGTACGCCTTCATCTCCAACTCCGACAACCTCGGCGCGCTCGTCGACGTCCGGGTCGCCGCATGGCTGGCCGCGGAGCAGGTGCCGTTCGCGATGGAGGCGGTGCGCGGCACGCCGGCCGACCGCAAGGGCGGCCATCTGGCCTGCTACCGGGGCCGGCTGGTACTGCGGGAGACGGCGCAGGTGCCCGACGGCGACGCCTCGTTCACCGACGTCGACCGCTGGCGCTGGTACAACACCAACAACATCTGGATCGACCTGCACGCGCTCAAGGACCTGCAAGCCGCCGATCCGGCGGCGCCTGACCTGCCGCTGATCGTCAATCGCAAGACCGTCGATCCGCGCGACCCGGACAGCACCGCGGTGATCCAGCTGGAGTCGGCGATGGGCGCGGCCATCGGCTCGATCCCAGGCGCCCGGGCGTTGCACGTCCCCCGTTCGCGGTTCGCCCCGGTGAAGACCACCGACGACCTGCTTCTCGTCCGCTCCGACGCCTACGAGCTCACCGGCGACGGGCAGATGAGACCCGGCTTCGACGGCCAGGAGCCGGTCATCACGCTGGATGAGGACTATTACAGGCTGCTGACCGATTTCGAGCAGCGGTTCCCCGCCGGGGCGCCGTCGCTGCGCCGCTGCCGCCGGTTCGACGTCGAAGGCGATGTCACCTTCGGCGCCGACGTAGTCGTGATAGGCGAGGTACGGGTAACCGGTCCGCGCCACGTCCCGGACGGGGAAGTGCTCGGCGGATGATGCGTCGTCCTTGACTCTCACCTTGGGGGAGCCCGGACACTCATGTTGCCGGGCCGGATCGGCCCGGCGACGAGGGAGTCAGCGTGAAAGAGATCAGCATCGGGGAGTTCGCACGACGGTCCCGCCTTTCCCTGAAGGCACTGCGCCTCTACGACGAACGCGGGGTGCTGGTGCCGTCGCGCGTCGATCAGGCGTCTGGCTATCGCTACTACGACACGGCCCAGCTCGACGACGCACGCCTTGTCGTGATGCTGCGCCAGTTGCAGTTGCCGCTCGCGGAGGTCAAGAAGCTGCTCGCGTGTGATCCGGCCGATGCGGCGGCACGCATCGCTGAGCACTGGCGCGACGCCGAGGCGGCCCACGACGCGCGGCGCGAGCTCGCCGACTACCTCGTCAGACGATTGCGCGGAGAGAGGTCCGTCATGTACGAAGTCGCTACCCGGGAGATAGCCGAGCGGAGCCTGCTCTGCTTGAAGCGCGAGGTCGACGAGCAGGGGCAATGGGCGTTCGGCAAGGAGTTCATCGGGATCTGGCGCGCGCGCCCGCTCCCGCTGATGGAGGGACGAGCAGGCGCGACCTTCTGCATCTGGTGGAGCCACCCGAGCGTTGACAGCGATGGCCTGATCGAATGGTGCAGGCCGGTTCCCCCGACAGAGGCAGCTGCCCTCGCGGAGCGCTATCCCGAGCTGACGTTGCGAACCGAGCCGGCGCATACCGAGGCGTTCGTCACGCTGCCAGGCCGGGGTGGTGGGTCTCAAGCAGCAGCGGTGCACCACTGGCAGCTCGCCTTCGAGTCGCTGGGAGCCTGGGTGCAGGAGCAGGAGCAGGAGCACGCGGATGAGCCGGAGCCGCGTCTTGCCCTCACGGACGAAGACCTCGGTATCCGCACCACCTATCTCGCAACCCCGGGCATGACCGCGGCGACCGTCCCCGACGACTACGTCGACCTCGCCGTCCCGTTCACTGTCGAGCGATGATCGAGGCCCGCGGCCTGGTCAAGCGCTACGGCTCGACCATGGCCGTCAGCGACCTGTCGTTCTCCGTCCGGCCCGGCATGGTCACCGGTTTCCTCGGCCCGAACGGCGCCGGGAAGACCACCACCATGCGGATGATCCTGGGCCTGGACGCGCCGACGCGGGGCTCGGTGACCGTCGCCGGGCGCAGCTACCGCGACCTGCCGGCGCCCATGCGCGAG
>JBOHCG010000021.1:0-30144 GCA_050698735.1 Streptosporangiaceae bacterium | reverse complement strand
CGACGGAACTCACCATGATCGTCAGATGGTGCATGGGTGTTTCTCTCAGGGTAACGACCGTGAGATTTGTCGTTTTCTCTGGTCAGAGAAGAGTTCTCGGCTTTCTCATGTGCGCGACGGGTGTCGGGCACGAGCGCCTGGGCGGGCTGGGCCAGGGGGTAGCAACAGGCTCAGTGGGTGCCGGGGCGGGTGCCCGGCGTGGCGGCGAGCCATGCCCGGATCTGTTCGTGATGGGCAGACCACGCCGCCCACGTCGCCGCGGCCATGTCGGAGACGAGGCCGGGCCGGTCTTGTCCGGCGGTGTCCGCGAGGTCTCGCACAGTCAGCTGGTAAGTGTCGGGCCTGGGCACGAGCAGGGGGTACTCGCGGTGAGTCCACGTGCCGATCATTTGCCGCAGGCGTGTACCGGGGATGCCTTGCTCCAGGGACGCGCACAGGCTCATCAGGTGCACTGCAACGGACTGGCGGTTACGCCGGTCGGGGTTGGCGGCGTGCTGGGCCGCGTACGAGTCCACCAGGTGCTGGATCAGCGTCGGCGCGTCGGGGCCGGGGATCAGGGAGGCTTTCCAGTCCTCCAGCCCGCAGTACAGCGCCCAGCATCCTGGGGAGGCGGGCATGTAGGCGTGGACCGGGCCGGTGACATCCGGGACCATCGCCCCGCAGCCGGGGCACCTGACTTCGCTCACGACCGCACGATAGCGGCCTCGTCCCTGAAGCCGGAACCTGATAACGCCCGGCGGTGGTTGAGCTCGGTCATCAGGCGCCGGTTGGCCTCGCGGGCGGCGGCGAGTTCCTCCTCGCGTTCCTCGGCGCGGCGGCGCAGGTCGAGGTTCTCCTGCCCGAGGGCCTGGATCTGGTCTTTCAGCGCGGCGACGTCGGGCGGGGGGCCGAGGCCGGTGCGCTGGCTGATCTGGGTGCCGAGCAGCTCGGACAGCCGGTCTTGGAGGCTGCGGGCGTGCTGTTCGAGGCGGCGGCTGCGGTCGCGGAGGTTGGCGTTGTCGGCCAGCAGCGACCGGCGGCTGACGGCACTCGCTCCGGCCGGGCCGCTGGCGGCGGGGTCCTCGGCGGCGGCGATGACGGCGGCGCGGAGGTCGGGGTGGCGGTGGATGAACGACCGGTGGACGCGGGCGCGGGCGGCGGCCGAGGAGATGGTGATCTCGCCGGCCTGGGCGCGCATCTCGGCCAGGGCCTGGTGGACGCGCTGCCGCCGGCGGGCCACGTCGCGGCGGCGGGCCTCGGCGAGCGCGGTCGTGCCGGTCACCGGCGGGTCACCGGCTCCCGGCTGCGGGGCGGATGGCGGGCATGCCGAGGGAGACGGTCTGCCGGGCGGCCCGGATCGCGGTCACGGCCTGCTGGATCTGCGCCCGGTCGGTGTCGCTGAGGGTTTCCAGGTCGGTTTCGATCCGGCGGATCAGCTCCCGGACCTGGGCGACCTGCTCGTCGGGGGGAGTGGCCTGGGCGCGTGCCCAGGGCTGCAGGTCGGTGGCGGCGTGCAGGCGCTCCCGGTCGGCCAGCAGTTGCTGGAGGTAGGACTTCAGCTCGGGCAGGTAGGACGGGTCGCTGCGGAAGTGCCCGCAGCCGGTGCCCCGTTAACTGAACTAACTGCGATATTTCCGCAGTTCAGGGCGGGTTTCCGGTCACTGGCGCTAGCTTGTCCGGGTGATCGAATCGGGGGAAGAGAAGAAGCGCGACCTGTCGCGGCTCGTGGTGTTGCGGGCGGGCCGTCTGGTGACCACGGGCGATGCCTTTGAGCCGTATCGGGTGGTCGGTCCTGGCGGCGAGGTCGTTGAGCCGGTGTCGGTGTTCCTGCGGGACCTGCTGGCGGCGGGGCGGTCGGGGTCGACGCTGCGGTCGTATGCGGGTGACCTGCTGCGGTGGTGGAGGTTCCTGGACGCGGTCGGCGTCGGGTGGGACCGGGCGTCGCGAGTCGAGGCGAGGGACTTCAGCTGCTGGATTCAGCTGACGGCCAAGCAGCGGCTGCAGACCTCCCGGCCGCGGGCGGCCCGCCTGTCGTCGCGGACGACGGGAGCGCCGAATGCGGTAACCGGGAAGCCTGCCACTGGCGACGGCTATGCGCCGTCCACGGTGGCCCATAGCGAGACGGTGCTGCGCAGGTTCTATGACTTCCACCGCGACGGCGGGACCGGGCCGGTGCTGAACCCGTTCCCGCTGGACTCCTCCCGCCGTGGCCGCCGCCACGCCCACCGCAACCCGATGGACGAGTGGGCACCCGCGAAGGCCGGACGCTACCGGCCGGTGGTGCCCAGGCGGATCCCGCGGCCGATCCCGGACGAGTGGTTCAACCAGCTGTTCGCGTCGCTCCCGTCGAACCGGGATCGGGCACTGGTCGCGTTCTGGGTCTCCACCGGGGCCAGGGCCTCGGAACTGCTGGGCATGCGCCAGTGCGACTTCCTGCCCGGCGAGCAGCTGGTCAGCGTGGTCCGCAAGGGAACCCGGGCGGTGCAGCAGCTCCCGGCGTCGGCGGACGCGTTCGTCTGGCACCGGCTCTACCAGCAGGAACTGCTGAGGCTGGACGTTCCCGGCGGGCGGCGGCAGCCGGCCTGGTGGACGCTCCGGAAGCCGTACCACCCGCTGACCTACCACGGGGCGCACCGGATGTTCGAGCGGGTCAACGTCTCGCTCGGGGCTGACTGGACCTTGCACGACTTGCGTCACAGTGCCGCAGCGAGAATGTCCCGTGACCGCGAGCTCAGCCTGACCGACGTGCAGTGGGTACTTGGCCACGCCCATCTGACCACGACGGAGATTTACCTCACGCCCACCCGGGACGAGGTGATCGAGGGCGTGCTCGCCCACCACGCCCGCCAGTCCCGGGTGCGGGAGGCGCCGCCCCCGCCGCCGGCGCCAGGGTATAACCCGCAGTCACTGTCGGTGCTGTTCGGGCGGTCCTCGTGACCGCCGTCAAGCACATGGCCCGCAGGAGGCCCGGGGAGTCGCCGGCAACGGCCCCTGAGCAGCACCGGCGCAACAGCCAGTTGCGGGAGCGGTTCCCGCCCCGGCCGTCCCAGCCGTGGTGGCCGGAGACCGCCCGAGACCAGGAAGAGACGCTCCGTCGCCTGACCTCGCCGCCGTTCACGTCGCAGGGCGGCTCGGCCCGGGCGGCGCGCCGCCGCGGGACGGCCAAGATCCTCCGCTGGCTGGCGTCGTTCCCCGGGGACACCTGGCAGCAGCGCTGGGAGGCATCGGGCGTGGAGGCGAGCCTGGGCGCCTCGTGGATGGAACTGCCGCTGGCCTGGCTGCGAGAGCATGAGCAGAAGGCTGCCTGTGATGAGGGCGACCTGTCGTCCGGGCTGCTGATGCTCGCCTGCGGGGACGTGATCCGGCCCGGGCTGGCCTGGATGCTGACGCGCCCTAACCACCACCTGGCGCCGGTCATGGCGGAGACGCGTGATCCTGCCGGGTTCGCCCGGCTGCGGGAGATGGCCGGGGCCGGGCCGGCGTCGGCCCGGAAGGACGCCCGGCTCGCGGCGACCAGGATCGCGACCCTGCTGGCCTGCAAGGGCGGCGTCATCGCCGGCATCGCCGTCGGGGACTGCGTAGAGCTGGCTGATACCCAGCGGCGGGTGCAGGCCCGCGGAGGCCAGAAGAAAGTCGACTTCTACCTCCGCCTGCACGCCCTCGGCGTGTTTCCCGCCGATGCCCCGGCCACGATCCGCGCGTTCGGCATGGCCCAGGGACAGCTCACCATCGAGGAGCTCGTCGACCGCCATCGCCTCCAGTGCGAGCCCGTCCGCGACCTGCTCGTGGACTACCTGCGGGAGCGGCAGCCCGCGCTGGACTACGCCAGCCTCCAGGCCATCGCCTCGACCCTGGCCGGCCTGTTCTGGGCCAGGGTCGAGGCCCTGTCCCCGGGGATCAGTACGCTGCGGCTGCCGCCGGAGGTCGCGCGCGCGTGGAAGGAAGACCTGCAGACGGTCAGGCGCACCGTCACCGCCCCCGACGGGCAGAAGACCATTGTCACCAGTCCCCGCCTGAACGCCAAGGGCGAGCTGCTCCGGGTCCGCGCGTTCTACCTCGACATCGCCCAGTGGGCCACCGAGGAGCCCGGGCGCTGGGCCCAGTGGGCAGTCCCGAGTCCCGTCAGCGACGCCGAGGTCAGCTGGGCCAAGGAGCGCAAGCGCCGCAAGGCCCGGATGGACCAGCGGACCCGCGAGCGGCTGCCCGTCCTGCCCGTGCTCGCCCGCACCGCCGCAGAGCGGAAGGCCGCCACGGCCCGCATGCTCCAGGCCGCCCTGGCCGCAGCGCCCGGCGAGGTCATCGAGGGCGCCGGCGGCACGCTCCGCCGGGCCGTGGTGCCCAAGGCCAACGGCAGGCTCGTGTGGGCCGAGGACACTGCCACCGGCAAACGCCGCAACCTCTCCTATGAGGAAGAAGACGCGTTCTGGGCCTTCGCCGCGATCGAGGTCCTGCGGCTGACGGGCATACGCTGCGAGGAGCTCCTGGAACTCACCCACCACAGCATCACCGAGTACCGGCTCCCCAGCACCGGCGAACTCGTCCCGCTGCTGCAGATCGCCCCGAGCAAGACCGACACGGAGAGAATGCTTCTCGTAAGCCCCGAGCTTGCCGACGTCTTGTCGGCGGTCATCAGCCGGCTCCGCAGCCCCGGCGGCACGGTCCCGCTGACCGTCTCCTACGACATCAAGGAACGGGTCTGGAACCCGCCCATGCCGCTGCTGTTCCAGCGCTCCATCGGCAGCGAGACCCGGGCACACACGCCCAACGCGGTCCGCAACCTGCTCATCAACGCCCTCGCCGCGACCGGCCTGACTGACGCGGCCGGCGACCCCCTGCACTACACGCCGCATGACTTCCGCAGGATTCCTCTGCTTAATGACCGTGTTGCAGAACCACCTTCGGCGGGCACGCGGACCTGCGGCCTGCGCTGTTCGACTACCTTCTCCTCGCTGCCGCTTGTTGCGGAACTCCGTGAGACCGGCCGGCCTCCCGGCAGGGCAGCCCGAATCGCCACACAAATCCTCTGCACACGGCGAGTGCGGACAGAAGAAGGATCTTCGTGACGGATGCCATCATGAACGGCCTGCCGCCCCATATCGCCCAGGTCATCTGCGGCCACAAGACGATCGACACCACGATCGGGTACAAGGCCGTCTACCCCGCCGAGGCGATCGAGGCCCACCGGGCGTTCATCGCCCGCCGCCGGGCCACCCGGCCCAGCGAGGAATACCGCACCCCGACCGACGAGGAATGGGACGCGTTCCTCGCCCACTTCGAGAAGCGGAAAGTCTCGGTCGGCACGTGCGCCCGCGCATTCGCGTCACCCTGCGTCCATGAACACGCTTGTGTCAGGTGCTCACTCTTGAGGCCGGACCCCGCCCAGCGCGGCCGACTTGAGGAGATCCGGGACAACCTGCACGACCGCATCGCCGAGGCCGAACGCGAAGGCTGGCCCGGCGAGATCGAGGGCCTCAAGGTCAGCCTCGCCGGCACCGAGGACAAGCTCGCTCAGATCGGCACTGCCCTGCAACGCCAGCAACAGGCCGTCCACCTCGGCATGCCCGCATTCCCCGGCATCGCCGGCCGCTCCGTCCCGCCCGCACCCGTAGGAACCCCGTGACCACGCTGAACCCCCGCCAGCTCGGCGACGCGCTGCGCGCTGGCGCCCGCGGCATCCATCCCCTCGAAGCCGGCACCGGCCTGCTCATAGAGTGCGGCAGCTGGCTGCACCGCGAGGACTTCACCAGCAGGTTCATCACCACCGGCATAAACATCAGCGACGGCGTCACCCTGCTCGCCAGCACCGACTGGGAAGCCGCCATCACCGCCCTGCACGCCGGAGAGCTCCCGGTCAGCAGCGGGGAACGACGCATGCTCCTCCTAGCCTCCAGCCTCGCCGGCGGAACCCCGGTCAGCCTCTACGACACTCTGCCCGGCATCGACCACTGCAACGCCGCCCTCGTCATCAAGGCGGTCGCCCGCGCGACCGGACAAACATCGCCATGGCCCCGCTAGCCCAGAGAAGCTCTGCGCCATGCCCACCCATGCCGCACCTGACCCACCCGGTAATCGGTAACGTCGGGGCCAGCACATCAGTCCGGATCGGCCCTTGGAGGCTCGATGACACGCCCTGCGCTATTCGTCGGTTCCTCATCTGAAGGACTCCGGATCGCAGAAGCGGTCCAGGCCGTTCTCGACCCTGCCTGCGAGGTGGAACTTTGGACCCAGGGCATCTTCGGCCTGACGCAGGGGTCGCTGGAGTCCCTTGTCCTGGCCCTGTCCCGCTTCGATTTCGCCCTGCTCGTGCTCACCGCCGACGACATGACAGTCTCCCGCGGCACGCAGCGGCACGCAGCGGCCCGCAGCCCGGGACAACGTGCTGTTCGAGCTAGGGCTATTCATCGGGGCACTGAGCCGCGACCGTACTTTCATGCTCTACGACCGGACCAATCCACCTGCCCTGCCATCCGACCTGGCCGGAATCAGCGCCGCAACCTTCGCGCCGCACACTACCGGGAACCTTGAGGCGGCACTGGGCGCGCCATGCGCGAAGATCCGAAACACAGTGGAGCGGCTAGGCGTCAGGAAGGACAAGGAATCCCGCGACCTTGAGAAGGCCACCCTCAGCGTTGAGGTCGCCGGCGCGACCATGCAGTCACTCCTTCACCTGCTGGCCAGATCCCGCAAAGTCGAGCTGGACATCATCGCCACACAGTTCGGACCCTTGATCGATCCTCAGCGGCTTCAGCAGATGAAGCAGGATCTAGCAGATCTAGAGCGCACCCTAGGCGAGCAAACCTCCGAGTTACCAGAATGAAAACGGGCAATCTTGCCCAAATCGCCTAGTTCAGAGAAGCACGTGTACTTGTAGGGGCAGGCATGGCCGCCGGCCTTGACGTTGGACGGCTCGGTGCACACGCCGAACGGGACGGCGACCTGGCCGATGCGCATGCGGGCGTGCTCGTCGGACAGCAGCCCGGCGATGCTGGTGAAGACGCGCTGCCCGTCGGCGTTGAACTGGTGGCGGGCGACCTTGTCGACGGCGGCGCGCAGCCGGTTCTCGGTGATCCGGTAGTAGCCGGTGGTGGTGCGCATGGATCGGTGCGACATCAGCTCGCGCAGCACGTCGGGCTGGACCCCGGCATCAGCGTGCCTTTGGGCGTAGGAGTGCCGGTAGGCATACGGCACGACCAGGGCGGGATTGACCTGCTGCCCGTCGGCGTCGAGCAGTAGGCGCGCGATCTCGTCGGCGAAGATGCGGTGGGCGTTGCCGTAGGCGTCGGCGCGGATCGGCTTGGTGCCGTCCCTGTTGCCTCTGTCGCAGGGGAACAGCGCCAGGTCACCGGGCGGGGTGTGCGGGTAGCGGCGGCGGGTCCAGTCCTTTTGCGCGGTGATGACGGCGGCGGCGGTGGCCTCGCTGATGGGCAGGCGCCGGCCGGGCCGGTTGTTCTTGGCGTCGGTGTAGATCAGCACCGGGCTGCCGGACGGGTCTCGTTCCAGGCAGTCCCATGGCAGCACGCAGATCTCATCGGGGCGGCGGCCGGTGTCGATGAGCAGTTCGGTGATCCGCCGCTCGGGGACGCCGCACCGCTCCTCGAGCCGGTCACGGAGGACCTGGCGGACCGGCTGGCGGCGGAGTACGTGGCTCCCGAAGTCGCGGACGGCCGCAGCGCCGACGAGCGTGCAGACCTGTACTCGCTCGGGGTGACGACCTACGAGATGGCCGCCGGCCGCCCGCCGTTCGCCGGGAGCCGTGCGGAGCTTGCGGCAGCCCGCCGGGCGGGCCCTCCCCCGGCTCTGGAGCGCAACGATCTGCCCGGGGAACTGCGCGAACTCATCTTCTCCTTGCTCGCAGCCGACCGAGAGCAGCGGCCAGCAAGCGCGGCTGAGGTCGTTGAGCGTACGGGGCGTATCCGCCCGGGGAGCGCGGCCGTGCTGGCCACCGGCGCCAGCGACCCCCTTCCCCAACCTGACCCGGCAGAGCTGCGATCCTCGGAGAGGGCCAGGGCCGCCGCGGACTATGCCGTTGGCGACCGCTTCGACGACCGGTTCGACATCCTGGAAGTCATTGACCAGGGCGGCTTCTCCAAGGTCTACCGGGTCCACGACGAGGTCGAGGATGAGGAGCGAGCCTTCAAGCTGTTCAACAACGCCGCCGGCTACGAGGCGGTCCGCCGCGAACTCCGGGCGCTGCGGAAGATCCGTAACCCTCACGTGGTGGAGGTCTTCTGGGCCAGCACGACCCGCGCCGGGGAATGGTACCTGATCAGCGAGTTCATTCACGGGGAGCGGCTCGATGAGTTCACCGGCGGAACCAGGTGGCTGGGCGACAGGGAAGCGGTGGATGTCGCCCTTGACCTGCTGGACGCCCTGGTGGCCTTTCACCCGGATTCAGGACGGCTCGCAGAACTCGATGACAT
Organism: Streptosporangiaceae bacterium; assembly: GCA_050698735.1. Taxonomy (GTDB): domain Bacteria; phylum Actinomycetota; class Actinomycetes; order Streptosporangiales; family Streptosporangiaceae; genus Palsa-504. Next base: position 21,745 of record JBOHCG010000021.1, on the reverse strand, counting down.
TCGCCGCGACGGCGACCTGTCCGAGGCCGAGTACCGCGAGTGGACGGAACTGAGCGACAAGGGGCTGGTCCACCGCGACATCAAACCGCTCAACGTCATCCTCACCCCCACCGGGGCGAAGCTGCTTGACTTCAACATCGCATCGAGGGTCGGCGACCCGGTGGTCACGCAGTCAGGCACGCCGCCCTATCAGCCGGCGGGCGCCGACTTCACCCGCTGGGACGTCAACCCCGACCTGTTTGCGGTTGGCGTGATTCTTTACCAGCTCCTCTGCGATGGCCACCACCCATACCCCAATGCCCGGCCCATGCTCGACGAACTGGTGACCGACCCGAGAACCATTCGCCGGGACCTCAACCCCGCTCTCGCGGAGTTCCTCCTCAAGGCATGCGCATCAGAAAAGGCTGATCGCTTCTCCACGGCTGTTGAAATGCGGGCCGCCTTGTCCGCCATCCGCGCCGACCTGTGACCAGCGGGCTAGACACGGATGGCATGCCGGCCTACCTCGAGCCCTCCAACGAGCGCAACCTGCCGCCGTATGAGCACAACGGCTTCCGCGTCGTCGGCGAACTACAGACCCTGGGTCGCTGTGCCTGGCGAACCAGGGGGTGCCCTCGGGGAGCACGATGAAGATGCCGCCCACGTCGTGCAGGTCGAAGTCCTGGTAGAGGACCCGGAAGAGGCGTGCGGTCAGGTCGTCGCGGCCGGGCTGGCCTGCGGCGGCGGGAGCGGGGGTCATCGGGGCGGTGTGTCCTGGTCGCCGGGGCGGTGCGCGGCGGTCAGGGGGCGGAAGGCGGTCAGGACCGCGATGAGGGCCTTGCCGCTCAGCTGGAGGCAGGCTGGTAGGTGAGCGCGACGACGCCGCTCGGCGCTGGGGTTGCGCCGATGAGCTTCAGCGGGAGCGTCTTGCCTTTGGCACCGCCAGCCGCTCCCTCGCCGGCTAGCACCGGGTGGATCGAGAACCGGATTTCATCGACCAGGTGGTGGGCGAGCAGGGTTTGGCTGAGCCGGCCGTGTCCGTACATCATGAGATCACCGCCATCCTCTTGCTTGAGCTCGGTCACGGCGGTGACGACGTCGTCGCGGATAAGCGTGGAGTTGTTCCAGTCAGCGTTCTCCAGCGTCGGGGAGAACACGTACTTGCGAATCGCGTTAATCGCGTCCGCATATGGCCCGGTCTGCTTGGGCATGACATCGGCGAAGTACTCGTAGGTGCCTCGTCCCATGAGCAAGCCGCCGAGGGCGTGTAGCGCCTGAACGGCTTCCTGCGCTGCGCCCGGGTCGAAGATCGCCCAGGAGCCTGGGTCTGCGGTGACGCCGTCGAGCGAGATGAAGGCGGAATTGATGATCTTGCGCATCGCGTTGCTCCTCGTGTGTCGTTTGTGAGCTATGTCAGGAAGACGAACAGGACCGGCCGAAACCGGACGCGGCTCTACGAGATTCCGAGGAGGTCCAGGCGCCGGGATCCGTTGACGTCTGCGGCACCGGTGTCTCCTGGTCTCTCGGGTGAGCTTCACCAGGACGACGAATGGCGGGCACCGGAACCGGACACGCGCTAGGAGATTTCCAGGCTTTCGATCCGCCGCTCGAAGGACTCACGCTCGGCCGGGCTCCGGGCCAGCCCGATGGCCTGCTGGTAGTACTCCCGGGCCGCGGTGTGGCGGCCGGCCCGTCGTTCCAGGTCAGCACGGGCCGCCCAGTAGAAGGGATACCGGGACAGCTTCGGCTCGCCGGCCAGGGCGATCAGCTCGCGGCGGCCAGCGTCGATGCCGTCCCGTTCGGCCAGGGCCAGCGCGCGGTTCAGCGCCACGACCGGGCTCCGGGACTGCCGGGCGAGGACCTGGTAGAAGCCGGCGATCCGATCCCAGCCGGTCTTCTGGACCGACGGCGCTATCGCATGTTCGCAGGCGATGCCGGCCTCCAGATGCCAGCGGGACATGTGATCCCCGGCGGCTGCGTGGCCAAGGTGCATCAGACCGCGTTCGATGCGCGCCCGGTCCCAGCGGCTGCGGTCCTGGTCCTCGAGGGGGACGAACACGCCGTGCTCGTCGAGGCGAGCCGGCAGGCGGGCGGCGTCGAAGCAGAACAACGCGGCCATGGCGTGCACGTCCGGATGCGCCGTCGCCTTGGCGTCCAGCAGCAGCTCGACCAGGCGCAGCGCGTCCTCGCACAGGAACGGGCGCACCGGTTCCTGCGGGTTGCTGCCGTGATAGCCCTCGTTGAACAGCAGGTAGAGCGATCGCAGGACGGAGTCCCGCCGGGTGCCGATGTCGGGCAGGTTCTCCACGTCGGGCAGCTGGCCCAGCTGACGCAGCCGATCGCGCCCCCGGTGCAGCCGCCGGTCGATGGTCTGCGTGCCGACCAGGAACGCCTGGCCGATCTCCTTGGGCGACAGACCGCACAGCCACCGCAAGATCAGGGTGACGTGCGTCTCGCGGTTCAGGCCGGGGTCGCAGACCGCGAACATCATTGCCAGCTGGCTGGCGCTCTCGGCGGCCGGGGCCAGTGCCGCCTCGATCGTTCCGGTCAGCGCCGTCGTCGTCGCCAGCTCGGGCAGGAGCGAGCGCTGGCGCTGTTCCCGGCGGATGATGTCGATCGCCCGGTTGTGGGCGGCCCGGATGATCCACGCCTTCGGGTCCTGCGGCAACCCGAAGCGCCAGGCGTGCATGGCACTCACCAGCGCGTCGTGGACGACATCCTCGGCGAGCGGGATGCTGGACGGCCCCAGGACCCGGGTCAGCGCGCTGACCAGGTGCGCGTACTCCTTCCGGAACAGATCCTCGACCAGGTCCGTGGATGACGCCACGGCGGGCCCTTCGTCCACCAGCCTCAGATCCCAGGGTCCTGGACCGGCCGCACCTCGACGGAACCGCCGAACTCGTATATCGGGCACGTGCGCGCGACGTCGATGGCGTCTTCCAGGGAGGCGGCTTCGAAGATCATGCTGCCGGTCACCAGGTCCTTCGACTCGGCGTAGGGGCCGTCGGTGACCACGCGCTCGTGGCCCCGGACCGCGGCCCCCGGGTTGTCAAGCGCGGTTCCGACGTTGCGCCGGCCCTGCCGGGCCAGCTCATCGGACCAGCGATACCACTTCTCGACGTGGGCCTGAAGCTGCGAAGGCGACAGATCGTGCCGCGCCACAGCGCCCCCGCGAAAGATCAGCATGAACTTGCCCCGCAGGGCGCGTTCCCCGCCTCGAGGTTCCGGCATCATGGCCCCCACCGTATCCGCCGGGCCTCATCGAACCCCGCCACCGGGGTGCCGTGCTGAACCTGCCGGGTGCAGAATCACCTTTCTGAGCAGCCTTCGAAGATCGTCGTTGCATACCGAGGACGCGCCAGATCGGCGGCTATTCGCGCGGAACCTATCGGGGCTCATGTCACGTCATGTGACCGGTTGCCGGACGGCCGCGATTCAATGGGTCGCCTCTTACGTGCTACGCATGCCACCAGGGCTGCGTAGCGCGCGCCCTGGCGATCGCCCGGAAGCTTTTTACCCTGCTGACCTGGCCAGATGCGCCTACCTGCATCGCTGAGCCCGATCCGGCGTCCTTCATCCTGGTGGGCTCCGGCCCGGAAAATCCGGCGCCGTTGTCACTTGATAGGTACTTTTTACTCGAACGAGTTCACGAAAAAGCGTGGAGCTTAGGGGATTCGAACCCCTGACCTCTTGCATGCCATGCAAGCGCTCTACCAGCTGAGCTAAAGCCCCTCGGCCGACCCGGGTGCTGCCGACCGGAACGGAGACAGCATACCGGTTCATGCACAATGCGTCGCACTCACTGCCAGTTCGGGCCGGTAACCGTTGCGGGCGGGGCGGCGATGGCGCCGCCGCGGCCGGGGTTCCTCGACCGGGGAGTGCTGGCGGGTCGGCCTGACGCTCAGTCCGCAAGGGACGGCCGGGCTGTGGCCAGCCGACCGGCGGTGAGCGGGTATCTACGGAGGTATGAAAATGGGCACATTAATGCGCATTTCCGCAATTCACTCGACTGCCGGCTATTTTCCTATTTGCGGAGTTCTGGCAGGCGACATGACGTTGGCGAAACAAAAACGATCATGGACTTACATGAATGTGGCATTTATATTGTTGCCCATCTGTTCAAATTTTGCGCTTACCCATATCGGGCGCTATTCAGGCAAGGAGTGCGTATGCGACACAGATTTTCCCTTTTGGGGGCGAGCATCGGCCTCGTCCTTGGCGGGACGCTCGCGGCTGCTTACCCGGCTGCGGCTGCTACCAGCCAGCCGGGCGGCGGGACGTTTCAGCCCGGCGGCCTGATGGCGCTGTCGAACGGGACCCGGCCGGCGGGAGGGGTATCGCGGGTCTCGCACCAGACCGTGACCAGCTCCAACTGGTCGGGTTACGCGGCGACCGGCGGCCCGTTCACCAGCGTCTCGGCCGACTGGGTGCAGCCGGCCGGCAACTGCAGCGGAGGAGGCGGCCAGTACGCCGCGTTCTGGGTCGGGCTGGACGGCTACTCGAGCAGTACCGTCGAGCAGACCGGCACCGAGGTCGACTGCGTAGGGCGCACCGCGGAGTACTACGCGTGGACGGAGCTGTACCCCGGTGCCTCTAAGGTGATCAACGCTACGGTCAGGGCGGGCGACCAGTTCGCCGCCTCGGTGACATATATCGGCAACTACCAGTACACGCTCTACCTGCATGACATAACCCGGGGCTGGACCTATTCGACCTCTCCGCAACTGCACGGAGCGGCCCGGTCCTCGGCCGAGGTCATCGCCGAGGCTCCCAGCAGCCAGTACGGCGTCCTGCCGTTGGCCAACTTCGGCACGGCCAGCTTCACCAACGCAGAGGTGACCACGAACTCGACCAAGAGCCTGGGCGCTGCCAGCCCTGTGCAGATCACTATGAGGGATGGGTCCGCGACCGTCTCCGTGTCCGGACTCACCAACAACGGACAGAACTTCACGGCAACTTACAGCGGTTCCCGGCAGGGGCGCCCCGGCCCGTTCTGAATAAATAGAGGTTAGCCGGCCGGTCGCCGCAGCTTGGTTACGGCCGGACGCGCCGCCGTCAGGTTCTGCTTAGCCGGCGGAGCAATGTCGGCCTGGCGGCGGCACGTCCAGCGTGGGGTTGCGGTCGAAGAAGCCGGTCGGCTTGAGCGTGAAGCCGCAGCGCGCGACCGGCATGACCGGCCAGTCCTCCGGACGGGGCCAGTGCGTCGGGCCGAAGGTATGCCAGAGCACGATGTCGGTGCCGTCGATGTCCTTATCCCCCGCGATGAAGGCGGGGATCCCGGCTCCTCCCGGGTTCTGGTTCACGAAGTCGCCGGCCGAATAACGGTGGGCCGGGTCGTACCTGGTGACCCAGAGATGGTTGGTCGCGAAGGCGGCCCGCGCGGTCAGCGCAGAGGCGGGATCGGCGAGCAGGACGGGCGCGGACTCCGGGTAGAGCGTGAAGCTGACCGGGCGGCCGTACCTGTTCTGGCGCTCGGTGCTGATGACCCGCCAGGTCCGGCCGCGGGCGCCGTCGGCGCGGCGGCCCGCCTGCGACTCGCGGGTCAGCCGGGTCACCGTCGCCGCGATGGCGTTGCCGTAGGGGTTGTCCGGCCCGATCGGGCGGCCGCCGACGTCCACTTCCTCGACCGCGTTGGCCAGCCCGTCCACGGTCACGTCCAGCCGGGCGCTGAACAGGTGCTGGTGCACGGCCGCGGCCAGGCCCGGCGCGACCTCGGTGGAGTAGGCGTGCTCGCCGCCTGGCTGAGCCTGGGCGAACAGCACCCCGGTCATCTTGACCTCGCACTCGATCGTGCCGTCCAGGTAGAAGTACCAGTAGAAGCCGTAGTCGTAGTTGCCGACGGTGGTGAAGTACGACACCACGAGCCTGCGCTGGCGGCGCGACTGGGCCGAGCCGTTGAAGATGTCCGTGTGCTTCCACAGGATGCCGAAATCCTCCTCGTGGATGCAGATCGCGTTCGGTATGGTGCGCGGCTGGCCGGTGTCGTCTGTGACGGTCGCGTCCAGGTAGGCGATCTCACCCAGGCAGTCGCAGCCGAGCTCGAGTGAGTTCGCGAACTTACCGCACAGGTACTCCCCCGTGTCGAAGTAGGCCTGCCAGTAGCGGAACTGCGGGTCGCCGTAGGGGACGACCATCTCCGGGATCGACGCCCGGTAGATCACCGGGCGCTGTTGCAGGCTGATCTGGTGCAGGGTCAGCCCCTCGCGGGCATCGAAGCCGATCCGCATCGACCAGTCCTGCCAGCGCAGGCAGTGGCCGTCGAGGGTGAAGCTCGGGCCTTCCGGCTGGGTGATCTCGATGGGGCGCAGCGTGGTGCGGTGCGGGCCGCGCACCGCCTCGTCGTCGTAGTCGCCGGACTCGGCCGGGACCGGCAGCTCGAATTCGTCGACGATCTTGAAGACCTTCTTCTCGATCAGGTCGACGTGGGCCGCGATGCCGTCGACCGGATGCGCCCAGGCCAGGTCGTGCTCCCGCGCCTGGACGAAGGTGAGCACCCGCACCATCCGCCGCCGGTCATCGTCGGCCGGCCCGAACACGCCCGCGGTGAGCGGGCAGACCCGGAGCTGGCTCATGTCGGTCAGGCCGCGCCGGGCCATGGCGGCGCGCCAGTCCGGATCCGCCTTGACGATCTCGTCCACGGCCGTGAAGTCGCTGTCGATGATCGGCATCTGCCCGTCGGTGCGCGGGTCCAGCCTGCGCGCGCTGACCACCTTCTTGTCGGTCAGCGATACCACGGCGTCGGTCGATTCGCCGGTGCCGGTGTTGATCAGGAACGCGCGCAGCCTCCGGTCGGTGGCCGCATCGCCCAGGACCTCGCCCTTGGGCGGTTCCTCCAGCCCGTAGTAGGCGAACCTGGTCGGCTCGGCCAGCAGCCCGGCGGCGGCCAGGATCTCCCGTCCGGCCAGGTACTCGGCCGCGGTGGCCGGGGCCAGCGGATGGGCGGGGTACTCGCGGGACGCCTGGTCTGGGTGGACGGCGGTGTCAGTCATAAAAGATCTCCAAGATTATTCCGAACGGACGTCGCGGCTCGGCCCGCGAAGCCTGCCTGTCACGCGTGGCAGACGTGAACCGCGGACTTCGCCGGGCGCAGGACGCGGTTATTCGTCGGCGATGATCGAGCCGACCCGGTCGCCCAGGCCCGGGTCGCGATGCCGGCGAAGCCGAAGTAGAAGCTGTAGGCCGGGCCGATGTTGGCCATCGTCGAGGCGGAGATGTCGATCAGGCCGAGTGGCCCCGCGGTGCAGGCGCTCGGGAGATTCAGGGGATTTGGTTTCTGTGAACGGAACGCGTGCCGCTTCGCTCATATGCTCAACTCCCTCGCGGGGCTAGCCTGCCTGCTATTAGCACGGATTAGTACGGATCATGCGCGTGACCGGGGCTGACGGTCAACAAAGCGGCGACCCTCTCCCACATGATGGGTTCGGGCCTGAACCCCGCTGACGCGTCGAGTCCCGCTTATGCTGGCAAGCACTTTCCCAGATTCTGGCTAGCACCGGCACCCGTCGCCGACCGAAGGCTGAATCGATGACTCGGAAGATCATTCATGTGGCCCTGAACGGCGTCACCGGGAGGATGGGATACCGGCAGCACCTAGTGCGATCGTTGCTCAGCATCCGCGAGCAGGGCGGCGTGCGGCTCGATGACGGCACCACCGTCTACCCCGAGCCGATCCTGGTCGGGCGCAGCGAGGAGCGGCTGCGGGCGATCGCCGAGCGGCACGGGCTGGAACGCTGGACCACCAGCCTGGACGAGGTGCTCGCCGACCCCTCCGTCGACGTGTACTTCGACACCCAGGTCACCGGCGTCCGGGAGGCCAGCCTGATGAAGGCGATCGGGGCGGGCAAGCACGTCTACACCGAGAAGCCGGTGGCGGAATCGGTCGAGGGGGCGCTGCGGCTGGCCCGCGCCGCCGAGGCGGCCGGGATCACCCCCGGCGTGGTGCACGACAAGCTGTTCCTGCCCGGCGTGATCAAGCTGCGGAGGCTGGTCAACCTTGGCTTCTTCGGCCGGGTGCTCTCGGTGCGGCTGGAGTTCGGCTACTGGGTGTTCGAGGGGGACGAGATCCCGGCGCAGCGGCCGTCCTGGAACTACCGAGCCGACCAGGGCGGCGGGATCGTGCTCGACATGTTCCCGCACTGGCAGTACCTGCTCACCGACCTGTTCGGGCCGATCGCGGCGCTGTACGCGAGGAACGTCACGCACGTGCCGCGGCGGTGGGACGAGTCCGGCCGGCCCTACGAGGCCACCGCGGGCGACGACCTGGCGCTCCGGTCCTCGGCCGAGGGCCGGCGGGTCGACGTGCCGCCGCTGGACGCCTGACGTGACCGCGCAGATCCGGCTGCCCGGCCGGGCAGAGCCTGTGGTCGTTTCCGAGTTGGCGGCCGAGGCGCGGGCGCTGGTGGATCCGGAACTTGCGGCCGAGCGGATGACCTCGCTGCTCGATGGACCGACAACGCCGACGTCTGGGCCGCGCAGGCCGACGAGACGGCGGCCACCGTGCGGGAGAGGTTCGCGCCGTGCTCGGCCCGTAGTGCGGTTGAATCGTGGGATGGACGAGGTGCGGGCGCCGGAGGAGGACTGCGACATCCCGGGGTTCTGCCGGGCGCTTGGGGTGCCGGGTCTGGCGGACGTGCATACGCATTTCCTGCCGCCGCGGATGCTGCGGCGGGTGTGGGAGTACTTCGACGCGGCCGGGCCGCTGGTCGGGGTCAGCTGGCCGATCAGGTACAAGTGGAGCGACGAGGAGCGGGTAGCGCACCTGCGGGGCATGGGGATACGGATGTTCAGCGCGCTCGCCTACGCGCACCGGCCGGGGATGGCCGCCGACCTGAACGCGTGGACGATGGCGTTCGCGAAGGCCACGCCGGGGTGCCTGCCGTCGGCGACGTTCTACCCGGAGCCCGGGGTGGCGGGGTACGTGCGCGACGCGCTGGCGGCGGGGGCGCGGATCTTCAAGGTCCACCTGCAGGTTGGCAAGTTCTCGCCCGGGGACTCCCTGCTCGATCCGGTGTGGGGGCTGATTGCCGAGGCGGGGGTGCCTGTCGTGGTGCACGCGGGGCATGCGCCGGCAGGGAACGCGCACACCGGGCCGGGGCCCTTCGGCGCCGTGCTGGCGCGGTTTCCCGGGCTGACGGCGATCATCGCGCACATGGGGGCGCCGGATTACGAGGCGTTCCTGCGGCTCGCCGGCCGGTACGAGCGGGTGGCGCTGGACACGACGATGATCTTCACCGAGTTCTTCGACGCGCTGGCCCCGTTCCCCGCGGCGGCCCTGCCGCTGGTGCGCGAACTCGGGCTGGCGGGCAAGGTGCTGCTCGGCAGCGACTTTCCCAACATCCCGTATCCGTATGCACGGCAGATCGCCGGGCTGGCCGGGCTGGGGTTCGGCGAGGCGTGGCTGCGCGCGGTGTGCTGGGAGAACCCGGTGGCGTTGTTCGGGACACCGTAACCGGGACAGGCGGGCAAGGCGGCCGGCTCTCGCCAGCAGGTCGGCGACCTGCTGGCGGGGCAGCGCGGGGGTGCGGTGGCCGTCGCGGCCGGTCATGTCGTCGTTCGCGACCAGGGCGTTGACCACGGCCTCCTCGGTGGCCTGGACAACGGCCTCGTAGAACGGGTCCAGGTGCTCCCACGGGATGAAGTCGAGGCGCCGTATCTCTTGCGCGTCCGGGCTGAAGGCGCCGGGATTCGCGGTGGAACAGGCCAGGAACAGGTCGCCGGAGAAGTGCGAGCCGGTGGTGCCGGTCCTGGCCAGGCCCAGGGTGACCCGGCGGGCCAGCGCCTGGGTCTGGTGCGGGAACAGCGGGGCGTCGGTCGCCACCACGGCGATGACCGATCCGGCGCCCGGCGGCGCGACCGCGTGGTCGGCCATCGGGTTGTCGGCCGCAAGCGCCTCGCCGAGCGGGACGCCCGCCAGCACGAGTTCCTTGCGGTCGCCGAAGTTCGCCTGCAGGAACACGCCAACCGCGTACTCGGCGCGGTTGAACGGGACCAGGCGCGAGGCGGTGCCTGAGCCGCCCTTGAACTCGTAGCAGTTCATGCCGGTGCCGCCGCCGACCGAGCCCTCCTCGACCGGGCCGGGCCTGGCCGCCTCGAGCGCCGCGACCACCGTGTCCTCCGTGACGTGGTGGCCGTTGATGTCGTTCAGGTAGCCGTCCCAGGTCTCCGCCGCGACCGGCAGCAGCCAGGCCTCGGTCACCGCGGGGTGGTGCTCGATCGCCCAGGCGACGATCCCGGCGTGGGCGATGCCGACCGCGTGCGTGTTCGTGATCGCGACCGGGCCGGTGAACGTGCCGGACTCGGCGATCCACGAAACCCCGGTCATCTCGCCGTTGCCGTTCTGGGAGTGGAAGCCCGCGGCTACCGGGGCCGCGGCGCCCGCACGGCCGCGTGGGTGGATGGCGGTGACGCCGGTGCGGACGCGGCCGCCCTCGATCAGGGTGGCGTAGCCGACCTCGACGCCCGGCACGTCGGTGATCGCGTTCCAGCGGCCTGGGCGGCCGGCGAACGGGATCCGCAGGGCGCGGGCGCGAGGCTTGCCCGCCGGGGTCGCAAGGTGCGGGTCGCTCACTGCCGCGTGTCCGGGGCCAGGGCCAGGGCGCGGGGCTTGCCCGCCGGGGTCGCCAGGTGCGGGTCGCGGTCGCTCACTGCTGCGTGTCCGCCGGCTGAGCCATGGTGATCAGGGTAATGCGGACGCCCGGCTACGGGAGGGCCAGGGTTATCGGGCGGGCGCGCGGGGGGATCAGGACGGTGGCGGGGGTGGCGGACTCGCGGACCAGAGTGGCGAAGTGGCCGGGGTTGCCGGTGTTGCCCTGGATGGCGTCGTAGTGCATGGGGATGACGTAGGAGGGGGCGGCCTGCTCGCAGAGCCAGGCGGCCTCGGTCTCGTTCATGTTGCCGACGATGCCCGAGGACTCGCGCATGTGGTCACGGCCGTTGATGGGGAGCATGAGGACATCGGGGGCGAGCGCGGCCAAGGCGTCCGGGAGCCCGGGGTAGACCAGGCAGTCACCGGCGTGGTAGATGCGGATGCCGCCGATCTCGACGACGTAGCCGAGGAAGCGAGGGGTTCCGCCGTCCGGGGAGAAATGATAAGCGACCGGCTCGTCGCCGCCGATGCCGTGGCAGGCGGGTACCGCGTGCACCGCTAGCCCCCGCTCGGTGAGGACCTCGCCGGGGGCGGCTGGGACGAGGCGCTCGGGGTTCAGGCCGCCTTCCGCCGCCATGGCGGCGACCGGGGCGGGCAGGACGATCCTGGCGTGCGGGTTGAGCTGCGCGAACTCGCGCAGGAACGGGAGGTCCATGTGGTCGGCGTGCTCGTGCGTGCAGAGCACCAGGGTCACGTCGGCGAAATCGGCCGCGGTGGCGGGGGGCGGGTAGCGGCGGTCGGGGCGGTCGGTCAGGAATGGGTCGATCAGGATGGCCGCCTCGCCGGAGGCGAGACGAAAGCCTGCCTGGCCGTACCAGGTGAGCGAGACCGTCCGCACCGTTCGTTCTGAATAAAAATGGGTTGGCATCAGCGGTCGTCGCTGAGGATCGGTTCTGGCAGCGTGCCCGCGTTGTGCTCGAGCAGGCGCCAGCGTCCGTGCCGGGTGCCCAGGACCGACCAGGAGCAGTTTGACAGCGGGCCGAGCACGCCGAACTCCTCCTCGCTCAGGCGGAGTAGCCGGGACATGCCCATCCGCAGGGCGGCGCCGTGGCTGACCGCCACGGCCAGGCCCTCGGGGGGCAGGGCGGCGGCGGCGCGCTGCAGCGCGGCGGCCACCCGGTCGGCGACCACGGTGGTCGGCTCACCCTCCGGCGGAGCCCAGACGGCGTGCTGCGCGGGATAGCGGGTCCGGATCTCGGTGTCGCTCAGGCCCTCCCAGACGCCGCCGTGCCGCTCCCGCAGGTCCTTGTCGAGGATCACCTCGAGGCCGGTCAGCCGCGCCAGCGGGGCCGCGGTGGCCGACGCGCGGAGCAGGTCGGAGGAGACGATCATGTCCGGGCGCAGCCCGGCGAGCAGCCGCGCGGCGCGCTGCGCCTGCGCCACGCCTGCCTCGTCGAGCGGGATGTCACTCTGGCCCTGGAACCGCCGCTGCGCGTTCCACTCGGTCTGCCCGTGCCGCCACAGCACCAGGCGGATCCGGTCGTTCAGTTCGTCCTCCCGTGGCTCGGCGGGGGGGCTTGGGGGGGTCGTCCCCCCGGGCCAGTAGCGCCCACGAGCTCGGGCAGCGTGATCTGCGGGCAGTCCTTCCAGATGCGCTCCAGGGAGTAGTAGGTGCGCTCCTCGGAGTGCTGCACGTGGACCACCACGTCGAGGTAGTCCAGCAGCACCCAGCGGCCCTCCCGCTCGCCCTCACGGCGGGCCAGGCCCGCGCCGGCCTGGCGCATCCGCAGCTCGATCTCGTCGACGATGGCCCGGACCTGCCGGTCGTTGGACGCCGAGCACAGCACGAACGCGTCCGTGATGACCAGCTGCTCGCTCACGTCATAGGCGATAATGCCGTCCGCCAGCTTGTCCGCGGCGGCCAGCGCCGCGGTCTCCACCAGCTCGACGGCCCTCGGTGTGGCTGCCACGAGTACTTGTCGGCCTCCTTCGGTTGACCTTGTGTCGCTTTGTACTTCTTTACCCTTGGGTCTCGCCGTCACGCTTGGCGTACAGGCCGCGCTTGGCGATGTACTGCACGACGCCGTCCGGGACCAGGTACCAGACCGGCTCCCCCGCCTGCACCCTGGCGCGGCACCCGGTCGAGGAGATGGCCAGCGCCGGTATCTCCACCAGGCTTACCTTGCCGTCGGGCAGGCCCGCCACGGACAGCCGGTGACCCGGTCTTGTACAGCCTATGAAATGCGCGAGACCGAATAGTTCGTCCGCGTCGTGCCAGGTGAGGATCTCGGCCAGCGCGTCGGCGCCGGTGATGAAGAACATCTCGTCCTGCGGGCCCGCGGCGGCGCGCAGGTCGCGCAGCGTGTCGATGGTGTAGGTGGGCCCGCCGCGGTCGATGTCCACCCGGCTCACCCGGAACCTGGGGTTCGGCGCGGTCGCGATCACCGTCATCAGGTACCGGTCCTCGGCGGGCGAGACCTGCCTGGTCGCCTTCTGGTACGGCTCGCCGGTCGGCACGAAGACGACCTCGTCCAGCGCGAAGATGTGCGCGACCTCGCTCGCGGCGACCAGGTGACCGTGATGGACCGGGTCGAACGTCCCGCCCATCACTCCGATACGCCGCATGGCTAGTGCGCCCTCATCCCACGTATGGTACCGGCCGCCTCTGACATGGGCCTGGTCTGGCGGTACAAGTGGCCGGCGCGCGCGTTACAATCGAGATATGACTTCAGTGCCAGATCGTGCGCGGGTCCGGCTCACCGGCATTTCCTCCCGCGCCTATGAGCATCCCGCCGACCGTTCGGCGCTGGTGGCCCTGCGCAAGCTCACCGGCTTCGACACCCTGCTTAAGCTGCTCAACGGCCTGTTCAACGAGCGGGCCATGCGGCTTCAGTTCCTTGCCAGCGGAGTAAGGGCCTCCGAGCGGCAGTTCCCGCAGATCTATGAGATGCTGCGCGACGGCGCCTACGTCCTGGACATGGACAAGGTGCCCGAGCTGTTCATCACGCAGGATCCGACGGTGAACGCGATGGCGCTCGGCACCAACGACCCGTTCATCGTGATCAACACCGGCACGGTAGACCTGCTTGACGCCGAGGAGCTCCGGTTCGTCGTCGGGCACGAGCTCGGCCACGTGCTGTCCGGGCACGCCGTGTACCGCACCATGCTGTACAACCTGATCAAGCTGGCGGCCAGGATCGCCTGGATGCCGATCGGCTACATCGGGCTGCGCGCGATCATCTGGGGCCTCGAGGAGTGGTACCGCAAGTCCGAGCTGTCCGCCGACCGGGCCGGGCTGCTCGCCGGTCAGGACGTCGACGCGGCGCGGCGGGCGCTGATGAAGACGGCAGGCGGGTCGCGGCTTGCCGAGATGAACTCCGACGCCTTCCACGAGCAGGCGCGCGAGTACGACGCGGTGCCTGACCTGCGCGACAGCTTCCTGAAGCTGCTGCAGCTTCAGGGCACCACCCACCCGTTCGCCGTGGTGCGGTTCGCCGAGCTCGACCGCTGGGCGTCCAACGGGGAGTACGAGCGCATCCTCGGCGGCGAGTACCCGCGCCGGGACACCGACCGCACGGCCTCGGTGGGCGAGGAGATCCGCAACGCCGCGAAGTCCTACCAGGACTCGTGGAACCGCTCCCAGGACCCGCTGATCGGCATCTTCCGCGGCGTAGCCGAGGGCGCTGCCCGCGCAGGCGGCGGCCTGTTCGACCGGCTTTCCAACCGCGGCGGCGGCGGTTCGGGTTCCTCAGACGATAACTAGGGCGTCGCGGTGGACGACCTCGCGTTCGTACTCGGGGCCCAGGCGGCTGGCTAGCCATCTGGTGGAGCGGCCCATCAGGCCGGGGATCTCTGCGGCGTCGTAGTTCACCAGGCCGCGGGCGATGACGGTGCCGTTCTCGTCGCAGAGGTTCACCGGGTCGCCGGCGTCGAACGCGCCGTCGACGCCGGTGATGCCGGCCGGCAGCAGGCTGGCGCGGCGGGTCAGCACCGCCGCCACCGCGCCGGAGTCCAGGCGCAGGTCGCCGCGCGCCACCGCGGCGTGCCTGAGCCACAGCAGCCTGGTCGCGGGCCGGCGGCCGCGGGCCGCGGCGAAGTAGGTGCCGACCGGCGCGCCTGCCAGCGCGGCCGCGGCGCTTGCCGTGTCGGTGACCACGGCGGGGATGCCGGCCGACGAGGCGATCAGTGCCGCCTCCACCTTGGTCGCCATGCCGCCGATGCCTTGCTGTCCTTTTCCGCCGTGGCCGCCCTGGCCTGCCCTTATGCCGCGGCCTAGGTTGACGTCGGCCAGGTCGGCCGGGTCGCGGACCGTCTCGATGCGCCGGGCCGAGCCGCGGCGCGGGTCGCCGTCGTACAGGCCGTCGACGTCGGAGAGCAGGATGAGCGCGGCGGCGCGGGTGACGTGCGCGACCAGGGCGGCGAGCCGGTCGTTGTCGCCGAACCTGATCTCGTCGGTGGCGACCGTGTCGTTCTCGTTGACCACGGGAAGCACGCCGAGCTCGAGCAGGCGGTCCAGGGTGCGCTGGGCATTGCGATAGTGGGTCCGGCGCATCAGGTCGTCGGCGGACAGCAGCACCTGGCCGGTGCGGATACCGTGCGCGGTGAACGCCGCGGCGTACCTGGCGATGAGCAGCCCCTGGCCGACGCTGGCCGCGGCCTGCTGGGTGGCCAGGTCGCTGGGGCGGCGGGTCAGCCCGAGCGGGGCCAGGCCGGACGCGATCGCGCCGGAGGAGACGAGCACGAGCTGGGTTCCGGCCCGGTGGCGGGCGGCCAGCGTGGCAGCGAGCGCCGCGATGGCCTCGCCGGCGATCTCGCCGTCCGGCGTGGTCAGGGAGGAGGATCCGACCTTCACCACGACCCGCGCGGCCCCGGCGATGTCCGGGCGCTCGGCCGCCGACGCGGCCTGGGCCGCCGCGGGGGGCGCCTCGGTCGCTTCGGGGGGCGCCTCGGTCGCTTCGGGGGGCGCCTCGGTCGCTTCGGGGGGCGCCTCGGCCGCCGCGGTCACTGGTATAGCCGGGGGTCGCCGCCGCGGGGGCCGCGCCTGACGCTCCTCGGTCCCCTGGCGCCGCTGCTCATCGGCACCGTCGGGTCCCAGTCGAAGACCACCGCGTCGTCCGGGTCGCCGATCAGCACCTCCGCGCCAGGCTCGGCGCCGGCCTCGGCCAGCGCCTCCTCGACGCCCAGCCGGGCCAGCCGGTCGGCCAGGTAGCCGATCGCCTCGTCGTTGCTGAAATCGGTCTGCTGCACCCAGCGGCGCGGCTTGTCGCCCACGATGAGGAAGCTGTCCTCGCCGGTCCTGATGACCTCGAAGCCGGGCTCGTCGGCCGCCCGCACCCGGACCCTGACCCTGGGCAGCTCGGCCGGCTCTTCGGCCGGGCGCGCAGCCCGGTCCGCGGCGACCAGCGCGGCCATCGCGAAGCCAAGCGGGCGCAGGCCCTCCCCGGTGGCGGCGGATATCTCGAAGACCTGGTAGCCGCGTTCTGCCAGGTCGGTCTTAGTCCGGTCGGCCCGCTCGCGGGCGGCGGGCACGTCGATCTTGTTCAGCGCGATCAGGCGCGGCCTTCCCGCCAACTCGGCGCCGGTCACCTCGCCGTAGGCGGCAAGCTCGCGGGAGATCACGCCGAGGTCGTGCTCCGGGCTGCGATCCGGTTCCTCGGTGGCGCAGTCGATGACGTGGACCAGGGTGGAGCAGCGCTCGACGTGCCGGAGGAAGTCGTGGCCTAGGCCCTTGCCCTGGCTGGCGCCCGGGATCAGCCCGGGCACGTCGGCCACCACAAACTGGGTATCGCCGGCCTCCACCACGCCGAGGTTCGGGATCAGCGTGGTGAACGGGTAGTTGGCGATCTTCGGCCGGGCCGCGGACATCGCCGCGATGATCGAGGACTTGCCCGCGTTGGGGAAGCCGATCAGGCCCACGTCGGCGATCGTCTTCAGCTCCAGGACCAGGTCACCCTGCTCCCCCGGCTCGCCCTTGAGGGCGAACCCCGGGGCCTTGCGCCGCTGCGAGGCCAGCGCCGCGTTGCCGAGCCCGCCCCGGCCGCCCGCGGCGGCGACGAAACTGGCGCCGCTGCCGACCAGGTCGGCGAGCACCTCGCCGTCCTGCGTGGTCACCACGGTCCCGTTCGGGACCTTTATGATCAGGTCCCCGCCGTCGGCGCCGGTCCGGTTCGAGCCCTCCCCCTGCCTGCCGTTCCCGGCCCGGCGCACCGGCCGGCGGTGGAAGTCGAGCAGGGTCGCACTCGACGGATCCACCTGCAGGATCACGTCGCCGCCGCGGCCGCCGTTGCCGCCGTCGGGGCCGCCGAGCGGCTTGAACTTCTCCCGGTGAATCGAGGCGCAGCCGTGCCCGCCGTGGCCGGCCTGCACCTGCAAGGTGGCCCGGTCGGCAAACTCCGCCACGATGTTCCTCTCCGCTGGCAGTTTGTTGACAGTAAGGAAGGCGGGTCCGGTGTGGCCCGGCCCGCCTTCTGGTCGCTTGGTTGCCTCCGGCGGGCTAGGCCGGCGGCTCGGGTGCTGCTGGGACCTCGGCCCGGATCTGGGCTGGGATCTGGGCTGGCACGACGCTCACGGCCCGGCGGCCGTGGACCGTGCCGAACTTCACGTTGCCCTCGACCAGCGCGAACAGCGTGTCGTCGCCGCCGCGGCCGACGCCGCCGCCGGGGTGGAAGTGGGTGCCGTGCTGCCGCACGATGATCTCGCCCGCGTTCACAAGCTGGCCGCCGTAACGCTTGACGCCGAGGCGCTTGGCCTTCGAGTCGCGGCCGTTGCGGCTGGATGACGCGCCCTTCTTGTGTGCCATCTCAGTCCTCCTCCGCCTTCTTGGCCCTCGCGTCAACCTTCGCGCCGGCCTTCATGGCGCCCGACTTGGTCTCCGGGCCGATGCCGGTGATCCGCACCTGGGTGTACTTCTGCCGGTGGCCCAGGCGGCGCCGGTAACCGGTCTTGTTCTTGTAGTGGATCATGTTGATCTTGGGGCCCGCCGCGTCACCGACGATATCCGCGGTGACCTGGTAGCGTCCCACCTCGGCGGGATCGCTGATGACCCGGTCGCCGTCGACCACGAGCAGGGCCGGGAGCGTAATGCTCTCACCGGTCCCGCCGGGCAGCTTGTCGACGGTGACGACGTCGTCGAGCGCGACCTTCTCCTGCCTGCCGCCGCAGCGCACAATCGCGTACACCTGAGTACTCTCTTTCCTTGCGTGCCCCGGCACGCCGGTGGTCAGCACGGCGGCTCGCTTGCACTCGCTTGCGCGGGGGGCCCGCGCAGCGGACAACTCCCAGCTGATAAGGCTACCAGACCGCGGGCCATCCACGAACTCGGACCTTTGTGTTGATAAGATGACGGCCGTGTCGACTGGCCATTCGCTCCAGACGCTGACCGCCGAGGATTTCCGCGGCCACCAGGGTACCCGGTTCCGGCTGACCGAGAGCTCTTCAGGGGCGTCGGTGGACGCCGTGCTTGCCGAGGTCACCGAGCATGCCGTGGGTACCCCTGGTACGTTCCGTACCCCGTTCTCCGTGCTGTTCCACGGCCCGCTGCAGCCGGTACTGCCGCAGGGCACCTACCGTGTCGAGCACGAGCAGTTCGGCGCGCTCGAGCTGTTCATCGTTCCGGTCGGGCCTGAGGAACCCGCAGAGCCGGGGCAGGCCCCCACGGCGATGCGCTATGAGGCGGTGTTCGGGTAGCCGCCTGGGCTGGGATTCCGCTCGAGCAGTAGGTAGACGCCCTGATCGGCGATCTGGCGGAACCCCAGCCTGTGGTAGAGCCGCTGCGCGGGGTTGAACCGCTCGACGTGCATCTGGACCGGCTTGGCCGCAGCCTGCGCCTCGGCGAGCAGCCGCGTCAGCAGGCGGGTCCCGATCCCCTGCCCGCGGCGGGATGGCAGCAGGGCGAGGTCGATCACCAGCCACGTCGTGTCGCCGCGGTCGACGTACAGCCGGCCGAGCACCTCCTGGCCGGCCACGATCAAGTCGTAGCTGGCGTCCGGGAACGTCGCGCGGTAGTAGCGGTCCTGGGCGTCAAACTGCATGCGCAGGAACGCCTCCTTGGCGGCGGCGTCCCAGGGCACCACGGCCAGCTCGTCCTCGCGCGTGCTCGCGTAGATCCGGTACAGCGTCTCGGCGTCGCCAGCACCGGCGGGGCGCAGTTCCCGCCGGTCCCGGTGGTCCCGGTGGTCCCGCCGGTCCTGGCGCCCGGCCGTGGTCACGAGCGCGGCGGGTAGACGCCCTGCAGCGCGATGCAGAAGTTCAGCGTCAGGTACGGCATCAGGTTGTTATGAGGGGCGTTCCCGCCCACCGCACCGCCCAGGATGCCGGCCGCCATCGGCTGCGTCGTCGCCCCGGTCGGCGTCTTGTAGATGGACTGCGGCGAGGACCGCGCCAGCGAGGCCTGCGGGGACGGCGTGTCCAGGTCGCCGGGGCGCGCGTCTGCCTGCATGGTATGGGAGTGCGACGCAGTCTCCCCCGGGAGCAGCGCCACCGTCTGCGATCCGCCCGTATCGCCGAGGTCGTACAGGCTGAGTCCGGGTCCCTGGCCCGGGTGCACCGGGGATGCGCCCTGCAGGTTCGGCAACCCGAAGGTGGTCACGCCGTTGCCGCCGAAGGTGGTACCGAGCAGCGAGAAAAGCGCCGTGTTCTGGCTGAGGGGCAACAGCTGCCCGTTACAGAATGCCCACCCTCTGGGGGCGAAGTTGAACGGAAAGATCCTGATCTCGGCGACGAACGGATTAGCCACCTGGAACCCCTCAGGTCGGAGACGGGTAGATGCCGTACAGCGAGATGATGAACGTCACGCACTGGTACGGCTGGATGTTGGAGTGCGGCAGCCCGCCCCCGCCACTGGGCGGGATGCTCCCGGCAGCCATCGCGGCCGCCGGCACGGCCTGCAGGTAGGCGCTGCCCGCCCCGAGGACCGCGGGCACGTTCCCGGCGGGGACGCGTTGCGTTGCGTCGTTGGTGGAGCACATGAATGGGTGGGAGTGCGCGGGAACCTGGCTGCTGGTGATGGTAACGGCTTCAGAGCCCGCGGCCTGCCCGAGCGCGAACGTGCCGCCCTGGTGCACCGGCAGGCGCCCGCGCAGGTCGGGCAGGCCGAAGGTGGTCTGCCCGTCGCCGCCGTACAGGGTCCCGATCAGGTTGTACAGCGCCTCGAACTGGCTGATCGGCAACAGCCCGCCATCGCACATCGCCCAGCCGGCCGGAGCGAAGTTCCAGCCGCCCATCCTGATCTCTCCGATATAAGAACTGGTCACCGGGAAGCTCCTAGTTACGCGATGGGTAGATGCCGGTTAGCGCGATGCAGAAGGTCAGCACCAGGTACGGCTGCATGTTGTTGTGCGGCTGGCTGCCGCCGCCGCTGGTGACGGTGGCAGGTTGTATCGCCGTCATGCCCGCCAGCGGGCCGTAGGTGTTGTCAGCCACGCCGAGGTAGTTCCCGGCGGGTATGGGCGAATCGCTGGCCGACGTGGCGCCGTACGCCGCGTGCGTATGGGGCGGCGACTCGGGGATGGTCAGCGTATGGGCCTGCTCGCCGCCGTTCTGCCCGAGGGGGAAACTGGTGCCCATGTGAGTCGGGGTGCTGCCCTGCAGGTTCGGCAGCGCGAACGTGGTCTTGCCGTCACCGCCGTAGGTCGTCCCGAGCAGCGAGAACAGCGGCTGGTTCTGGCTGATCTGGAGGACCTGCCCGTTGCACAGCGCCCAGCCCTTGGGAGCGAAGTTGAACGTCATGATCCTGATCTCGGACAAGAATGGCTCGGTCACGCGCTCTCCTTTGCTCGGGACTGGTTGTACGTGGCCTACTAACAGGTGGCTGCCACTGCTGTTACGGAGTCGCGCAGCCCGAGCTTCCGGTGAAACCGCCGCCGCTGCCGCTCGTGGTGGCGATGCCCGACGGGGTGCCGTTGCCGGTGTTGTTGCCCTGTATGAAGGCGACCACGGCGTTGGTGTCTGTGGCGCCGCCGGTGTACCCGGGGAGTTCGATCGTGGTGCTGAATCCCTGGTCAAGCTCGAAGTCGGCGCCACCCTGGCCGGGCTGGGCGGACCCCTTGATCGAGTTGCCTGAGATGGCGGCGCACACCGTGCCCGCATCCCCTGTTTCCGCGCCAGCCCCGCCGAGCAGGCCCCAGCTGCCGAACTCCCCGGGGTCGGCGAGCGTGTTGCCGGTGATGGTCAGGTTCATGGCCGGGCTGCCCTCGCGGTCGAGGAAGTTGATCCCGGCCTCGTTGTCGTACTGGAAGAGCTTGTTGTTCGTGATGGCGAGCGTCTCGGTCGACGAACCCTCGGCGAAGATGCCGATGCTGTTGCCGCCGCCGGAGTTCGCCGTGCCGGCCGCTCCGACCGTGTTGCCGCTGACCGTTCCTGTCAGCGTCACGCCGCTGCCTGAAACCACCCCGGCGTCTAGCCCGATGCCGTTGGCGGTCGAGTTCTGGATGTTGTTGGCGTCGACCGTGATCGCGGTCTTGGAGCTTCCCTCCGGCGCTATCAGCACGCCGCCGCCGCCGTTCACCGTGTTGTTCGAGAACGTGACGCTGTTGGTGCCCGTGGAGCCGGGGGCGGTGGTGAAGTCAAGGTCGTCGCCGAGGTCACCGGTGAACGTCGAGCCGGTGACGCTGATGGTAGCGGCCGTGCTGCCGTTGGCGTTGATCTCCAGCCCGTTGTCGCTGTCCCCCGACCCGTTGGCCGTGTCGTTGCTGAACGTGCTGCCGGTGACGGTCAGGCTGACGGTGCCGCTGGAGTCGGTGATGATCGCGTTGTTAACCGTGGAGCCCGTGATGGTGCAACTCGCGATCGTCAGGGTGCCGGTGACACCGGAGCCGCTAATACCGTCGGCGCTCGCGCCCGAGACGTTGACGTCTTCCACGTCGGCATTGTTGCCGAGGTCGATTCCGTCCCCGCCGGAGTTGGTGATCACGGGGTTGGAGCCGCCCGCGGCGACCAGGTCGTAGCCGCCGACCGTAAGGCCGTGCGGCTGGCCCCACAGGTCCTCGCCGGACTTCATGCTCAGGCCGCCGGTATAGGTGGCGTTGCCCTGGTACAGGAAGACGATGCTGTTCGCGCCCGCCGCGCTGTTGGCCGCGGCCAGGGTGTTGAACGGGGCGTTCGACTCGCCGGTGCCGGCCGAGCCCGCCGAGTTGTCGACGTACCAGACCACCGTGCCGACGGTGATCGTGACCGTGGCCGAGG
>JBOHCG010000020.1:0-31366 GCA_050698735.1 Streptosporangiaceae bacterium | reverse complement strand
CGTGCTCGAACAGCGCGGTGGCCAGGTTAGCCAGGATGTGCCGCTCGTGGGCGGCGCTGCCGCCCATCCGGTGGCCCTTGGCGGGCGTGGGCATACGGACCTCTATCTCTCGTCGGCGTGCCGGGGGCACGGCCACGTCAGTACTGCTCGGTTTCCACGTAGCTCTCGTCGTCGTCGCCGTAGGCACCCACCGCGCTGCTCGGGTCGAACCCGGGCGGCGAGTCCTTGAGCGACAGGCCCATGTCGACGAGCTTCTGCTTGACTTCCTCGATCGACTTCGCGCCGAAGTTCCTGATGTCGAGCAGGTCCTGCTCGCTGCGGCCGACCAGTTCGCCGACGGTGTGAATGCCCTCACGCTTGAGGCAGTTGTAGGAACGCACGGTGAGGTTGAGGTCCTCGATCGGCAGCGCCAGGTCCGCCGCGAGCGCGGCGTCCGTCGGCGACGGGCCGATGTCGATGCCTTCCGCGTCGACGTTGAGTTCCCTGGCCAGCCCGAACAGCTCGACCAGCGTCTTGCCCGCGCTCGCCACCGCGTCCCGCGGCCGCATGCAGGGCTTGGTCTCCACGTCGAGGATGAGCCGGTCGAAGTCGGTCCGCTGCTCGACCCGGGTGGCCTCCACCTTGTAGGTGACCCGCAGCACGGGCGAGTAGATGGAGTCGATCGGCACCCGGCCGATCTCCTGGCCTGGCTGCTTGTTCTGCGTCGCGGAGACGTAGCCGCGGCCGCGCTCGACGGTCAGCTCCATCTCCAGCTTGCCCTTGGCGTTCAGGGTGGCGATGTGCAGCTCGGGGTTGTGCACCTCGACGCCGGCCGGCGGCGCGATGTCGGCCGCGGTCACCTCGCCCGGGCCCTGCTTGCGCAGGTACATCACGACCGGCTCGTCGTGCTCGGAGGACACCACGAGCTCCTTCAGGTTGAGGATGACGTCGGTGACGTCTTCCTTAACCCCGGGGACGGTGGAGAACTCGTGCAGGACGCCCTCGATCCTGATGCTCGTGACGGCCGCGCCGGGGATGGAGGACAGCAGCGTGCGCCGGAGCGAGTTGCCGATCGTGTAGCCGAAACCCGGCTCGAGCGGCTCGATCACGAACCTGGACCGATAGTCGTCTACCTGCTCCTCGGCGAGCGAGGGGCGCTGAGCGATAAGCATTGATCTTCCCTTCCGCGATGCCCGCTATATGACAATCGCGAGTGGCGGGCTCGTGGCCCGCCTGCCGTGCCGCCACCGTGACGACACGGTACGTGGCCGGGTCCGGGGACGCGCCCGGACCCGCGCCGTTACTTACTTGCTGTAGTACTCGACGATGAGCTGCTCTTGGACCTGGGTGTCGATCTGGGCCCGGACCGGCAGCGAGTGCACGAGGATGCGCATCTTGTCGGGCACGACCTCGAGCCAGGCGGGCACCGTGCGCTCGCCGGCCTCGGCCCGCGCGATGATGAACGGCGTCATCTCCAGCGAGGGGGGAGCCACCTCGACGATGTCGTTCTCGCTGACCCGGTAGGACGGGATGTCGACCTTCTTGCCGTTCACCGTGAAGTGGCCGTGCGTTACCAGCTGGCGGGCCATATCGCGGCTCTTCGCGAAGCCCGCGCGAAACACGACGTTGTCCATCCGCCGCTCGAGCAGCTGGAGCATGGTCTCGCCGGTACGGCCGTGCTTGCGGACCGCTTCCTCGTAGTAGCCGTGGAACTGGCGCTCGAGGATGCCGTAGATCCGGCGCGCCTTCTGCTTCTCCCTGATCTGCTGCAGGTAGTCGCCTTCCTTCGGGCGGTTCCTGCCGTGCTCGCCCGGCGGGTAGGGCCGGATCTCGATCGGGCACTTCGGCGAGTCGCACTTGGCGCCCTTGAGGAAGAGCTTGGTCTTTTCCCGGCGGCACAGCTTGCAGTCCGGGCCTGTGTATCGAGCCATCTGTCGCTATCTCCCTCAGACCCGGCGCCGCTTCGGCGGCCGGCAGCCATTGTGCGGGACGGGGGTCATGTCCTGAATCGAGCCGACCTCAAGCCCCGTCGCCTGCAGCGACCTGATGGCGGTCTCCCGGCCCGAACCCGGGCCCTTGACGAAGACGTCGACCTTGCGCATGCCGTGCTCCATCGCCCGGCGCGCGGCGGCCTCGGCCGCCATCTGGGCGGCGTACGGCGTCGACTTGCGCGATCCCTTGAAGCCGACCTGGCCGGCGGACGCCCACGCGATGACGTTGCCCGTCGGGTCGGTGATCGAGACGATCGTGTTGTTGAACGTGCTCCTGATGTGGGCGTGCCCGTGAGCGATATTCTTCCGCTCCTTGCGGCGGACCTTCTTAGCGGCCTGCTGACGGCTCTTTGGCGGCATCTGCTTCCTTGAGGTGATCGATCCCCAGCCAGCTAGCGCTGGCTAGCGGACTACTTCTTCCCGGCCTTCTTCTTGCCGGCCACGGTCTTCTTCTTGCCCTTGCGGGTGCGTGCGTTGGTCTGCGTGCGCTGCCCGCGGACCGGGAGCCCGCGACGGTGCCTGATGCCCTGGTAGCAGCCGATCTCGACCTTGCGCCTGATGTCCGCCTGGACCTCGCGCCGCAGGTCACCTTCGACCTGGTAGGTCGCGTCGATCCAGTCGCGGAGCCTGATCATGTCCTCGTCGGTTAGGCTGCTGACCCGGGTGTCCGGGTTGACGCCAGTGGCCTGCAGCGTCTGCAGTGCCCTGGTGCGGCCGATGCCGTAGATGTAGGTGAGCGCGATCTCCACCCGCTTATCGCGGGGCAGGTCAACGCCGGAAAGTCTGGCCATGTGCGGGCAGTTCTCCTCTATCTCACGGAGGTCCTTCGCATCGCTTCCGAGCCCTGCCCTAGGGACTCAGCCCCGGCCTCCGCCCGGGGGTCGCGGCCTGATCCGGCCGCTCGCGATGCGCGTTTGCGGTGCGGCTTGGTCTCAGCCCTGCCGCTGCTTGTGCCTGGGGTCCGTGCAGATGACCATGACGCGGCCATGCCGACGGATGATCCGGCACTTGCTGCAGATCTTCTTGACGCTCGGCTTGACCTTCACGGTGCAATCTCCACTTGATCTGATTCAGTAGTACTCGTTTGCTTGCTGCTCTTACTTGTACCGGTACACGATTCGCCCGCGACTGAGGTCGTAGGGACTGAGCTCCACGACTACCCGGTCGTCAGGCAGGATACGGATGTAGTGCATCCGCATCTTCCCGCTGATATGGGCGAGAACCTTGTGCCCGTTGTCCAGCTCCACCCGGAAGAAGGCGTTCGGGAGTGACTCGACAACCGTGCCTTCAATCTCGATGGCGCCGTCTTTCTTGGGCATGTCCTCCGCGTTTCATCCTGTATCGTCGGCCCGCGCCTAGCGCGGGCTTGGTGTTGGTCCGCGCCTGAGCGCGGCTTGGCTTGGCCGTGATCGCCGGGCGGCAAGCTTGGCCCCGCCTGGCTCACGTCGGCAGGACGAGATAACCGGGAAGGGCCGGTACCGTGCTCGCGTGTGCGAACCCCGCGTGCCGACCAAGTGAAACCCAGCAGAATGGGCCGGAGACGAGTGTACTCGACCCGCTGCCCCAACGCGAACTGCCTACGGTATAGGACACATTCCCGCCCGATACTATTCCCGCGCCGGGGTTCCGCGGTCAGGCAAGCGGCTCCCCGTGATTAGACAGCACAGCCTCAGCGCTGCGATCGGCGGATCAGCACCCAGATCCACGGGATCGCGATCAGTGCCCACCAGGGAAACCAGGTGCCGATGCCGATCACGGCCATGACCGCCCAGACGGCGATCAGGGCCGAGGTAGTCGTGGCCCAGGCGCCGAAGGCCACCGCGCCCGGCGGCAGCCTGGCGGGGCTCGTCGCCCCGCCGAAGTCCTTGGGCAGCAGCGACTGGCCCGAGCGCGGGGGTATCCGCCGCAGCGAGGCATCGGGCAGCCGGTACAGGTCGATGGCCGGCAGGTCCGCCATCAGCTCGTCGAACTCGCCGAGCGTCTTGGCGTCCAGCGCCTTGTCCATCCGATCGTGGAATTCCTCGGCGGTGAGCCTGCCCGCGGCGTGGTGTTCCCGCAGCAGCGCCGTGACGCGGTCACGATCCGCGTCCGATGCGCGGATCCGCGGATCACCAGGCACCGTGTACCTCCCTACGTCGGCGGGACGCTCGCAGGGTCCGTACTCCTAGTATCGCCCCTGGAGGCAATGGGGGGCTCCTCCCTGGAGGCAATGGGGGGCTCCTCCCTGGAGGCAATGGGGGGCTCGTCCCCCCCAGGGGGGGATGGGGGGACTGGTCCCCCCATCCGGGGGGGTTTGGGGGGGTCGTCCCCTCGGGCCAGCACCGCGAAGCCGGATTTGCCGCCGTCAGATGCGGTCAGCACCCAGGGTCCTTCTGGCGTGATGGCCACCGTGTGCTCGAAGTGCGCGGCCCAGCTGCCGTCGGCGGTGACCACCGTCCAGTCGTCGTCGAGCAGGACCGTGTCCGAGCCGCCCAGCATCACCATCGGCTCGATGGCCAGGGCCATGCCGGGCACCAGCCGCGGCCCGCGGCCCGGCCTGCCGTAGTTGGGCACCGGCGGATCCATGTGCATGGCGGTGCCGATGCCGTGTCCCGTGTACTCCTCGACCACGCCGTAGTTGCCCGCGGCGTAGATGCTCTCCTCGATCGCGTGGGAGATGTCACCGAGCCTGCCGCCGGCCCTGGCCTGCGCCAGCCCGTGCCACAGCGCGGTCTCGCACGCCTCGAGGAGCCTGGCGTGCTCGGCGGAGATGGTGCCCACGCCGACGGTCAGGGCCGCGTCTCCGTGCCAGCCGTCGGCGATGGCTCCGCAGTCGATCGAGATGATGTCCCCTTCCCGCAGCCGCCGGCTGGGGCTCGGGATGCCGTGCACGATCTCGTTGTTCACCGACGTGCAGATCGTGGCGGGGTAACCGTGGTAGCCTTTGAAGGACGGGGTCGCCCCGGCGGCCCGGATCTCATGCTCGGCGATGGCGTCGAGTTCGGCGGTGCTGACGCCGGGGCGGACCGCCGCGGCGAGCGTGCGCAGCGTGTCGGCGACGACCAGCCCGGCCGCGCGCATCGTCGTCAGCTGCTCGCGGGTCTTTATCTCGATTCTCCTGCTCCTTGGCCACATCATGGCCTGCCTCAGCGCACGAACGGACGGAGTGCGGCCAGTGCCCTGCTGGTGATCTCTTCCACCGGGCCGGTGGCGTCGATGCCGATCAGGATGTTCTCATCCGCGTAGAAGGCGATGAGCGGGGAGGTCTGCTCGGCGTAGACCTCAAGGCGGTGCCTGATGGTGTCTTCTGAGTCGTCGTCCCGCTGGAACAGCTCGCCGCCGCAGTCGTCGCAGATCCCCGCGCGGGCCGGCGGATCGTAGAGGACGTGCCAGACCCGCTCGCACCGGCGGCAGGTCCTGCGCCCGGAAAGCCGGCGCACCACCTCGTCCTCGTCCACCACCAGTTCCAGCACCACGCTGAGGCGCGCGTCAAGCTCGGCGAGCATTTTCTTCAGCGTCTCCGCCTGCGGCACGTTCCGCGGGAACCCGTCGAGCAGGAAGCCCTCCTGCGCGTCGTCCTCAGCCAGCCTGTCCCTGACCATCGCCACGGTTACCTCGTCCGGAACCAGGTCACCGCGCTCCATGAACTCCCTGGCCTTGCGGCCCAGCTCGGTGTTGCTCGTCACGTTGTGCCGGAAGATGTCACCTGTCGAGATCCTCGGGATCGCCAGGTGCGAGGCTATGAACTGGGCCTGTGTCCCCTTGCCCGCACCGGGGGGGCCGACGAGGACGATGCGCACTATCGCAAGAAACCCTCATAGTTGCGCTGCTGCAACTGGCTCTCGATCTGCTTCACGGTATCCAGGCCGACGCCGACCATGATGAGCAGGCTGACCCCGCTGAACGGGAACTCGTTCGCGACTCCGATGGATGCCAGCGCGACCAGCGGGAACAGCGCGATCACACCAAGGTACGTCGCCCCGGGCGCGGTCAGCCTGCTCAGCACGTAGCGGAGGTACTCAGACGTCGGCCGGCCGGGTCTGATGCCAGGGATGAACCCGCCGTACTTCTTCATATTGTCGGCCACCTCGTCGGGATTGAAGGTGATCGATACGTAGAAGTACGTGAACGCGAGAATCAGCAGGAAGAACAAGAGCATGTAGAGCGGCGAACTGCTTTGCTCGATGTAGCGGTCCACCCACCCGACCCAGGACTGCGGATGGGTCGTGCTGCCGAACAGCTGTGCCCCCAGCGTCGGGATGTACAACAGCGACGAGGCGAAGATGACCGGGATCACGCCCGCCTGGTTGACCTTCATCGGGATGTAGGTGGAGGTGCCGCCGTACATCTTGCGGCCCACCATCCGCTTGGCGTACTGCACCGGGATGCGCCGTTGAGCCTGCTCCATGAACACGATGAACGCCACGATGGCGACCACCACGATGATCGCGATCGCCGCCTCGAACGGCCCCTTGTCCTGGTAGATCGCCAGCAGCTCGCCCGGGATGACGGAGATGACGGTGGTGAAGATCAGCACCGACATGCCGTTCCCGACGCCGCGGTCGGTGATCAGCTCGCCTATCCACATGATGACCGTTGTGCCCGCCACCATGCAGATCACCATCGTGGCGATGTTGAACACCCCGCCGTTCGGGATCAGCGGGTTCTCGGTCGCGGACCCGCACCCGCCGAACAGCGTGCCAGACCGCGCGAGCTCGATGTAACCGGTGGACTGCAGGACGGCCAGGCCCACGGTGAGGTACCTGGTGTACTGCGTGATCCTCGCCTGGCCCGCCTGGCCCTCCTGCTTCAGTGTCTCGAGCCGCGGGATGACGACCGTCAGCAGCTGCAGGATGATGCTGGCGGTGATGTAGGGCATGATGCCGAGCGCGAACACCGAGAGGCGCAGCAGCGCCTGGCCGCTGAGCAGGTTGACGATGGCAAGAACGCTGGCCGTGGTGGAGCCGCTCGACGTCACCGCGTTCGAGCACAGGGTCACGTTCTTCTCGTCGATGCCCGGTGTGGGCAGCGAGGCGCCGAACCGGAACAGCACGATGAGGCCCAGCGTGATCAGCATCTTCTTGCGTAGATCCGGCGTCTGGAACGCCCGCACGAAGGCCGTCAGCATGAGCAGTCCTCGGTTCGGTTGATCGGGCAGTCCACGTATCTTACCCGGCACGCCATGCGTTGTCTCCCTTGGTTAGGAGAGCTCGAAACTGTCAGGAGAGCTCGGTGACCGTGCCGCCGGCCCGCTCGATCTTCGCCACGGCAGTAGCCGAGAAGGCATGCGCGGTAACGCGCAGCGCGACGTCGAGCTCGCCGGTGCCGAGCACCTTGATCAGCTCGCCCTTGCGGGCCGCGCCCCTGGCCACCAGGTTCTCCGGGGTCACGTCCCCGCCGTCGGGGTACAGCCCGGCCAGCCTGCCGGTGTTCACCACCTGGTAGCTGGTGCCGAAGCCCGCGTTGGAGAAGCCCTTCAGCTTCGGCAGCCTGCGGGCCAGCGGCATCTGGCCGCCCTCGAAGCCAAGGGGGACCTGGGTGCGCGCCTTGGTGCCCTTGGTGCCGCGGCCCGCGGTCTTGCCCTTGGACGCCTCGCCGCGACCGACCCTCGTCTTTGCCTTGTGCGCTCCGGGGGCGGGCCGCAGGTGGTGCAGCTTGAGGCCGCGCCCAGAGGCGCCCTGTTCGCCCGTGTCTGTCGACCCGGTGTTAGTAGACGCTGTGTTAGTAGACGTTGTGTTAGTCATCTCCGGCTACTTCCTCCACCGTTACCAGGTGCCGCACGGTCTTGATCATGCCGCGGAACTCCGGGCGATCCGGCTTGACGACGACCTGGCCGATTCTGTGCAGCCCCAGCGACCGCAGCGAGTTACGCTGCGCGCTGGTCCCGCCGATCTTCGACTTGACCTGTTTCACTTTCAGCTGTGCCATCTGTCTGCTCCCTCGCCCTGGCCTCAGGACCCGGCCGCGGCGCGTGCCCGCAGCATCGCCGCGGGGGCCACGTCCTCGATCGGCAGGCCGCGCTTGGCCGCGATCTCCTCGGGCCGGCTCAGGCCCTTCAGCGCGGCCACGGTCGCATGCACCACGTTGATCGGGTTAGACGAGCCGAGCGAACGGGACAGCACGTCGCTGATGCCCGCGCATTCCAGTACGGCACGCACCGGGCCGCCGGCGATGACGCCGGTCCCCGGGCTGGCCGGCTTCAGCAGCACCACGCCTGCCGCGGCCTCGCCCTGGACGGTGTGCGGGATCGTGCTCGCGATCCGCGGGACGCGGAAGAAGTGCTTCTTCGCCTCCTCGACACCCTTGGCGATGGCGGCGGGGACCTCCTTGGCCTTGCCGTACCCGACGCCGACCATTCCGTTGCCGTCGCCCACCACCACAAGGGCGGTGAAGCTGAAGCGCCGGCCGCCCTTGACCACCTTGGCCACGCGGTTGATCTTGACCACGTGCTCAAGGTAGGTGGCTTGCTTCTCGGCCGCGTTGCCGCGCCGGTCCTCACGGCGCTCACGCCGCTCGCCGCCGCCGCTGCCGCGCCGCGGACCTCCTGGCATTAGCCCTTCCTCATCTCTGAATAACGCTGGACGGCCCGCAATGGTGCCGCGTTCGCAGCTTTCGTGCTCACAGTCGCAGGCCGCCTTCCCTGGCGCCGTCCGCGAGGGCCGCGATACGGCCGTGGTAGCGGTAGCCGCCGCGGTCGAACACGACGGCCTCGATGCCGGCCTGCGCGGCGCGCTGCGCGAGCAGTTCGCCGACCCGGCGCGCCTTGGCCGTCTTGTCGCCCTCGCCCGCCCGGATCTCCGGGTCAAGGGTGGAGGCGGCGGCCAGCGTGCGGCCCACGCTGTCGTCCACTATCTGCGCGAACACGTGCCGCGCCGACCGATTGACGACCAGCCGCGGCCTGCTCGCGCTGCCGGTGACCTTCTTGCGTACCCGCAGGTGACGACGCACACGTCCGGCCGCGGAGGCTTGCGTACGGGAACGCACCCGCCCGGTGACGCGCGCATGCGACCTGGTCTTGGTGCCAGCCATGAGTTACTTCCCAGCCTTCCCGACCTTGCGGCGGATCTGCTCGCCTTGGTACCGCACGCCCTTGCCCTTATAGGGGTCGGGCTTGCGGAGCTTGCGGATTTGCGCGGCCACCTCGCCCACCTTCTGCTTGTCGATCCCCTCCACGACGAACCTGGTAGGGGTCTCGACCCGGAAGGAGATCCCCTCCGGCGGGACGACGGGTACTGGGTGGCTGTACCCGAGAGAGAACTCCAGGTCGCTCCCCTTGGCCTGCACCCGGTAGCCGACGCCGACGATCTCCAGCGTCTTGCTGTAGCCGTCGGTGACGCCGGTGACCATGTTCGCGATCAGCGTGCGGGACAGGCCGTGCAGCGCGCGCACGGGACCCTCGTCATTAGGCCTGGTCACCCTGACGACCCCGTCCTCGCGGACGACATCGATGGGCTCGGGCACGGTTAGCTGCAGCGTGCCCTTCGGCCCCTGCACGGTAACCGCGCGCCCTTCCACGTCGACCCGCACCCCGCTGGGGATGGTCACGGGGAGCCGCCCGATCCTTGACATAGCAGCTCCTCCTTACCAGACGTAGGCGAGGACTTCCCCGCCCACGCCCCGCTTTTTGGCTTGCTTATCGGTCAGTAGCCCGCCGGACGTCGAGATGATCGCCACGCCGAGGCCGCCGAGCACCCGGGGCAGGTTGTCCTTCTTCGCGTAGACGCGCAGCCCCGGCTTGGACACCCGCTTGATGCCCGCGATGGAGCGCTCCCGCGCGTTCCCGAACTTGAGGATGATCACGAGGTTCTTGCCGACCTCGGCGTCTTCAACCCGCCAGGCGGCGATGTAGCCCTCCTGCTGGAGGATCTCCGCGATGTGCGACTTGATCTTGGAATACGGCATGCCCACCGTGTCGTGGTATGCCGAGTTCGCGTTCCGCAGACGGGTCAGCATGTCCGCGATCGGATCGGTCATCGTCATGGCCTTGAGGCCTTCCTCACCGTGGTTTCCCACCGGTCTTTGCGACGCAGTGGGACCTGCGGTGTGCTCGTTGCTGTCGTTGTTACCAACTGGACTTGGTGATGCCGGGCAGTTCGCCGCGATGCGCCATCATGCGGAAGCAGATCCGGCACAGGCTGAACCTGCGGTAGACGGCCCGCGGGCGCCCGCATCGAGTGCACCGCGTGTAGCCCTGGACCTGGAACTTCGGCGTGCGCTTCTGCTTGACGACCAGCGCCTTCTTTGCCATTGGTCAGCCTCTCCTTACCGCTGCACCGTCGGCTGCCACGGCCGACTCCCTGAAGGGGAAGCCGAGCCGCCGCAGCAGTGAGCGGCCTTCGGCATCGTTCTTCGCCGTGGTCACCACGGTGATGTCCATCCCGCGCTGCCTGTCGACCTTGTCCGGGTCGATCTCGTGGAACATGACCTGCTCGACCAGGCCGAAGGTGTAGTTACCCTGGCCGTCGAACTGCCGGTCGGACAGGCCGCGGAAGTCGCGGATCCGGGGCAGCGCGATGGTGAGCAGGCGGTCGAGGAACTCCCACATGCGGTCACCGCGAAGGGTGGTGTGCGCGCCGATCGGCATGCCTTCGCGCAGCTTGAACTGCGCCACCGACTTCTTCGCCCGGGCGACCGCGGGCTTCTGCCCGGTGATAGTCGTCAGGTCGCGGACCGCCCCCTCGATGAGCTTCGCGTCCCTGGCAGCCTCGCCGACTCCCATGTTCACGACGATCTTGGTCAGGCCAGGGATCTGCATCACGTTGGCGTAGCCGAACTCGTCCTTGAGCGCGGGCGCGATCTCGGCCCGGTAGCGCTCCTTGAGCCGCGGCACCGCCGGGACCGCCGGGGCCGCCGGGGCCGTAGCCTCAGCCTGGGTGGTCATCAGATGTCCTTCCCGCTGGGCCTGGCGACGCGGATCTTGTTGCCGTCCTCGTCGAACCGGTAGCCGACCCGGGCAGCTAGCTTGCTATCCGGATCGGCCAGCTGCACGTTGCTCACGTCGATCGGCGCTTCCTCGTGCGTGATGCCGCCTTCCTTGGCACCGCGCTGGCCCTGATATGTGACCTTCTTGTTCTTCTTCACTACGTTGACGCCCTGGACGAGCACCTTGCGCCGGTCCGGGTAGGCGGCGATGACCAGGCCGGTGCGGCCCTTGTCGCGACCCGCGACGACGATCACCTGATCGCCCTTCCTGATCTTCATCTAGAGCACCTCCGGCGCAAGCGAGATGATCCGCATGAACCTTTTCTCGCGCAGCTCGCGGCCGACCGGGCCGAAGATGCGGGTCCCGCGGGGGTCGCCGCCGTCCCTGATCAGCACCGCCGCGTTTTCGTCGAACCGGATGTAGGAGCCGTCGCCGCGGCGGCGCTCCTTGCGGGTGCGCACCACGACCGCCTTGACGACATCGCCCTTCTTCACGCCGGCGCCAGGGAGAGCGTCCTTCACCGTCGCCACGATGACGTCACCGATGCCCGCGTATCGCCGGCCGCTGCCGCCGAGCACACGAATGCACAAGATCTCCTTAGCACCCGTGTTGTCGGCGACCTTAAGCCGCGACTCCTGCTGGATCACGTCAACCTCTCTATCTTCCCCGGGGGCTCTATCTTCCCCGGGGGCTCCGCCCCCCGGTGACCCCCCGCATCGGGGGGACTGCCCGTCCCCCCTATGACCCCCCTGGGGGTCCCAGGGGGACCCAAGGGTCCGTACGGGCTTCTCAGAACTCTTACGTCGTAGCGGCTTCTCAACGCTCTTACTTAGCCTTCTCCAGGATCTCGGCTACCCGCCAGCGCTTGGTCGCTGACAGCGGCCGGGTCTCCATCAGCAGCACGCGGTCACCGACGCCGCAGGCGTTGGTCTCGTCATGCGCCTGGTACTTCTTGGTACGGCGCAGCACCTTGCCGTACTTGGGGTGCTTCACGTGGTCCTCGACCTTGACGACGACGGTCTTGTCCATCTTGTCGCTGACTACGTAGCCCTCCCTGCCCTTGCGGTATCCGCGGGTAGTCGCGCTCCCGCCGGTGGCGTCCTCGCTCACGTGCCGGCCTCCTCGCCTGCTTCGTCATCGGCCGCTGCATCCTGAGCCGCGGCCGGCGTCTGCGGAGCCTCCGGCTCGTCGGATTCCTCGATCAGGGTGATGATCCCGAGCTCGCGCTCGCGCATCACCGTGTAGATGCGGGCGATCTCCTTGCGCACCGCCCGCAGCCTGCCGTGGCTTTCCAGCTGCCCGGTGGCGCCCTGGAAGCGCAGGTTGAACAGCTCTGCCTTCGCCTCGGCCAGCTTGTGCTGCAGTTCCTCCTCGGTGGAGACCCGCAGCTGGGCAGTCGTGCCGCTAGCCATCAGCCCTCACCCACTTCACGCTTGACCACCCGGCACTTCATAGGGAGCTTGTGGATCGCGCGGCGCAGCGCCTCCTTGGCCACCGGCTCCGCGACCCCGGACAGCTCGAACATGACCCTTCCGGGCTTGACGTTGGCGATCCACCACTCCGGCGATCCCTTGCCCGAGCCCATCCGGGTCTCGGCGGGCTTCTTCGTCAGCGGCCGGTCGGGGAAGATGTTGATCCACACCTTCCCACCACGGCGGATGTGCCGCGTCATGGCGATACGGGCGGCCTCGATCTGCCGGTTGGTCACGTACGCGTGCTCAAGCGCCTGGATCCCGTACTCGCCGAACGCGACGCGGGTCCCGCCGGTGGCGTTACCCGTCCGGTGCGGACGGTGCTGCTTGCGGTGCTTGACCCTGCGCGGAATGAGCATGGCTCAGCCCTCCTCGCCGTCGGCCGGCCTGCGCCGCCGCTGCGGCTCGCGCGGCCGCTGGGTCCGCTGCTGGGCCGCGGCCCGCAGCGCGGCCTGCTGTGCCTCACGGCCGGCCCTGCTGGTCGGCGCCTCGCCCTTGTAGATCCAGACCTTCACGCCGATCCGGCCGAAGGTGGTACGGGCCTCGTAGAAGCCGTAGTCGATGTCCGCGCGCAGCGTGTGCAGCGGCACCCGGCCCTCGCGGTAGAACTCGCTCCGGGACATCTCGGCGCCGCCCAGGCGCCCCGAGCACTGCACCCGGATCCCCTTGGCGCCGCCCTTCATCGCGCTCTGGATCGCCTTGCGCATGGCCCGCCGGAACGACACCCGGCTGGACAACTGCTCGGCGACGCCCTGGGCGACGAGTTGGGCGTCGGTCTCCGGGTTCTTCACCTCGAGGATGTTCAGCTGGATCTGCTTGGCGGTCAGCTTCTCCAGGTCACCGCGGATGCGGTCGGCCTCGGCCCCGCGGCGGCCGATGACGATACCCGGCCGGGCGGTGTGGATGTCCACCCGCACCCGGTCCCTGGTCCGCTCGATCTCCACCTTGGAAATGCCGGCCCGCTCCATGCCGCGCTGCAGCATCCGGCGGATGGCCACGTCCTCGGCCACGTATTCCTTGTACAGCTTCCCGGCGTACCAGCGGCTCTTGAAGTCCGTGGTGATGCCGAGCCGGAACCCGTGCGGGTTCACCTTCTGGCCCACTAGCGGGTCCCTCCCTCGGCGTCATCTGAGACGATGACCGTGATGTGGCTGGTGCGCTTCAAGATCCGGTAGCCGCGGCCCTGGGCGCGCGGCCTGAAGCGCTTGAGCGTCGGTCCCTCGTCCACCCACGCCCGGCGCACCCACAGCATGCCGCGGTCGGCGCGCCCGCCCCCGCCCCTGGCGTCGGCGTTGGCGATCGCGCTCGCGAGTACCTTGCCGACCGGGTCGCTAGCCGACTGCGGCGCGAAGGCCAGCACGGCCTGCGCCTGGTCGGCGGGCATGCCGCGGATCAGGTCCACCACCCGGCGGGCCTTCCGCGGCGTGACGCGGACGTACCGCGCCATGGCCCTCGCTTCCATCAATCCTCCTGTTCAAATGACGACGCCTGCTCAGCCTTCGCGGGGCGAAGCCCCGCATCGGGGGGTTCCGGGCCACCGGGGTCTGGGGTATCCCCAGGGAACAGAGTGCCCCCCCGGGTTGGCAGAGTCATCATTCCTCCTGCTAGCGACGGCTGCGCCGGTCGTCCTTGACGTGAGATCGGAAAGTCCGCGTGGGTGCGAACTCGCCGAGCTTGTGGCCCACCATCGACTCGGTGATGAAGACCGGGATGTGCTTCCTGCCGTCATGGACGGCGATCGTGTGTCCAAGCATCGCCGGAACGATCATGGAGCGCCTGGACCACGTCCTGATGACGGTCTTCGTCCCCCTGTCGTTCTGCACGTCCACCTTTTTCATCAGGTGGTCGTCGACGAAGGGGCCCTTCTTAAGGCTACGAGGCATTGCGTACTGCTCCTACCGCTTGTTCTTGCCGCGGCGGCGGCTGATCAGCCGGTCACTCGGCTTGTGCGCTCGCCGGGTCCGGCCCTCCGGCTGGCCCCACGGGCTGACCGGATGACGCCCGCCTGAGCTCTTGCCCTCACCGCCGCCTAGCGGGTGGTCCACCGGGTTCATGGCGACGCCGCGGACCGTGGGACGGCGGCCCTTCCACCTGTTGCGGCCCGCCTTGCCGAGCTTCACGTTGCCCTGCTCGGAGTTGCCCACCTCGCCGACCGTGGCCCGGCAGGTCGCGTCCACCCGGCGGATCTCGCCTGACGGCATCCGCAGCTGGGCGTAACCGCCCTCCTTGGCCAGCAGTTGCACCCCGGCACCCGCCGACCGCGCGATCTTCGCGCCGCCGCCAGGCCGCAGTTCGATGGCGTGCACCACGGTGCCGGTAGGGATGTTCCGCAGCGGCAGCGCGTTGCCCGGCTTGATGTCGGCACCCGGGCCGCTTTCCACGCTGTCGCCCGCCGACAATCCCTGCGGGCAGATGATGTAGCGCTTCTCGCCGTCCGCGTAGTGCAGCAGCGCGATCCGCGCGGTGCGGTTCGGGTCGTACTCGATGAACGCGACCTTGGCGGGCACGCCGTCCTTGTCCGCACGCCGGAAGTCGATCAGCCGGTAGGAGCGCTTGTGGCCGCCACCTTGGTGCCTGGCCGTGACGCGGCCGTGCACGTTCCTGCCGCCACGCGAAATCAGCGGTCGCACCAGCGACTTCTCCGGCTCGCTCCTGGTGAGCTCGGAGAAGTCGGAGCCGCTCGCGCCGCGCCGGCCCGGGGTGGTCGGCTTGTACTTACGGATAGCCATCTCTTGTCGAGTCTCCCTTAGCGGACCGCGCCGCTGAATATGTCGATCCTGTCCCCCGCTGCGAGGGTCACGATCGCCCGCTTGGTGTCCGGCCGCTTGCCCCAGCCGTACCGGGTACGCCTGCGCTTGCCCGGCCGGTTCACGGTGTTCACCCCGGTCACCTTGACCCCGAAGACGGCCTCGACAGCGAGCCTGATCTGGGTCTTGTTGGCGGCCGGGTCGACGATGAACGTGTACTTGCCCTCGTCGAGCAGCCCATAACTCTTCTCCGAGACCACCGGCCGCAGCAGGACGTCCCTCGGATTGTTGTCCCGGCTCACTTCGCGGTCTCCTTAGTCGACCTGGCGACGAACGCCGCCAGGGCCTGCTCGGTGAAGACCACGTGATCGCTGGCGAGCACGTCGTAGGTGTTGAGCTGGCCCTCCACGAGCACGTGCACGCCGGGCACGTTACGCAGCGACTTCCAGGCGATCTCGTCGTCACGGTGCAGGACGACGAGGACCGGCCTGTCCAGCGAGCCAACGGCTCGCGTCAGCACGGTCACGGCGTCCTTGGTCTTCGGCACGTCGCCGTCGACCAGGCTGGTGACGACCAGGACCCGGCCGTGGCTGAGCCGGTCGGACAGGGCGCCGCGCAGCGCCGCCGCCTTCATCTTCTTCGGCGTCCGCTGGACGTAAGACCGAGGCACCGGACCGTGCGATACGCCACCGCCCGCGTACTGCGGAGCGCGGATGGAACCCTGCCGGGCGCGCCCTGTGCCCTTCTGGCGGTAGGGCTTCCTGCCACCGCCGCGTACCTGGCCGCGGTTCTTCGCGGAGTGCGTGCCCTGCCGGGCAGCCGCCTGCTGGGCCACCACGACCTGATGGATCAGCGGGACGTTCACCTTAGCGGCGAAGATCTCCTCCGGCAGTTCGACTGTCTTGTCCTGCGCGCCAATGACGCTGACTTCGGTCATCAGGCTTCACTCCCCTTGGGGCTCCGGACCGCGCTGCGCACGAACACGACGCGGCCGCTGGGGCCGGGGATCGCGCCCTTGATCAGCAGCAGGCCGCGGTCGGCGTCGACGGACTGCACGGTCAGCGACTGCACGGTGGTCTGCATCCCGCCCATCCGGCCCGCCATCCGCACGCCCTTGAACACGTGACCAGGGGTCGCGCACGCGCCGATGGAGCCGGGCGAGCGGTGCTTGCGCTGGGTGCCGTGCGAGGAGCTCAGGCCCTTGAAGCCGTGCCGCTTCATGACGCCGGCGAAGCCCTTGCCCTTGCTCTTGCCGGTCACGTCCACGTGCTGGCCGCTGCCGAAGACCTCGGCGGTGACCTCCTGGCCGACGGTGTACTCGGACGCGTCGTCGGTGCGCAGCTCGGCGAGGTACCGGCGCGGGGTCAGGCCGGCCTTCGCGAACTGCCCGCCGACCGGCTTGGTCACCTTGCGCGGGTCGATCTCGCCGAAGCCGAGTTGAACGGCCGAGTATCCGTCGCTGGCCGGGGTGCGCACGGCGGTCACCACGCAGGGCCCGGCCTGCACCACCGTGACCGGCACAATCTGCCCGGCCTCGTTGAAGACCTGGGTCATGCCGAGCTTGGTGCCCAGGATCCCTTTGATCTGCTTAGCCATGTCGGTCGGTTCCTCAGAGCTTGATCTCGATGTCGACGCCCGCGGAGAGGTCGAGCCGCATCAGCGAGTCGACCGTCTTCGGAGTCGGGTCGAGGATGTCGATCAGCCGCTTGTGGGTCCGCATCTCGAAGTGCTCGCGCGAGTCCTTGTACTTGTGCGGGGAGCGGATGACGCAGTACACGTTCTTTTCCGTCGGCAGCGGCACCGGGCCGGCCACTTTGGCGCCGGTCCGCGTCACTGTTTCGACGATCTGCCGCGCAGCCTTGTCGATGACCTCGTGGTCATATGCCTTGAGCCGGATGCGGATCTTCTGTCCCGCCATTGTGGCCTCGGTGTCCTTCGCTTGATGTCGGTCCGCTTGGGGATGGGGGCTAGCAGCCAGGTGGCCGGGCCTGAGGCCCGGCCACCTGGACCGCTACTTGATGATCTTCGTGACTCGCCCGGCGCCGACGGTGCGGCCACCCTCGCGGATCGCGAACCGGAGGCCTTCCTCCATGGCGATCGGCTGGATCAGGTCGATGTGCATGTCGGTCCGGTCTCCCGGCATGACCATCTCGGTACCCTCGGGCAGGTTCACCACGCCGGTCACGTCGGTGGTACGGAAGTAGAACTGCGGACGGTAGTTGTTGAAGAACGGCGTGTGCCGCCCGCCCTCATCCTTGGACAGGATGTAGACCTGGCCCTCGAACTCGGTGTGCGGGGTGTTGGTGCCCGGCTTGATGACGACCTGGCCGCGCTCCACTTCCTCGCGCTTGATGCCGCGCAGCAGCAGGCCCACGTTGTCGCCGGCCTGGCCGTCGTCAAGGATCTTGCGGAACATCTCCACGCCGGTGACGGTGGTGGACTGCGCCTTGGTCTTGATCCCGATGATGTCGACGGTCTCGCCGGTGTGGATGGTGCCGCGCTCGATCCGGCCGGTCACCACGGTGCCGCGGCCGGTGATCGAGAAGACGTCCTCGACCGGCATCAGGAACGGCTTGTCGATCTCGCGCGCCGGCTGCGGGATGGCATCGTCGCACGCGGTCAGGAGCTCGAGGACCTTCTCGCCCCACTCGGCATCGCCCTCGAGTGCCTTCAGCGCCGACACCCGGATGACCGGCACGTCGTCGCCGGGGAACTCGTACTCGGTGAGCAGCTCGCGGACCTCGAGCTCGACGAGCTCGAGGATCTCCTCGTCGTCCACCATGTCCGCCTTATTCAGCGCGACCACGATGTAGGGCACGCCGACCTGGCGGGCGAGCAGCACGTGCTCGCGGGTCTGCGGCATCGGTCCGTCGGTGGCGGCGACCACCAGGATGGCGCCGTCCATCTGCGCGGCACCGGTGATCATGTTCTTGATGTAGTCCGCGTGACCGGGGCAGTCCACGTGCGCGTAATGACGCTTCTCGGTCTGGTACTCGACGTGAGAGATCGAGATCGTGATGCCGCGCTCCTTCTCCTCCTTCGCGTTGTCGATCTGGTCGAAGGGGGTGAAGGGATTGACGTCTGGCATCTTGTCGTGCAGCACCTTGGTGATCGCCGCGGTCAGCGTGGTCTTGCCGTGGTCGATGTGCCCGATGGTGCCGATGTTGACGTGCGGCTTAGTCCGCTGGAACTTGGCCTTCGCCACTGGTATCTCCTCGTTAGTTTCTGTGCTGGCCTTGCCGCCCGCGCGGCGGGCCACCCGCCGCGGGTGGGGACGAACTGACTACTGCCTACTCGCCTCGCGCCTTGGCGATGATCTCCTTGGCGATGCTGGGCGGGACCTCCGCGTACGAATCGAACTGCATGCTGTAATCCGCCCTGCCCTGCGTGCGGCTGCGCAGGTCCCCCACGTAGCCGAACATCTCCGACAGCGGGACTAGCGCCTTGACGGCCCTGACCCCGGATCGTTCCTCCATGGCCTGAATCTGGCCGCGCCGGCTGTTCAGGTCGCCGATGACGTCGCCCATGTAGTCCTCCGGCGTCCTGACCTCTACGGCCATGACCGGCTCGAGCAGCACGGGACCCGCCTGGCCGGCCGCCTTCTTGAACGCCATCGAGCCCGCGATCTTGAAGGCAAGCTCTGACGAGTCGACCTCGTGGTAGGCGCCGTCTGTCAGCGTCACCTTCACGTCGACCATCGGGTAACCGGCAAGGACGCCGAACTCGGCGGCCTCCTGACAGCCGGCGTCCACCGAGGGAATGTACTCCCTGGGGATCCGTCCTCCGGTGACCTTGTTCTCGAACTCATACCCGCCGCCGTCGCCGCCGGTGGGCTCAAGGTTGATGACCACGCGGCCGTACTGGCCGGAACCGCCGGTCTGCTTCTTGTGCGTGTACTCGACCTTCTCGATTTTGCGGGTGACCGTCTCGCGGTAGGCCACCTGCGGCCGGCCGATGTTCGCCTCGACCTTGAACTCGCGGCGCATCCGGTCGACCAGCACCTCCAGGTGCAGCTCACCCATGCCCGCGATGATCGTCTGGCCGGTTTCCTCGTCGGTCCTTACCTGGAAGGTCGGGTCCTCCTCGGCGAGCCGCTGGATCGCGGTGCCCAGCCTCTCCTGGTCGCTCTTGGTCTTCGGCTCGATGGCCACGTTGATCACCGGCGCCGGGAACGTCATCGACTCCAGGATGACCGGCGAGTTGATCGCGCACAGCGTGTCGCCCGTGGTGGTGTCCTTCAGGCCCATCACCGCGACGATCTGCCCGGCCACCGCGAACGGGCGCTCCTCGCGCTTGTTCGCGTGCATCTGGTAGACCTTGCCGATCCGCTCCCTGCGGCCCTTGATTGAGTTCAGCACGAAACTGCCCGACTCCAGGGTGCCCGAGTAGATGCGGATGTAGGTGAGCTTGCCCAGGTGCTGGTCGGACATGATCTTGAAGGCGAGCGCGGCGAACGGCTCCTCGGGGTCGGGGCTCCGCTCGACCACCGTGTCCTCGTTGCCCACCGCGTGGCCCTTGACCGACGGGATGTCAACCGGGCTCGGCAGGTAATCGACGATCGCGTCGAGCATCGGCTGGACGCCCTTGTTCTTGAACGCGGTCCCGCACAGCACCGGGGTCACCGCGCCCGCGATCGTGGCGCGCCTGATCGCGGCGACGAACTGGTCCACCGGCGGCTCGGTGCCCTCCAGGTACAGCTCCATCATCTCGTCGTCGTTCTCGGCGATCGCCTCGAGCAGCCGGTCGCGCCATTCACCCGCGGCCTCGGCGTGATCGTCGGGGATGCCGACGATGTCGTACTGGTCGCCCTTGCCCTCGGTCTGCCACAGCAGCGCGCGCATCCGGACCAGGTCGATGACACCGCGGAAGTCCGACTCGACGCCCCACGGCAGCTGGACCACGAGCGGCGTGGCGCCAAGCCGGTCCGTGATCATTTCCACGCACCTGTGGAACTCCGCGCCCACCCGGTCCATCTTGTTGACGAAGCAGATCCGCGGCACGCCGTACCTGTCCGCCTGCCGCCATACCGTCTCGGACTGCGGCTCGACGCCTGCCACGGCGTCGAAGACCGCTACCGCACCGTCGAGCACCCGCAGCGAGCGCTCCACCTCCACGGTGAAGTCCACGTGCCCGGGCGTGTCGATGATGTTGATGGTGTGGCCCAGCCAGCTCGTCGTGGTCGCGGCGGATGTGATCGTGATGCCGCGTTCCTGCTCCTGCGCCATCCAGTCCATGGTGGCTGCGCCCTCATGGACCTCACCGAGCTTGTAGTTGATGCCGGTGTAGAACAGGATTCGCTCGGTTGTCGTTGTCTTGCCCGCGTCGATATGCGCCATGATCCCGATGTTGCGGACCCTGGCGAGGTCTACGGCGGTCTGGGTGGCCACAATTCCTCGTTCTCGTAAGTCTGGTTTTGGTAAGGCTGGCCCTATAAGCCTGTACAGTGCCCCGCGCTCACCAGCGGTAATGGGCGAAAGCCTTGTTGGACTCCGCCATCTTGTGCGTGTCCTCGCGCCGCTTGACGCTGGCGCCGAGGCCGTTGCTCGCGTCGAGCAACTCGTTCATGAGCCGTTCCGTCATCGTCTTCTCCCTGCGCGACCTGGCGTAGGAGACGAGCCAGCGCAGCGCGAGCGTGGTGCTGCGGGACGCGCGGACCTCGACGGGCACCTGGTAGGTGGCACCGCCGACCCGGCGGCTGCGAACCTCCAGGGTCGGCTTGACGTTGTCCAGCGCGCGCTTGAGTGTGATGACCGGGTCGTTGCCCGTCTTGTCACGGCAGCCCTCGAGCGCCCCGTACACGATGTGCTCGGCTACCGACCGCTTGCCGTCCTTGAGCACCTTGTTGGCGAGCGCGGTGACCAGCGGCGAGCCGTAGACCGGATCGGTGACAAGCTGCCGCTTGGTCGCGGGACCCTTGCGAGGCATGTCAGCTCTTCTCCTTCTTCGCTCCGTAACGGCTGCGGGCCTGCTTGCGGTTGCGGACGCCCTGGGTGTCCAGGGAGCCGCGGATGACCTTGTAACGGACACCGGGCAGGTCGCGCACCCGGCCGCCGCGCACGAGCACGATCGAGTGCTCCTGGAGGTTGTGTCCGACCCCCGGGATGTACGCGGTGACCTCGATCTGGCTCGTCAGCCGGACCCTGGCGACCTTGCGCAGGGCCGAGTTCGGCTTCTTCGGCGTGGTCGTGTAGACACGCGTGCACACGCCGCGCCGCTGCGGGCTCTCCTTGAGCGCAGGCGTCTTGTTCTTCGCTACCTTGTCCTGGCGGCCCTTGCGGACCAGCTGCTGGATCGTGGGCAACCGCGTCTCCGTCTTTCCAGTCGCTCTGGCCCGCGCCTTCGCCCGGGCCCCGTCACGTGTTAGCGGGCCCGTGCTCGCGCACGAGCCCTCCTTGTTGTTAACTAGCGAGTCCCCGCTCTAGAGGCCCCGAGGGCATCCCCGGAGCCTTCTAGCCTGCGGTTTCCTACCCTCCGCCGACCCCCGAGGTCGGGCGTGTCGCCGTGACCGGGAGTCAGCGGCTCGGTACGAGCCGACTACTGGGAGAGAGGAAAACCCACACTACCAGCCGGTCGGCCACCCGGGACCCATCCTGAGACCTTGGTCCCTGGCCTAGCCGTCAGCTGGCATGCTCATGTGCCCAT
The DNA here is from genome assembly GCA_050698735.1 of Streptosporangiaceae bacterium. Classification (GTDB taxonomy): domain Bacteria; phylum Actinomycetota; class Actinomycetes; order Streptosporangiales; family Streptosporangiaceae; genus Palsa-504. The sequence goes on along the minus strand of JBOHCG010000020.1, from coordinate 9,633 downwards.
GCGTACACGGACACGAATAAAAAACTTACCATGGCCTAACTCTCAAGCAAAATCGAGCGTCCACTGACCCAGCCCCGCTACGGGACCGGCGTGGAAGCCCGCCACCTTGCTCGTACATTCTCAACGCGCCGCCCGCCCTGGTGATTCCCCGGCCCGGGAAGGTGCACCACGGCCCGTTCTGCCTAATAAATTACAGCGGGCTGGCGGCCAGCTTGGAGCCGGCCGCCAGCCCTTGCGGTGCTGAGCGCCTTACCTGTTGTAGGAGCCGAAGTCGTACTCCTCCAGCGGGACGGCCTCGCCGGAGCCCTGGCCGAACGCGTAGGAATCGGGCTCGGCGTAGGAGCCGGGCGGGAAGGCCGACGTGCGGGCGTCGTCGGTCGGCTCGACCCGGATGTTCCTGTACACCGGCATGCCGGTGCCGGCCGGGATGAGCTTGCCGATGATGACGTTCTCCTTCAGGCCGAGCAGCGAGTCCGACTTGGCGTGGATCGCCGCGTCGGTGAGCACCCGCGTGGTCTCCTGGAAGGAGGCCGCCGACAGCCAGGACTCGGTTGCCAGCGACGCCTTGGTGATGCCCATCAGCACGGCGCGGCCCGCGGCCGAGGTGCCGCCGTCGTTCACTATCGCGCGGTTGACCTCCTCGAACCTTGGACGCTCGACCAGCTCGCCGGGGAGCAGCTCGGTGTCGCCTGACTCCAGGACGTTCACCCGCTTCAGCATCTGCCTGATGATGATCTCGATGTGCTTGTCGTGGATCGAGACGCCCTGCGACCGGTAGACCTCCTGCACCTCGTGCACGAGGTGCAGCTGCACCGCCCGGCCGCCGAGGATCCGCAGCACCTCATGCGGGTTCATCGCGCCCGCGATGAGCTGCTGCCCCACGGCGACGTGGCCGCCGTCGGCGACCTGCAGCCTGGACCGCATCGGCACCTGGTAGGACACCTCTTCCGAGCCGTCGTCAGGCACCACGATGATCTTGCGGGTCTTCTCGGTCTCCTCGATCTTGACCCGGCCCTCGTACTCGCTGATGGGGGCCAGGCCCTTGGGGATGCGGGCCTCGAACAGCTCCTGGATACGCGGCAGGCCGTGGGTGATGTCCGAGCCCGCGATGCCGCCGGTGTGGAAGGTCCGCATGGTGAGCTGGGTGCCGGGCTCGCCGATCGACTGGGCGGCGATGATGCCGACCGCCTCGCCGACGTCCACCCGCTTGCCGGTGGCAAGCGAGCGCCCGTAGCACTTACCGCAGACGCCGACCTTGGCCTCGCAGACCAGCACGCTGGACGTGCGGATGGACTCCACCCCGGCCTCGACCAGCCGGTCGAGCATCACCTCGGTGGTGTCCTCGCCGACCTTGGCCAGGATCACGCCGTCGGCCTCGATGTCCTCGGCGATGGTGCGGCCGGTGCCGGTGTTCTCGATGTTCGGCAGCTTGCGCAGGTGACCCTCGGCGTCCTTCTCCGCGATCCGCATGGGCAGCGCGCGGTCGGTGCCGCAGTCCTCCTCGCGCACGATCACGTCCTGCGCCACGTCCACCAGGCGGCGGGTGAGGTACCCGGAGTCCGCCGTGCGGAGCGCGGTGTCGGCCAGCCCCTTGCGGGCGCCGTGCGTGGAGATGAAGTACTCCAGCACGGTCAGCCCCTCGCGGAAGCTGGACGTGATCGGCCGCGGGATGGTCTCGCCCTTCGGGTTGGAGACCAGTCCGCGCATGCCGGCGATCTGCCGGACCTGCATCGGGTTACCACGGGCGCCGGAGTTGACCATCATCCAGACCGAGTTGGTCTCGGGGAAGGCCGCCTCCATGTCCTGCGCCACCTCGGCGGTCGCGTGCGTCCAGATCTCGATCAGTTCCTGGCGACGCTCCTCGTCGGTGATCAGGCCGCGCTCGTACTCGCGCTGCACCTTGTCGGCGCGGCGCTCGTAGTTCGCCAGGATCTGCGCCTTGTTCGGCGGCGCGATCACGTCCTCGATGGCGATCGTGACGCCCGCCCTGGTCGCCCAGTGGAAGCCGGCGTCCTTGAGCGCGTCAAGGGCCGCCGCCACGTGCACCTTCGGGTACGTCTCCGCGAGCGAGTTGACGATCACGGTGAGCGCCTTGCGGTCGACCACGTAGTTCACGAACGGGAAGTCGCCGGGCAGCGTCTCGTTGAAGATGCACCGGCCGAGCGTCGTCTTGAGCCTGATCGGCCTAGAGTCGACACCGCCGACATCCTCGCCGTCCGCGGAAACGGGGCGCTCGAAGTCGGCCGGCGGGACGATCCCCGGCAGCCGGATCTCGACCTGCGCCTGCAGGTCGAGCTCGCCTCCGTCGTAGGCCATCAGCGCCTCGGCCAGCGAGGTGAACGCACGGCCCTCGCCGGTCGCGCCTTCGGCCTGCCTGGTCAGGCAGTAAAGACCGATGATCATGTCCTGGGTGGGCATGGTGACCGGCTTGCCGTCGGCAGGCTTGAGGATGTTGTTGGTGGACAGCATCAAGATCCGCGCCTCGGCCTGCGCCTCGGCGGACAGCGGCAGGTGCACCGCCATCTGGTCGCCGTCGAAGTCCGCGTTGAACGCGGTGCAGACCAGCGGGTGGATCTGGATGGCCTTGCCCTCCACGAGCTGCGGCTCGAACGCCTGGATGCCGAGGCGGTGCAGGGTCGGCGCCCGGTTCAGCAGAACCGGGTGCTCGGTGATGACCTCCTCGAGCACGTCCCAGACCACGGGGCGCGCGCGCTCCACCATCCGCTTGGCCGACTTGATGTTCTGCGCGTGGTTGAGGTCAACCAGGCGCTTCATCACGAACGGCTTGAACAGCTCGAGCGCCATCTGCTTGGGCAGGCCGCACTGGTGCAGCTTGAGCTGCGGACCCACGACGATCACTGACCGGCCGGAGTAGTCCACGCGCTTGCCGAGCAGGTTCTGGCGGAACCTGCCCTGCTTGCCCTTGAGCATGTCGGACAGCGACTTCAGCGGGCGGTTGCCTGGCCCGGTGACCGGGCGGCCGCGGCGGCCGTTGTCGAACAGGCTGTCCACGGCCTCCTGCAGCATCCGCTTCTCGTTGTTCACGATGATCTCGGGCGCGCCGAGGTCGAGCAGCCTCTTGAGCCTGTTGTTCCGGTTGATGACCCGGCGGTACAGGTCGTTGAGGTCACTGGTCGCGAACCGGCCGCCGTCCAGCTGGACCATCGGCCGCAGGTCCGGCGGGATCACCGGAATGCAGTCAAGGACCATGCCCATCGGGCTGTTCCGCGTGGTCAGGAACGCGCTGACGACCTTGAGCCGTTTGAGCGCGCGGGCCTTCTTCTGGCCCTTGCCGATACGGATCGTCTCGCGCAGGTTCTGCGCCTCGGCGTCCAGGTCAAAGCTGGCCAGCCGGTCCTGGATCGCCTGGGCGCCCATGCCGCCGCGGAAGTACCTGCCGAACCTGTCCCGCATATCGCGGTAGAGCAGCTCGTCGCCCTCGAGGTCCTGGACCTTGAGGCCCTTGAACCTGCTCCAGACCTCATCGAGGCGGTCGAGCTCCTTGCCCGCGCGGTCCCTGATCTGCTTGCACTCGCGGTCGGAGGACTCGCGGAGCTTGCGCTTGGCGTCGCTCTTGCCTCCGGCCGCCTCGAGCTCGGCCAGGTCGGCCTCGAGCTTGGTCTGGCGGGCCTCCACGTCGGCGTCGCGGCGCTGCTCGAGCTGCCCGCGCTCGACGCTGATCTTGGCCTCCAGGGACGGCAGGTCGCGCTGGCGGCCCTCGCCGTCGACGTGGGTGATCATGTAGGCGGCGAAGTAGATGACCTTCTCCAGGTCCTTCGGCGCCAGGTCGAGCAGGTAGCCGAGCCGGCTCGGCACGCCCTTGAAGTACCAGATGTGCGTGACCGGCGCGGCGAGCTCGATGTGGCCCATCCGCTCGCGCCGCACCTTGGCGCGGGTAACCTCCACGCCGCAGCGCTCGCAGATGATGCCCTTGAACCTGACCCGCTTGTACTTGCCGCAGTAGCACTCCCAGTCCCGGGTCGGACCGAAGATCTTCTCGCAGAAGAGCCCGTCCTTCTCCGGCTTGAGGGTGCGGTAGTTGATGGTTTCCGGCTTCTTTACCTCACCGTGCGACCACTGCCTGATGTCCTCGGCGGTGGCGAGGCCGATGCGAAGATCGTCGAAGAAGTTCACGTCAAGCATTTGTATTTTCCCCCTTCTCGATCAGACCTCTTCGACACTGCTCGGCTCGCGCCGGGACAGGTCGATCCCGAGTTCCTCCGCCGCGCGGAAGACATCCTCGTCGGTGTCGCGCATCTCGATCGCGGCCCCGTCGCTGGACAGGACCTCTACGTTGAGGCAGAGCGACTGCATTTCCTTGATCAGCACCTTGAAACTCTCCGGTATGCCAGGTTCTGGCACGTTCTCGCCCTTGACGATCGCCTCGTAGACCTTGACCCTGCCGAGAACGTCGTCGGACTTGATCGTGAGCAGCTCCTGCAGGGCGTAGGCGGCCCCGTAGGCCTCAAGCGCCCACACTTCCATCTCGCCGAACCGCTGGCCGCCGAACTGCGCCTTGCCGCCCAGCGGCTGCTGGGTGATCATCGAGTACGGACCCGTCGACCTGGCGTGAATCTTGTCGTCGACCAGGTGCAGCAGCTTGAGGATGTAGATGTAGCCGACCGCGATCGGGTCCTTGAACGGATCGCCGGTCCGGCCGTCGAGCAGCCTCGCCTTGCCGCTCTGGCCGACCAGCCGGACGCCGTCCCTGTTCGGCAGCGTGCTGCCGAGCAGGCCGGTGATCTCCTCCTCCTTGGCGCCGTCGAACACCGGCGTGGCCACCTGAGTGCCCGCCGGGGCGGCGTCGGCGCCCGCGGTGCGCAGCCGGTTCTTCCAGTCCTCGTCGTCGCCTTCGACCTGCCAGCCGGACTTGGCCACCCAGCCGAGGTGTGTCTCGAGGACCTGGCCGACGTTCATCCGGCCCGGCACGCCGAGCGGGTTGAGCACGATGTCCACCGGGGTGCCGTCCTCGAGGAACGGCATGTCCTCCACGGGGAGGATCTTCGCGATCACGCCCTTGTTGCCGTGCCGGCCGGCCAGCTTGTCCCCGTCGGTGATCTTGCGCTTCTGCGCCACGTACACCCGGACAAGCTCGTTCACGCCAGGCGGCAGCTCGTCGCCGTCCTCGCGGGTGAACACCCGGACGCCGATGACCTTGCCCTCCTCGCCGTGCGGGACCTTGAGGCTGGTGTCGCGCACCTCACGGGCCTTCTCGCCGAAGATCGCGCGCAGCAGGCGCTCCTCCGGCGTCAGCTCGGTCTCGCCCTTCGGGGTGACCTTGCCGACCAGGATGTCGCCGTTGACGACCTCGGCGCCGATCCTGATGATGCCCCGCTCGTCCAGGTCGGCGAGCACCTCGTCGGAGACGTTCGGGATGTCCCTGGTGATCTCCTCCGGGCCGAGCTTGGTGTCCCGCGCGTCGACCTCGTGCTCCTCGATGTGGATGCTGGACAGCACGTCATCCTGGACCAGTCGCTGGGACAGGATGATCGCGTCCTCGTAGTTGTGGCCCTCCCACGGCATGAACGCGGTGAGCAGGTTCTTGCCGAGCGCCATCTCGCCGGTGTCGGTGCACGGGCCGTCGGCAAGCACCTGGCTCACCTCGACCCGGTCGCCTTCCTCGACGATCGGCTTCTGGTTGAAGCAGGTGCCCTGGTTGGACCGTTTGAACTTGGCCACCAGGTAGGTGGTGCGGGTGCCGTCGTCGTTCATCACGGTCACGTAGTCCGCGCAGGACTCCTCGACCACGCCCGCCTTGCCGGCCAGGATCACGTCGCCCGCGTCGGTCGCGGCACGGTACTCCATGCCGGTGCCGACCAGCGGCGCCTCGCTGCGCAGCAGCGGCACCGACTGGCGCTGCATGTTCGAGCCCATCAGCGCGCGGTTCGCGTCGTCGTGCTCGAGGAACGGGATCATGGCGGTGGCCACGGACACCATCTGCCGCGCGGACACGTCCATGTAGTCGACCTCGTCCGGCGGGATGTAGTCCACCTCGCCGCCCTTGCGGCGGACCAGCACGCGGCTCTCCGCCATCGTGCCGTCGGCCTGCAGCGGGGTGTTCGCCTGCGCGATGACGTGCCTGTCCTCCTCATCGGCTGTCAGGTAGTCGATCTGGTCGGTCACCACGCCGTCGCGGACCTTGCGGTACGGCGTCTCGACGAAGCCGAACGCGTTCACCCGCGCGTAGCTGGACAGGCTGCCGATCAGGCCGATGTTCGGGCCTTCAGGCGTCTCGATCGGGCACATCCGGCCGTAGTGGCTTGGGTGCACGTCGCGGACCTCGAACCCGGCCCGCTCGCGGGACAGGCCGCCCGGGCCGAGCGCGCTCAGGCGCCGCTTGTGGGTCAGCCCGGCCAGCGGGTTGGTCTGGTCCATGAACTGCGACAGCTGGCTGGTGCCGAAGAACTCCTTGATCGACGCCACCACGGGCCGGATGTTGATCAGCGTCTGCGGCGTGATCGCCTCGACGTCCTGGGTCGTCATCCGCTCCCTGACCACGCGCTCCATCCGGGCCAGGCCGAGCCTGACCTGGTTCTGGATCAGCTCGCCCACGGTGCGCAGCCGCCGGTTGCCGAAGTGGTCGATGTCGTCGGTCTCCAGCGGGAGGACCTGGTCGCCGGAGATCATCTCCTCCTCGCCGGCGTGCAGCCTGACGAGGTACTCGATGGTGGCGACGATGTCCTCCTCGCTCAGCGTGCCCTGCCGGATCGGCAGTTCGAGGCCGAGCTTCCTGTTGACCTTGTAGCGGCCCACCTTGGCCAGGTCGTACCGCTTGGCGTTGAAGTACAGGTTGTCGAGCAGCGCCTGGGCCGACTCGCGCGTCGGCGGCTCGCCCGGGCGCAGCTTGCGGTAGATGTCGAGCAGCGCGTCGTCCTGGGTGGCCGTGTGGTCCTTCTCCAGGGTGGCGCGCACCGACTCGTAGTTGCCGAACCTGTCCAGGATCTTCGCGTCGTCCCAGCCGAGGGCCTTCAGCAGCACGGTGACGCTCTGCTTGCGCTTGCGGTCGATGCGGACGCCGACGCTGTCCCGCTTGTCGATCTCGAACTCCAGCCAGGCACCCCGGCTCGGGATGACCTTGCAGGAGTAGATGTCCTTGTCGCTGGTCTTGTCGACCTGGCGGTCGAAGTACACGCCCGGCGAGCGGACCAGCTGGCTGACCACGACGCGCTCGGTGCCGTTGATGATGAACGTGCCCTTGGCCGACATGAGCGGGAAGTCGCCCATGAACACCGTCTGGCTCTTGATCTCGCCTGTGGTGTTGTTGATGAACTCGGCGGTCACGAACATCGGCGCGGAGAACGTCATGTCCTTGTCCTTGCACTCCTCCGAGGAGTACTTGGGCGGCTCGAACCTGTGGTCTCGGAACGAGAGGGACATCGTGCCAGAGAAGTCCTCGATGGGACTGATCTCCTCGAAGATCTCCTCCAGGCCGGACTGCTCGGGCACGTCCTTGCGGCCGGCTTCCTTGGCCTCGTTGACCCGCGCCTGCCACTTCTCGTTGCCGAGCAGCCAGTCGAACGACTCGGTCTGCAGGGCGAGCAGGTCTGGTACCTTCAGCGGTTCCTGGATGCGTGCGAAGGACACACGGCTAGGGCCAAGGTTCGTTGCGGAGGTAGATGGGGCTGAGGCGCTGCGCGATGCTGCCAACAGGGGTCCTTCCGAACTTGTCGCGGAAATATCACCGCACGCACGCCAAACGCCCCGCGGCAAAGACCCCGTAGCGCGAGGATGGAAACCGAGGACGTCAGAGTGCAGCGCAAACTAGCAGCGTAGCCGAAGGGCAGACTGCTTGTCAAGTGTACGCTACTATGAGATTCACGGTTGCTCCGCAGCATCGCTCTTTGGCGACCAAACGTCAAGTCCAAACCGGACACTCGGGGCATTTTGCTTGCGTGACAGATGCCACATGCGGTGGTAGGTGTAGAGCACAACACGCCAGGGTAAGCAGATTATTCCGGCCTCATGCCGGTTGCTTCCTGCTGCCCGTGAGGCCGACTGGGAGCCGGTTCGAAGCCGATCCCGAGGCGCGCGTGCAGGACGCTGTGTTGAGGGTGCTGTGTTGAGGGTGCTGTGTTGAGGGTGCTGTGTTGAGGGTGCTGTGTTGAGGGCGCTGTGTCGCGGGTGCGGTGCGGCCGTTCCGAAGCCGCGAAACCCGGGGTCGGCCGCGGTGGCCGGACCCCGGGTCCGCTCGCTCGGTTCTCTTACTTGACGGTGACCGAGGCGCCGGCGCCCTCGAGGGCGGCCCTGGCCTTGTCCGCGGCCTCCTTGTTGACCTTCTCAAGCACGGTCTTCGGCGCGCCGTCCACCAGGTCCTTGGCCTCCTTGAGGCCGAGGCTGGTCAGGCTGCGCACCTCCTTGATGACCTGGATCTTCTTCTCGCCCGCGGCCTCGAGGATGACGTCGAACTCGTCCTGCTCCTCGGCCTGCTCGGCCTCGCCGGCTCCGGCGCCGCCCGCGGCCGGGGCAGCCATGGCGACCGGGGCCGCCGCCTTGACGTCAAACGCCTCCTCGAACTGCTTCACGAAGTCCGAGAGCTCGAGCAGGGTCATCTCCTTGAAGGCCTCAAGCAGATCCGCGCTGCTGATCTTCGCCATGCTAATTCCTCGTTCCTTGATTGCTTTTTAGCGTGTGGTCCTGGTCAGCCTGCGTCGGCTGCTGGCGCGTCTTAGGCTTCCGGCGTCGCGCCGCCCTCGGCGGCCGCGCCGCCCTCGGCGGCTTCGCGCTTGACGCGCAGCGCCTCGACGAGCTGCGCCAGCTGAACCGGCAGCGCGTTGAACGTGGCGGCGGCGCCGGCCAGCGAGGCCTTCATCGCCCCGGCCAGCTTGGCCAGCAGAACGTCGCGCGGTTCCAGGTCGGCCAGCTTGATGATCTCGGCGGACGTGATGGCCTTGCCGTCGAGCACGCCACCCTTGATCACGAGCAGCGGGTTCGCCTTGGCGAAGTCGCGCAGGCCCTTGGCGGCCTCCACTACGTCGCCGTCCACGAACGCCACCGCGGACGGCCCGGTCAGCAGCGACAACAGCTGATCGGTCAGCCCGGCCTCGGTGACCGCGATCTTGGTCAGCGTGTTCTTCACCACGGCGAACGTGGCGTGGCCCCCGAGCGACCGGCGCAGCTCGGCGAGCTGGGCCACGGTCAGCCCGCGGTACTCGGTCAGCACGGCGCCGGACGAGCCCTTGAACCGCTCGGTGAGCTCGGTGACCTCGGCTATCTTCTCGGCGTTAGGCATATGCCTCCTCTCTGTTGCCCAGAAGGATCTGTGTTGCCCAGAAGGATCTGTGTTGCCCAGAAGGATCTGTTGCCCAGAGGTTTTAGTCCTGGACTTGCTTAGCGGCCGTAGACAGCAAAACGCCCCGGGCGCGAGGCGCACGGGGCGGCAGCGGCTGGGTTCCTGAGAGGACCAGCCGGTACTGCTCTGTTCACCTGCGCGGGATGTCCGGAGCGGCGCTCCGGAGCCTTCGGCCGCCGCGGTCAGGCGGCGGCATCCAGCGGTCTTCGGCTCGGTTTCAGTCTACGCGTCCCGCCCCCTCGGGGGCAAAACGATTGCGGCTTTCATGATCATGGGCAGAAATGGGTCATATTTGCCCATGACAACCCATGATCATGAAATGAGCCTTGACGGGCCGTGCGGCA
>JBOHCG010000019.1:0-31411 GCA_050698735.1 Streptosporangiaceae bacterium | reverse complement strand
CAGCGCGCTCTCATTCACCCGGGCCAAGGGCGTCAGTTATCCGGTCGGGTGGGATCCGCAGCTCAGCGCCGCGTCTGCCTACGGCGTCAGCGCGCTGCCGCAGACCTTCTTCCTCAACGCCCAGCACCGCATCGTCGATCGCATCTACGGCGCGGTGACGCGCGCCGAGCTGAACAAGGGCATCGCGCTCGCCACGGGAGGGTAGCCAGTGGACACGCCGGCCACCACGGATCCGCCGTATCTACCGATCGGGCGCAGCGGCTGGCCGGTGCGGCGCACCCCGATGTGGGTGCTGCTCGCGGCGCTGATGCTGGCCGACGGCACCGTGCTGACTGGACATGGGTAACCGTGATGACCGCCACCAGCGCGCCGGGGCTCGGCGGGTCGTCAGGTGGCTTGCTTCCTCGACTTGCTGACCGCGCCGGCCACGGCGGTCAGGCCGAACACGGCGCCGCCGTGCCACAGGCCGCTCAGCACCCCGTCGAACATGCCGCCGCCGGTGACTACGGCCAGGACGAACGCGAGCACCGCGGTCGCGACCGCGGGCATGATCGCGAAGCGCCACGGGTTCCTTCTCGCCCAGCGAATGGCACGGCCCTTGCCCCGCCATAGGGCACCCACCGCAGCCACCACGAAGAACGCCGCCACGCCCAGGGCCACAGACCCGGACAGGGCGCCAATGCCGAGGCTGGTGCCGATGACGTGCAGGCCAAGATCCGCCGCTGTGACGACCCCGCCGGTCACCACGGCAGCACCCCACGGCGCTCCCGCCATGGCCGTACCCGAGATCGTCATCTCCTCACGCCGGGAAAGATCCTGGTCACTGTGAGTCGGCGCGGACATCGCAATCCCTGCCCTTCACACACCTAGAGCGATATTCACGTCATATCGCGTCTTTGTCGCAGAGTACCACGGCATCCTGCAAGGGTCATCATGACGCGCGGAGGGTTCGCTCGTGACGTAGCCGGGCTGGCGCCGATGGGAAGTTGCCAGATGACGGTGGGTTAACGCAGCGGGCCTCCAGGGGAGCAGTGGGTTACGCGTGCAGTCTGGGGTTTGGTGCCGGCGATCAGGCTTGACCGGCGCTCAAGGCGGGAAACCTTACTGGTGAGGGACGTTTCCGGGCAAAAGGCAATTCCGGGCGAAGGCAGCGGAGATGCGTGATGACGGCGGTGCGAGCGAGAGATCCTTCATACTTCCCGGGCTAGGCGCTGGGCCGCGACGGGGGCTTGGGCGGGGGCGGGGGCGGGGGCATCAGCGAGACCAGCGCCGGCAGCGCGTGCGCGGGGTTCTCGTTTACGCGATGGTGGTCGTGCTGGCCGGGACGGCGGGCGCGGGTGCCACGGTCGCCGCGCGGCATGTGTTCTGGCCCGGGGGCGGTACTGCCTACGGCGTCACGACGGCGGGCGGGCCGGACGCGATGAACGACGAGGTCATCTACAACGCGGTCGCGCCCGGCATCGTCGACGTGAGCGCGAACCTGAAGTACCTGGAGGAGACGGCGGAGGGCACCGGGTTCGTCATCGACGCCGCCGACGGGCTCGTGCTGACCAATAACCACGTCATCGACGGCGCCACAAGCGTGACGATCACGCCGGTGCTTTCCGGCCGCCCCTATACCGCCCGGGTCCTCGGTTATGACGCGTCCGACGACGTGGCCCTGCTGCAGTTCCAGGGGGTGCCCGGGCTGAAGTCGGTCGCAATCGGCGACTCCTCGCGGCTGGCCGCCGGCGCGCCCGTGCTGGCTATCGGCAACGAGGCGGGCCAGGGCGGACCGCCGACCATCGCACCGGGCATCATCAGCGGCCTCGACCGCACCATCGAGGCGAGCGATGAGATCTCTGGCACGAGCGAGACCCTGCACGACATGCTGCAGACCAGCGCCGACATCCGGCCGGGCGACTCGGGCGGACCGCTGGCCGACGCCGCGGGCCAGGTGGTCGGGATCGACACCGCGGCGGGCGGAGGGGCGAACTACTTCGGGTACGCCATCCCGATCAACGAGGCGCTGGCCATCGCCGGCCGGATCGCCGCCGGGCACCAGAACTCGGCCATCCATCTCGGGCTGCCCGCGTTCCTCGGCGTGCTGCTGCCCGACAGCGGCAGCACGAACCCGCTGCGGCAGGCCACCCAGGAACAGCGACGGGCCGGCACGGCGAGCAGCAGCGGCGCCGGTTGCGTCACCGGCGATCCGGGGCCTTACACGGCGATTCCGGCTCGTATCGCCCAGGTGCGATCCGGCGCGCTTGTGGACGGGGTGCTGTGCGATACCGCCGCCGCGTCGGCCGGCCTGTTCGCCGGGGACGTCATCACCGCGGTCGGCGGGCACGCCATCAGTTCGCCCGGCTCGCTGACGGCCATCATCGGGCGTTACCGCCCCGGCAGCCAGGCCCCGCTGGCCTGGATCAGCCCGGGCGGAGCCGTGCACACCGCGCTGGTGACGCTGAACGCGGGCCCGGCCGAGTGACCGCTGGCTAACTAATAGGCAACTGTCAGAGAGGGCCCAGAGCCGGCGTTAACCTTCGGGACGTACCCTTGTCTGGTCGAGGGCGAGGAAGATGCGAGAGAACGAAGGCGACGGCGGGGACGGCTGGCAGCAGCCGGACGGGCAGCGTAGCCCGTGGGCTCCCGACGACGTGGCTCCAGGATCCTCCTCGCCCGCAGCCGGCGCGGTTCCGCCGCCTGCAGACCGTGAACGGGACACGATCTCCTTCGGCACGATGAACGATGAAGCCGTCGGCGGCCAGGGTTTCTACGGCCAGCCCGGAAACTACGGCCAGCCCGGAAACTACGGCCAGCCCGGAAACTACGGCCAGCCCGGAAACTACGGCCAGCCCGGAAACTACGGCCAGCCCGGAAACTACGGCCAGCCCGGCTACGACCAGGCGGAGCGGGGCACGGCGCGGCAGTGGAGCGGCGACGGGTTCGGCGGGGCCCGGTGGGGGGTTCCTGGGGCGCCGCCGCCGCCGCGCGGTCGGCGACGCGCGCGGCTCGTGCTCTACGCCGGGGTCGCCGTGCTGGCGGCTTGCGTGGGCGCGGGAGCGACCGTGGCGCTCGGCGGCACCGGGCCGACGACCGGGATCTCGTCGCAGGACATCCCGGCGCCGCGTAACAACGCGCCGGGCAGCGGGTCCTCGGGCCTCAATCAGGCGAAGGTCGCGGGCAAGGTCAAGCCCGGCCTGGTCGACATCATCTCCACCCTCAAGTACGACAGCGAGACGGCCGAGGGCACCGGGATGATCTTGTCATCCACCGGCCTGGTGCTGACCAACAACCACGTCATCGACGGGGCCACGAGCGTGGTCGCCAGGCTGGTCGACTCGGGCAAGAGATACCAGGCGCAGGTCGTGGGATACGACGACACCGACGACGTCGCGCTGCTCCAGTTGCGGAACGCCTCCGGCCTGGCCACCGTGAACTTCGGCAATTCCACCCAGGTCAGCCTGGGCACCGCGGTGCTCGCGCTGGGCAACGCCGAGGGACGGGGCGGCGCGACGCCCGCGCCGGGGATCATCAACGCGCTTGACCGGTCGATCCAGGCCAGCGACCAGGGCTCGGGCACGACCGAGTACCTGTACGACATGATCCAGACCAACGCCGCGATCCAGCAGGGCGACTCCGGCGGCGCGCTGGCCGACAACGCCGGCCAGGTGATCGGGATGATCACCGCCGCGGACACCGCCAGTCCCGGCACGCCGGGGAACACGATCGGCTACGCCATCCCGATTAACACCGCGCTGTCCATCGCCAAGCAGATCGCCGCCGGGCATGGCAGCCCGACGGTGTACATCGGCATCCCGGGCTTCCTCGGCGTGGAGGTCGCGCAGAGCAACAGCTCGAGCCCGCAGCAGCAGGCCATCGACGAGCGGGGCGGCGGGACCGGCAGCCGCACCGGCGGCCGCCAACGCGGCGGCAGCGCGGCGTGCCTGGCCGGCGGCCAGCAGTCTGCTGTGCCGACGACGATCGCGCCGACCCGTTCCGGGGTGCTCATCCTCGGCATCCTGTGCGGCACCGCGGCCGATTCCCGCCTGGCGCCCGGCGACGTGATCACCTCGGTGGACGGCCACGCCGTCACCACCCCGGACTCGCTGACCGGCATCACTGCCATGTACCACCCGGGCGAGGTCGTGTCGGTCGGATGGGTGGGCCTCGGCGGCGCGAAGCACACGACCTCGATCAGGCTCGGCGACGGCCCGGCCAGGTAACCGGCGGCCCACCGGATAAGAACCCGATTAGGACAGCCAGGACCGCAGGCGCGCCTCGCACTCGGCGATCTTAGGGACCTCCACGTACTCGGCTGGGGTGTGCGCGATCTCGGAGATGCCCGGGCCGTAGTTCACCGCGGAGATGCCGAGTGCGGCGAACCGGGCCACGTCCGTCCAGCCGAGCTTGGCCGCCGGCGGCCGGCTGCCACCCCGGCCCCCGAGGGGCCCCCCGACGGCCGCCACGAACGCCGCCGCGGCGGGATGGCCGAGGCCCGGCCGTGCGCCGTCCGCGACGTCGAGCACCGTGACCTGCCAGGACGAGAACAGCGACCGCAGGTGCTGTGCCGCCTGCGTCCCGTCGCGATCGGGCGCGAACCGGTAGTTGACCGTGACCACGCACTCGTCGGGCACGACGTTCCCGGCCACCCCGCCGCGGACGGCGACCGCGTTCAGGCCCTCGTGGTAGCGCAGCCCGTCCACCTCGGGTTCCCTTGGCGCGTAGCCGCGCAGCACGTCGAGGATGGCACCGGCCTCGTGGATCGCGTTGCGACCCATCCAGGAGCGGGCGGTGTGCGCCCGCTGGCCGACGGCGGTGATGTCGGCCCGCAGCGTGCCCTGGCAGCCCGCCTCGACCAGCGCCGAGGTGGGCTCGAGCAGCACCGCGAAGTCTCCGGCCAGCAGTTCCGGTGCACGGCGGCTCAGCCGGAGCAGCCCGTTGCGTTCGGCCGCCACCTCCTCGCCGTCATAGAAAATGTAGGTGACGTCCCTGGTCGGCGCGGTGACCATTGCGGCGAGCCTGAGCTGCACCGCGACCCCTGACTTCATGTCCGTGCTGCCGCAGCCGAACAGCCGCTGGCCCTCGAGGCGGGACGGCAGGTTGCCCGCGACGGGCACGGTGTCGACGTGCCCGGCGAGGATGACCCGTTCCGGCCTGCCGAGCATGGTCCGCGCCACGACCGTGTTGCCGTCGCGGTGCACGACCAGGTGCGGCAGCGGCCGCAGCGCTGCCTCGACGGCGTCCGCGATCGGCTCTTCATCGCCGCTGACCGAAGGCATGTCGACCAGCCTGGCGGTCAGCGCCGCCCCGTCGAGGTTGAGGTCGAGATCCGGCACCCGGCCAGCTTAGGCGGTCATGCTTAGGCGGTCATGCTTAGGCGGGCGCGCGCGAGCCCTGGGGCCGGGGCTGCATGGCCTTGGCGGCGTAGCGCAGCGCGGACAGGATCACCGCCACCGAGGGGCGGCGCACGCTCGCGGTACGCGCCACCGCGTGGATGTCCCTGGCCAGGTCGAGGCCGTGCGGCAGTTCGCGGACCGCCACCCGGCGCTCCCCCGCGGCCACCGCGAGCCTGGGCAGGATCGCGATGCCGATGCCGCGTGCCACCAGGCTCACGATCGTGGACATGCCCTCGAACTCCGACAGCACCGGCGGCGCCACCCCGACCGCGGCCAGCAGCCGGTCTACCGCCTGCCTGGACGCCTCCCCCGCCGGGGCGGCCAGCCACGGATCGAACCGCAGCGCACGCAGGTCCACCGGCTGGCCGGGGTCGGCCGCCCGGTGCGCCCTCGGCACCACCAGCGCGAGCCGGTCGCGGATCAGGTGGTAACAGGTGAGGATCGAGCCGCCGGACTCGATCTCCTCGGCCAGACGGCTGGTCCAGTCGTCCACGATCGCCACGTCCACCTCGCCGGCACGCACCTGGCGCAGCCCCTCGCGCGCCGGGGTCTGCCGCAGCACGAGCGCCAGGCTCGGGTGGGTGCGCAGGCTGCGGGCGAGCGCGGGCGCGAACGCGACGGCCGCGGAGGGGAACGCGGTCACCACCACCCGCCCGGCCGGCTCCTGGGCGCGAGCGGAGAGATCGGTCTCCGCCTCCTCCACCATGGCCAGGATGCGCTCGGCGTGGCCGGCCAGCCGCCGCCCCGCGTCGGTCAGCTCGGCCCGGCGGGCGGACCTGTCGAGCAGCGCGATGCCCGCTTCCCTTTCGAGCGCGGCCAGTTGCTGTGACACCGCCGACGGGGTGTAGCCGAGCACCGCGGCGGTCCGCGCGATGCTCCCGCGAGCAGCGAATTCTTGCAGCAAGCGCAGCCGATGCAAATCAAGCATAAGAGAATCTTAGTCTCAGCAATAGAGATCAGCGCTTGCGCTAATGGTATATGCGAAGCAGACTTTGAGCAGATACCGAAGGTTGTCGAAGCTTGGGCTGATTCCAGCCCACAGCAGCCCCGATGACCCCGTTGTTCATTCGCTATTCCCGCAGCTAGGAGCGCGAGCTTCCGTGGCTATCAGCGTCGCGCCTGGGCGACCTTTCACGCCCGCGTACCCCGACACAGAACCCGACACCGTCCCCCGGCTGGCCCCGCCGGGCCGCTCCTGCCTCGGCCCCGCGACGATACCGGTCTCCGCCACGCTCGCCGCCAACGAGGTGATGGACGCGCGGCGCCGCCGAGGCGAGCTCGTGCTGCCGATGGGGTTCGGCGAGGCCGGGCTCCCCGCGCACCCGCTACTGCGGGATGCGCTGAGCCGCGCGGCGGGATGCACCAGCTACGGCCCGGTGGCGGGCGAGGCCGCGCTGCGGCAGGCGGCGGCCGGCTACTGGAGCAGGCGTGACCTGCCGACGGAACCGGACGCGGTGGTGGCCGGGCCGGGCAGCAAGGCACTGCTGTTCGGCCTGACCGAGGCGATCGGCGGCGACGTCGCGGTCACCCAGCCCAGCTGGGTGAGCTACGCGGCGCAGGCAAGCCTGGCCAGGCGGGTGGCCCATTTCGTGCCGGGCGCGGGCGGCGTGCCCGACGCCGACGAACTCGCCCGGACGGTGAGCGAGGCAAAGGCGGCCGGCCGCACGATCCGCTCGGTCATCGTCACGCTGCCCGACAACCCAACAGGCACGCTGGCGTCACCCGCCGCCGTCCGTGCGCTCGGCGCCGTCGCGGACAAGCATGACCTGGTCATCATCTCCGACGAGATCTACCGGGATCTGCTGCACGAAGATGACACGGTCCACTTCAGTCCCGCCCTTCTTTATCCAGAACGAACGGTGGTTACCACCGGCGTGAGCAAGAATCTCGCCCTGGGCGGCTGGCGGCTGGGCGTGACCAGGCTGCCGGACGGGTGGCTAGGCCGGGAGCTTCGAGCCCGGCTGCTAGGCATCGGCAGCGAGATCTGGTCGGCCCCGGCCGCGCCGGTCCAGCAGGCGGCCGCGCTCGCGTTCGACGAGCCGCCCGTGCTAGCCCAGCGCGTGGCGCTCAGCCGCAGGCTGCACGGCTCGGTCGCGCGCGCGGTCGCGTACCGCTTCGCCGCTGCCGGGGCGCGGGTGCCCGTGCCGCAGGCCGCGTTCTACGTGTACCCGGACTTCTCGCCGCTCGCCGACCTGCTGCTGCGGCGGCACGGCATCGCGACCGACGAGGGCCTCGCCGACCTGCTGCTGCGCGAGTACGGCGTCGGGGTGCTGCCGGGCAGCGCGTTCGGCGAGGAGCCCGGGCGGCTGCGGTTTCGGGTGGCTACCGCGCTGCTGTACGGCGACACCGAGGACCAGCGGATCACCGCGCTCGGCGCCGCCGACCCATGCTCGCTGAGCTGGATCGCCGCGTCCCTCGACCGGCTCGAAGAGGTCCTGTCGGACCTGACCGGCCGGGGCTAAGCGCGCGCGGCCCGGAGGGGAGAGGGACCGCCGGGCCGCCGTCCGGGGGGACGGCGGCCCGCCGGCCCGAACTCGTCACGACCGAGCCGGCTCGATGTGACAACGTGCCGGCTCTGGCCGGCTCGATGTGACAACGTGCCGGCCCTGGGCTGCGCTCCGAGCGCAACAGTTGGGGCGAGTGGGGGTAGCGGGACGTCAGGGACGGGGAACGAAGGCGCGGGCACGGCCCGCCGTCGGGCTGGACCGCAACGATGTAAGGACGTGGCGGTGATAACCGCCACGATGTAAAGGTGTGGCGGTAGCGGCGGGCCGCGCGGCGTTCCAGGATGCGACGGGTGAGGTTTGCGGGACATGAGGGGAGCCAGGGCTCGGAGGCGATGGCTCGCTGGCCGCCCGGTTGGGCGACGCTCGGGGCGCCGGTCTGTTGGGGGCGGGGGTTAGAGGGCCAGGGTTTCCATCGGGGATAGGTCGACGGGTGGGCGGGACCGGGAACCACGGCTCGTTCTGGATAAAAAGAGGTTTTAAACGGCGGGGCGGCGGCGTGCGGCGGGGAGGGGGGCGGGCAGACTTGGGGCCATGGCGCTCACCGACGCCGGGGTGCGGTGGGCGATCGCGACCAGCGGGCGCTCGGCCACCGCGCGGCCCGCGCTCGGGCTGCTCGGGCTCGGCGCGGACACCCCGATGGTGACCAGGGACATGGTGCGGCACGCCAAGCCGGACCCGGACCTCTTCCTCGCCGCGGCGGCCGGACTCGGAGTGGACCCACGGAACACGATGGTGGTCGGCGACAGCGTGTGGGACCTGCTCGCGGCGCGGCGCGCCGGGGCGCTCGGGGTCGGGCTCATGTCCGGCGGGTACGGCCGGGAGGAGCTCGAGCGGGCCGGAGCCTACCGGGTGTACGCCGACCCGGCCGAGATGCTCGCCAGGATCGACGAGCTCGGGGTCCGGGCGGACTGACGAACCCGGGGTCCGGGCGGACTGACCAACCCGGGTCCGGCCTAGTGACCTTCTCGGGGTCCGGAGCCGGGCAGCGCCGACACGGAACTCGCGGGCATCACCGGCACCACTGTGCTCCACGTCACCGCTTACGTAGCGCGGGCGTTATTTTTTGGTGACCGCGGCGTTAGGACCTCGATAGGACGGACACGGGCGGTCGCGAATAGAGGTTATATGGATGGGTAAGCGGTCACGGGGCGCTGTCTTACGACGGCGCCCGGTGTTGTGGGTTCGGGAGGCGAGTTAAGGTGTCCGCGGTGCGTCGGGTAATTGTTGGCGTGCATGGGACAGTAGGGAGCCTGCAGGCGCTGCGGTACGCGGCGGACGAGGCCAGGCAACGGAATGTCCCGCTGGTGCCGGTCATCGCATGGGTTCCGCCGGGGGGAGACCTCGCCGAGCGACGGCATTCCTCCCCGTACCTGCGCAAGATCTGGCGCGACGCCGCGTGGGAGCGGCTGTGGGGCGCGTTCAACGACGGGCTCGGCGGGGTGCCCGCCGACCTGCGCGTCGAGGCGCGGTGCGAGCGCGGCGAGAGCGGGGTGGTGCTCGTCGACGTCGCCGACCAGCCGGACGACCTGCTGGTCATCGGGACCGGGAGGCGCAACAGGCTGATGCGGATGCTGCGCTCCTCGGTCGGGCGCTACTGCCTGGCGCACGCGAGGTGCCCGGTGCTTGCGGTGCCGCCGTCGGCGCTGATGGACGAGATGAGCCACGGGCTGCGCGCCTGGCACATCAGGCGGCACGCGCTCATCCCGAACGCGCAGCAGGCGCCAGGAACCTGAGGGTGCGGGCGGGTTCGTCCCGCCCGCACGCAGATACCCGGGGCCCACGTGCCCGGCGGGCCGGTTCCGCGCACTTCGGAGAGCCCGGGGGCCCACGTGCCCGGCGGGCCGGTTCCGCGCGCTTCGGAGACGCCGGTATGAGGATCGCATGGGTTCTGTTAGGAACCCGGCATAGGGCGCATGGGTCGCGCAAGGGTGTCTTTTCCTGGTTCGCCGCTGAGTTTTTACTGAGATCTGCCTTGGGATCGCTGGTGCCCGGGCGAGCACATTACCAGCGGCATATCACTAGGAGTCACCGTGTGGGACCTGTTCTACGTCGGCCTGACGATCGTCATCTTCGCCGTCCTCATCCTGATCGTGAAGGGGATCGAGACCTTTGAGCGCTGAGAACTGGATCGGCCTGATAGGCGGCGTCCTGCTGACGATCTACCTGTTCGTGGCCCTCGTCTTTCCTGAGAGGTTCTGATGAGTTCCACGCTTGCGGCCTGGCTGCAGTTCCTGCTGCTGGTCGCCGCGCTCGCGGCGTGCTACGTGCCGCTCGGCAACTACATCGCGCACATCTTCACCAGCAAGAACCACTGGCGGGTGGAGAAGGGCATCTACCGGCTGGCCGGGATCGACCCGGAAGCGGACATGCGCTGGAGCGTCTACGCCCGGTCCATCCTCGCGTTCTCGCTGGTCTGCGTGCTGCTCGTGTACCTAGTCGAACGGACCCAGCACTGGCTGTTCTGGGTGGTCGGGATGTCGAACGTCACGCCGGACACGGCGTGGAACACGGCGGTCTCGTTCACCACGAACACCAACTGGCAGAACTACGCTGGCGAAGCCACCATGAGCTACCTCACGCAGCAAAGCGCGCTCATGGTGCAGCAGTTCATGTCGGCCGCCGTCGGCCTGGTGGTCGCGATCGCGCTGATACGCGGGTTCACCCGGTCCAAGACCGACCGGCTCGGTAACTTCTGGGTCGACCTGACCCGGTGCACGCTGCGGCTGCTGCTGCCGCTGGCGGTCATCGGCTGCATCGTCCTGATGGCCGGCGGGGCGATCGAGAACCTGGCCAACTACCACGTGATCACCACGCTGTCCGGCGCCCACCAGACCATCCCCGGCGGCACGGTGGCGTCGCAGGAGGCCATCAAGGACCTGGGCAACAACGGCGGCGGCTGGTTCAACGTCAACGCGGCCCACCCGTTCGAGAACCCGAACCCGTTCACGAACTGGTTCATTATCTTCCTGCTGCTGCTGATCCCGTTCGCCACGCCGCGGGCGTTCGGCAAGATGGTCGGCGACAACCGGCAGGGCTACGCGCTGGTCGCCGCGATGGTGATCATCTGGGCGTGCGCGGTCGGCGGGATCAGCTTCTTCGAGACGCATTTGGGCACCGCGGGGGTCGGGCCACAGCTTGCGCACGGCGCGACCGAGGGTGTGGAGACGAGGTTCGGCCAGCCCGGCTGCTCGTTGTTCGCGGCGTCGACCACGGTGACGTCGACCGGCTCGGTGAACTGCTTCCACGACTCGCTGACGCCGTTCGGCGGCGGGATCGCGCTGTTCGACATCGCGCTGGGCGAGGTCGCGCCAGGCGGCATCGGGGCCGGCATGTACGGCATCCTGGTGCTGGCCATGGTCACGGTGTTCGTGGCCGGGCTGATGGTCGGCCGGACGCCGGAGTACATCGGCAAGAAGATCCGGCCCACCGAGATGAAGTACGCGTCGTTGTACTTCCTGACGTTGCCCGTGGTCATCCTGACCATGTCGGCGATCGCGATCGGCACGCACTGGGGCCAGAGCGGAATCCTCAACCCCGGGCCGCACGGGCTGACCGAGATCGTGTACGCGTACGCCTCCGAGGCCAACAACAACGGGTCGGCCTTTGCCGGCCTGGGCACCGGGGCCACGTTCTTCCAGATCACTGGCGGCATCACGATGCTGCTCGGCCGGTTCGCGCCGGAGATCTTCGCCCTGGGCCTGGCCGGGTCGCTGGCTAGACAGAGCCCGGTGCCACGAAGCGCCGGGACGCTGGATACCAGGACTCCGCTGTTCGTCGGCATGCTCGTCGGCGTGATCCTCATCCTCGTCGGCCTGACCTACTTCCCCGCGCTCGCGCTGGGCCCGTTCGCAGAAGGCCTGCATTGAGGGCCATTCAGTACCGGTCCGTGAGGCGGGGCCGACGCCGGTTTCGCGGTGGCCCCGGCGATCGGCCGGTGAACCACCTACGGCGAGAAGCGCATCGGGTTCTGAATGGCCCGAGTCTTGAGGAGCACTGCACTGATGTCTGTGACAACTGAGAGCCCGGGTACCCCGGCCGCTCCGGCGGCCGGCAGGCAAGGCGAGGCCGAGCCGCGCAAGATCAGCGGCGGCCTGCTCGACCCGAAGATGCTGTTGAGGTCGACCCCGGACGCGCTGGTGAAGCTGGACCCGCGGGTCCAGATCAAGAACCCGGTCATGTTCGTGGTCGAGGTCGGCGCCGTGCTGTGCATCTACACGGCGGTCCGCTCGTCGTCGGTGTTCAACTGGACCATCGTGGTCTGGCTGTTCCTGACTGTGGTGTTCGCCAATCTGGCCGAGGCGGTGGCCGAGGGCCGCGGCAAGGCCCAGGCCGAGACGCTACGGCGGGCCAAGCGCGAGACGATGGCGCGGAAGCTTGTCGGCTGGGCGCCTGGATCCGTTGACTTCCGTGAGGAGTCGGTACCTGGCACGGCCCTGACGCTCGGCGACTACGTGGTGGTCGAGGCCGGGCAGGTCATCCCCGGCGACGGGGACGTGGTCGAGGGCGTCGCGTCGGTGGACGAGTCGGCTATCACCGGCGAGTCCGCTCCGGTCATCCGCGAGTCCGGCGGTGACCGGTCCGCGGTGACCGGCGGCACCACCGTGCTGTCCGACCGGATCGTCGTCAAGATCACCTCCAAGCCGGGCGAGACGTTCATCGACCGGATGATCGCCCTGGTCGAGGGGGCCAAGCGGCAGAGGACGCCGAACGAGATCGCGCTGAACATCCTGCTGGCCTCGCTGACCATCATCTTCATGCTGGCCGTGATCTCGCTGCAGCCGATGGCGTTCTACTCCAAGGCGCCGCAGAGCCTGGTCATCCTGGTGGCCCTGCTGGTGGCGCTGATCCCGACCACGATCGGCGCGCTGCTGTCCGCGATCGGCATCGCCGGCATGGACAGGCTGGTCCAGCGCAACGTGCTGGCCATGTCCGGCCGGGCGGTGGAGGCGGCGGGCGACGTGAACACGCTGCTGCTGGACAAGACCGGCACCATCACCATCGGGAACCGGCAGGCCACCGAGTTCCTGCCGGTGGGCGAGGCCACGGCGCAGGAGGTCGCCGACGCGGCTCAGCTGTCGTCGATGGCGGACTACACGCCGGAGGGCCGCTCGATCGTGGTGCTGGCCAAGAACGACTTCGGGCTGCGCGAGCGGGCCGAGGGCGAACTGCAGGGCGCGGAGTTCGTCGAGTTCAGCGCGCAGACCCGGATGAGCGGCGTGGACCTTGCCGACGGGCGCGAGGTACGCAAGGGCGCTGCCGCGTCGGTGGCGCAGTGGATCCTCGACAACGGCGGCACCGTGCCGCCCGATCTCGGGTCGCTGGTGGACGGGATCTCGGCGGCGGGCGGGACCCCGCTGGTGGTGGCCGAGAAGCCGGCCAGCGGGCCGGCCAGGGCGCTGGGCGTGATCCACCTCAAGGACATCGTCAAGGAGGGCATCGCCGAGCGGTTCGCGGAGATGCGCAAGATGGGCATCCGCACGGTCATGATCACCGGCGACAACCCGCTGACGGCGAAGGCCATCGCGGACGAGTCCGGGGTGGACGACTTCCTGGCCGAGGCCACGCCGGAAGACAAGATGGCGCTGATCAAGAAGGAGCAGGAAGGCGGCAAGCTGGTCGCGATGACCGGCGACGGCACCAACGACGCGCCGGCGCTGGCCCAGGCCGACGTGGGCGTGGCCATGAACACCGGGACCTCGGCCGCCAAGGAGGCCGGGAACATGGTGGACCTGGACTCCAACCCGACCAAGCTCATCGAGATCGTGGAGATCGGAAAGCAGTTGCTCATCACCCGCGGCGCGCTGACCACCTTCTCCATCACCAACGACGTGGCCAAGTACTTCGCCATCATCCCGGCGATGTTCTCGCAGGTGATCCCCGACCTGGGCAAGCTCAACGTCCTGCATCTGTACAGCCCGAAGTCGGCGATCACCTCGGCGATCATCTTCAACGCGCTGATCATCGTCGCGCTGATCCCGCTGGCGCTGCGCGGCGTGCGCTACCGCCCGGCATCGGCTTCGTCGATGCTCCGCAGGAACCTGGTGATCTACGGCATCGGCGGCCTGATCATCCCGTTCGTAGGCATCTGGGTGATCGACCTGATCGTCCAGTACATTCCCGGATTCGGCAGGTGAGCGGCATGGACCGCCTTCCCGTTATTGTCAGGCAGCACATCGCAGGGTTCCGCTTCCTGCTGGTGTTCACCGTGATCTGCGGATTCATCTACCCGCTCATCATGCTGGGCATCGGCCAGGCGGCCTTCCACAACAAGGTCAACGGCTCACTGGTGAGCTACAACGGTCACGTCGTGGGGTCGGGCCTGCTGTGCCAGGAGTTCGTCGATGCCAAGGGCAATCCGCTGCCGCAGTACTTCCAGCCCCGGCCGTCGGACGCGGTGGTCAGCGGAGAGAAGAACGACTACGGCTGCGACCCGCTTTACTCGTCGGCGAGCAACCTCGGGCCGACCAACCCGGTCGAGATCGCCGACATCAAGGCATTGCAGAAGGCGATCTCCGCGTTCGACCACGTGCCGATCTCGCAGATACCGTCGGACGCGGTGACCGCGTCGGGTTCGGGCCTTGACCCCGACATCACGCCCGCGAACGCCTACATACAGGTGGACCGGATAGCCGCGGCCAGGCACCTGCCTGTGTCCGAGGTGCGCAACCTGGTCACCGCGAACATCACGGGCCGGACGCTCGGCTTCCTCGGCGAGCCGACGGTCAACGTGCTCAGCCTGAACATCCTGCTCGACAAGCTGTCAGCCAAGTCCGGCTGAGCCGAGCACGGAGTGGCTGAACCCAGCTCCGTCTCCCGGCCCGGGGCCTGGAGGACAACCCGGCCCGGCCGCGGTACCTTCTCACCGAGCCCGGCATGGGCTACCGGTATCGTCCCTAACCGGCGCGACTTCAACGGATGCGCAACATTCCCGCCCATCGGCGTTACGCGGTCAGGAGGACATGCCGCAAAATGTGAAGCGGGAGGGCGAACCCAGGGACACCCGGTAGACGATCATTGACTGCCCAGCGGTGCCGCGGGATTGATCGACCTGGTGGGCGGGAGGCACATGAAGGCACTGGCCGCGGACGACCCGCGCGTGATCGGCGAATACCGGCTGCGCGGTCGGATCGGCTCGGGCGGCATGGGCCGGGTCTACCTCGGGCTGTCACCCGCGGGCCGGGCCGTCGCCATCAAGGTCGTGCAGCCCAACCTGGCCGAGGACACCGAATTCCTGCGCAGGTTCCGGCAGGAGGTGGCGCTGGCGAAGGCGGTCAGCGGCATCTACACCGCGCCCGTGGTCGCCAGCGGTCTTGAGGAGGACCCGCCCTGGCTGGCCACCGCGTTCGTGCCCGGCCCGTCGCTTGCCCAGGTGGTCAGCGACCACGGCCCGCTGTCCGAGGCGTCCCTGTGGCCACTGCTCGGCGGGCTGGTCGAGGCGCTGGCGGCGATCCACGCCTGCGGCGTGATGCACCGGGACCTCAAGCCCTCCAACGTGCTGCTCGCCACCGACGGGCCGCGGGTCATCGACTTCGGCATCTCGCGGGCAGCCGACGGCGTGTCGCTGACGGCGACCGGAGTGGTGTTCGGCACGCCCGGTTACGTGTCACCCGAGCAGGCCGAGGGCAAGCCATCGGGGCCCGCCAGCGACATGTTCGCGCTCGGCTGCGTGATCGCCTACGCGGCCAGGGGGGTGGGCCCGTTCGGCCTCGGCACCGCGGCCAGCATCCTCTACCGGGTGGTGCACGCCGCCCCTGACCTGGATCCGATCCCCGCGGGTCCCGGCACCCCGGCCGTACCCGGGGTACCCGGGCGGCTGCGGGAGGTGCTTGCCGCCTGCCTCGCCAAGGATCCGGCCGCGCGGCCGACGCCCCGGTCGCTGTCCGGCGTGATCGCGGAAGGTATTCAGGGCTGCGGGGTGCCGTCCGTGGCCTTCTGGCCGCGGGCCATGACCGGCGTCATTGCCGCCTACCAGGCAGAGCTCGAGCAGGAAACGCAGGGCTCTGACCAGTCGGGGTTCTCCTGGGCCACGCTCGTGCACCCGCCGACCACGCCGCCCGCCCAGACGCCCGCGGCGTCCCCAGGGTCGGCCCGGGCTTCGGGGTCGGACTGGTCGCCGCAGCCGACCGCGGCGTCCCCAGGGTCGGCCCGGGCTTCGGGGTCGGGCTGGTCGCCGCAGCCGCCGACTCCCCAGGCTCCCCCGCCCGCGTGGCCGTATGCTCCGCCGGGCATGACGGGTGCGGCGAACGCTCCGAGTTCACAGCTCGAGCCTGCCGCGCCTCCGCAAGGTGTCTCGGGGTCCCATGGAGTCGCAGGGTGGCAGGGCGGCGCGGGGGTGCGAGGCAGTGGCGCGGGGTCGGCGGGTGTGCCGGGTACGCAGAGCGCCGCTGGGTCGGCGGGCGGCGCAGGAGGACATGGTACGCGGGAACCGCAGGAGGGCCCGGGTTCTCAGGGCGCGCCCAACCCGCCGGGGAACTCGAATACCTTCAATTACCCCCAGCCGCAGGGCTACGCGGGAGCGCAGGCGTCGCAAGCCTCGCCGCGCGGGTATCTTTCCGGCGACACGCCGACGCCCGTCCAAACGCCGCCCTACCCGCAATATCCGGTCACGCCCGGGTCGCCCGGGTCGAGCGGACTGTCCAGGCCGGCGCCTGCCAGCGTGCTCAACGCGGTCAGGCTGATGTACGCGGGCGCCGCCTACGCCTTCCTCTACGCGCTCGGCGTCATCGTGGCCACCGCTGCCATCGTCAAGAACCACCCGCTGTTCGTCACGAGCAAGACGGGAGCCAGCCGCGTCACCGTAGGGGACGTCGCCTTCTTCGCGGTCATCGAGGCCATCATCGTGATCGCGCTCTGGCTATGGCTGGCCCGGGCCTGCAGGCGCGGGAATAACTGGGCCAGGATCACCGGCACGGTGCTCTTCGGCATCCACACGCTCGGAATGCTCGGCGTGATTGCCAGCCCGCACCGGGATCTCGGCCTTATCAAGGTGCTGACCGTGGTCGGCTGGCTGATCGCCGGCGCCGCGGTGGTGTACCTGTGGCGACGCGAATCAAGCGGGTACTTCTCCGGCCGGACCGGCCCGGGCGGCCCGACGGCGGCACAAGGCTGACGGGGGCCCCGCTGGGCGCCTTCCGTTTGTCTGACATGCGGAACTCCTCGCGTTACCGCCGTGCTTCACAATGGATGGCGGCAGCGGGCGATGCCGCTGGGAAGGGCACGGGCCGACATGGCTTACGGTGAGGAACGGGTAGAGAGCCCGGACCCACAGGACAAACCGGGCAGCGGAGCATCCGCGGGCCGGCCGGGACGCGGGCACCTGCGGATCTATCTGGGGTCCGCGGCCGGCGTGGGCAAGACCTACGCCATGCTCGGCGAGGGGCACCGGCGGGGCGAACGCGGCGCCGACGTGGTGGTGGCGTTCGCCGAGGCGCACGGGCGTCCGCACACCGCCGGGCTGCTCGACGGCCTCGAGGTCGTCCCGCGCCACAAGCTGGAGTACCGTGGCTCCGCCTTCGAGGAGATGGACCTCGACGCGGTGCTGGCCCGCGACCCGGAAATCGCGCTGGTCGACGAGTTCGCGCACACCAACGTCCCAGGTTCCCGCAACGAGAAGCGGTGGCAGGACGTCGAGGAGCTGCTCGACGCCGGGATCGACGTGATCTCCGCGGTCAACATCCAGCACCTCGAGTCGCTGAACGACGTGGTGGAGAAGATCACCGGCGTGCCACAGCGGGAGACCGTGCCCGACGCCATCGTGCGGGCCGCCGGCCAGGTCGAGATGGTCGACATGACACCGGAGGCGCTGCGCCGCCGGATGGCGCACGGGAACATCTACCTGCCGGAGAAGATCGACGCGGCGCTCACCAACTACTTCCGCTCAGGGAACCTGGCCGCGCTGCGCGAACTGGCCCTGCTCTGGCTGGCCGACAAGGTCGACGAGGGGCTGCGGCGGTACCGCATCGAGCACAAGATCGATGCCGCCTGGGAGGCCAGGGAGCGGGTAGTGGTCGCGCTCACCGGCGGACCCGAGGGCAAGACGCTGATCAGACGGGCGGCCAGGATCGCGGCCCGCTCATCCGGCGGGGACCTGCTGGCGGTGCACGTCACCAAGTCCGACGGCCTGACCGGCGCCGATCCTGCCGCGCTTGCCAGCCAGCGGCGCCTGGTGGAGTCGGTCGGCGGGACCTACCACCAGGTGGTCGGCGACGACATCCCCGAGGCCCTGCTCACCTTCGCCCGCGCGGAGAACGCGACCCAGCTCGTGCTCGGCGCAAGCCGCAGGTCGTGGCTAACGGCCACGCTCACCGGGCCCGGTACCGGGTCCAGGACCATCCGCGGTTCCGGCGACATCGACGTGCACATCGTGACCCACTCGGAGATGGGCCGGGGCCGGGGCCTGCCGCGGCGGCGGGGCGCGATCACCCTGCGCCGGAAGATCGCCGGCTACGCGCTGGCCGCCGCGCTCTTGCCGGCGCTGACCGCGGTGCTCACGCCATTCCGCGTCGCGATCAACCTGACCAGCGACGTGCTCGTGTTCACGGTCGCGGTCATCCTGGTGGCCCTGGTCGGCGGGTTCGCCCCGGCCATGCTGACCGCCATCGTCGGATCGCTGCTGCTCAACTACTACTTCATCAAGCCCATCCATCAGTGGACGATCGCGCAGGCAAACAACGTGCTCGCGCTCGGGGTGTTCGTCGCGGTCGCGGTCATGGTCAGCGCGGTGGTCGACATCGCGGCCCGGCGGACCAAGCAGGCGGCCCGGGCCAACGCAGAGTCGGAACTGCTCGCCACCACGGCCGGCAGCGTGCTGCGGGGCCAGCAGGGGCTCAACGCGCTGCTTGACCGGGTGCGCGAGGCGTTCGGGATGGACTCGGTCACGCTGCTCGAGCAGGACTCCCCGGACGGCAACCCAGGCGGCGACATCGCCGCGGGCCGGGCGCGGAGCATGACGGGCAGCTGGCACGTCGTCGCCAGCCGGGGTGAGCCCGCCGTCACCCGGCCGGAGGACGCCGACGTCGAGGTGCCGGTGGCCGACTGCCTCTCGCTCGCCCTGCGCGGCAGGCCGCTGCCGGCCTCGGACCGGCGGGTCCTCGGCGCGTTCGCCTCCTACGCGGCCGCAGCTCTGGACCAGCAGCGGCTGGCGGCGCAGGCGCAGGCGGCCAAGCCGATCGCGGCGGCCGACAAGATGCGCACCGCGCTGCTCGCCGCCGTCAGCCATGACCTGCGCACGCCGCTGGCCTCCGCGAAGGCCGCCGTGACCAGCCTGCGGTCGCCGGAGGTGAAGTGGACCGTGGAAGACCGCGAGGAACTGCTCGCGACGGCGGATGAGTCGCTGGACCGGCTCACTCACCTGGTCGACAACCTGCTGGACATGAGCAGGCTGCAGGCCGGGGCGCTGTCGTTGTTCCCGCGGCCGGCCGGCCTGGACGAGATCGTGTCCAGGGCGCTGGACAACCTGGACCCGGCGGCCCGCGGCATCGCGGTGGACATTCCGGAATCGCTGCCCGAGGTCGACGTAGATCCGGCGATACTCGAGCGCGTCATCGTGAACCTGACGGAGAACGCGCTGCGCTACTCTCCCCCGGGCAAACCGCCGCTGCTGTCCGCTAGCGCCCTCGGCGACCGGGTGGAGCTGCGAGTGGTCGATCGCGGCCCGGGCATACCCGAGGAGGACAGGAACCGGATGTTCGTGCCGTTCCAGCGGCTCGGCGATACCGACAACACGACAGGGGTCGGCCTCGGGCTCGCGTTGTCGCACGGCCTGACCGAGGCGATGGGCGGGACGCTGACCGCGGACGACACGCCGGGCGGGGGGCTGACCATGACGATATCGGTGCCTGTCGTCGAGCAGTCCGATTATGCCTACGAGCCCGGCCACAGGGAACGCGGGGCGGCGGGCCATGACTAGGGTCCTCGTCGTCGACGACGAGCCGCAGATCCTCCGGGCGCTGCGGATCAACCTGCGGGTACGGGGCTACGACGTACACGTCGCGGCCACCGGAACCGAGGCGCTCGAGGCAGCCGGACGCTATCCGCCCGACCTCGTGATCCTCGACCTCGGCCTGCCGGACCTGGAAGGCGTCGAGGTGATCCAGGGCCTGCGCGGCTGGACCAAGGCGCCGATCATCGTGCTGTCCGGGCGGGCCGACAGCACGGATAAGGTGGAGACGCTCGACGCGGGCGCGGACGACTACATCACCAAGCCGTTCGGGGTGGAGGAACTGCTCGCCCGGATGCGCGCCGCGGTCAGGCGTACCGGGTCCGCCGAGGACCTGCCGAAGATCCAGCTCGGCAACCTGATCGTCGACCTCGCCGCCAAGCGCGTCACCCGGCAGGCCCCGGTCCCGGCGGGGACGGGCGAGGGCGAGGCGGCGGCCTCGGGTCATGACGACATCAGGCTCACGCCGACCGAATGGCACCTGCTCGAGGTGCTGCTCCGCAATCCGGGCAAGCTGCTGAGCCGCAATCAGCTGCTGACCGAGGTGTGGGGTCCCGGCTACGCCGACGCGACCGGCAACCTCCGGCTGTACATGGCCCAGCTGCGCCGCAAGCTGGAACCCGATCCGGCCCGGCCCCGATGGTTCATCACCGAGCCAGGCATGGGCTACCGCTACCAGCCGGACACAGAACTCGAGCACGGCGACGGGTGACGGCAGTCGCGGCTGAAGGTGCCGGTGCGGGGCCGGGGTTACCAGGGGTAGGGCTGGCCGTCGCGGGTGAAGGTGCCGGTGGGACCGCCGTTCGGGAGGGTGACCGCCCAGATGGCGCTGGCGGCGGCCTGGGCCATGGCCCGGCCGCCCGGATGAGCCTCGCCGGCGACCCAGCCGGGGCAGACCGCGTTCACCAGGATGCCGTCCCTGGCCACTTCCGCGGCGAGCAGCCGGGTGAGCGCGTTCAGGGCCGCCTTGGAGACCCCGTACGCAGGCGAGCCGCCAGTCATCACGGCGATCGAGCCGCCCTCGCTGCTCACGTTCACGATCCTCGGCCGCGAGCTGGCGCGCAACATCGGCAGCAGCACGTGGATGACCCGCCACGCGCCGAAGAGGTTGATGTCCAGCGCCTCGGCCACCGTGCCCAGGTCGGCGTTGCTCGCGGTGGCCCAGCGGTCGAACGGCGTCGAGGCGTTGTTCACCAGCACGTCGGTCCGGCCGAACCGGCCCTTTACCCACTCGGCCATCGCCTCGACGCTGAGCGTGTTGTCCACCTCCAGCTGGCAGGCGACGATCCGCTCGCTCTCGGGATCGAGTTCCTTGGCGGTCAGCTCGCCTTTCCGCAGGTCACGAGAGCACAGCACGACCCCATACCCGAGCAGGGCCAGCTGGCGGCAGATTTCCCGCCCCACCCCCCGGTTGCCGCCTGTCACCACGGCCACCGGGCGGTCAACGTACACGCGCACCGCCGCCGCTGTCCCCCACCCTGACGTTTCTCATGGCTGTCATCTTGCCATTCGCCGGCGACCCGCGCCGACCGATAACCGCTTAAATCGTTCATCTGCGGGTCATTTCATGACATCAGCGATGGCCTCCCCCGGCCGGACCGCCAGAGCTTACCCGGGACAGCCGCGGGCTGCACCGGGTCAGCGCGGTGCCCTTCTCGACCAAGCCGAAGGCCGCGACCAGGCCGTGGCCCGCGGACATGATGCCGATGTCGAGCTCGGATCCGGCCGACAGGTTAAGGGACCAGCAGTAAGGGGCACCGCATCAACGGCGCTGCAATAAGAGCACTGCCGCCGAAAGCCGAGCCCCTCCTAGGCCATCGCCACGAAGGCCACCAGGATCACCAGGACGATGACGCCGGCTCCGATCAGCACGGCCGGAGGCACGCGCCGCGACCGCGCCAGATCCTCGTCATTCCGCTCCGCGAAGGCCCGGAAGCGTCCGGTGTTCGCGCTCGGTTCATGGTCAAACTCCGACATGGGGACGACTTTAGCTGGTAGCTGGCCTCCGGTTACCGCATTCGCCGCGATCGGCACCGCGAGAGACGCCGCGGTAAGCCTCAGCTCAGCGGGGCCAGCGTGCCGTTGCCAGGGTCCCGGTCGACCAGCCGGGTCAGCACGATCACGCTCCTGGTCCTGACCACGATCGACTCGGCCCGGATCCGCTCCATGACCGCCTCGAAGTGCCGCACGTCGGCGGCCCTGATGTGGACGAGCGCGTCCGCCTCGCCGGTTACCGTGCACGCGTCGACGACCTCGGGGTACCGCCGGACCGCCACGGCGATCTCCCTGGGCGAGGTGCGCCCGCCGCAGAACAGCTCGACGTACGCCTCGGTGGTCCAGCCCATGGCCGCGGGATTGACCCGGGCCGAGAACCCGGTGATCGCGCCCGCGGCGAGCAGCCGGTCCACCCGGCGCTTGACCGCCGGGGCCGACAGCCCGACCTCGTGGCCGACCGTGGCGTAGCTGGATCTGGCGTCCCTGATCAGCGCGGCGACGATGCGCTCGTCGATGTCATCCACGGCGGCCGCTCACACGGGCACACTACTCGGATCCGGGCATGAAACGAGGCTCGGCGTCCCGCTTTCGCCGAGCCTCACTAAGTGAGACGCGAAGACCGCCGCAGTGGTTGACGCGACGCGGATAAATGGCGCGGGGAATTACGGCGGCCCCACCTGTATCGTGCGAGGCAGCAGCCGAAGCGATCGGGAGGAAGCATGACCGAAGAAGCCGGCGCCATGGTGCGCGGGATGTACGGACCCGACGTCACGTTCCTCGGCGTGCCCCGGGCCGAGCTCGACTCGCTCCAAAGCGGCGCCTTCGACGTCGTCTTCCTCGGCGCGCCGTTCGACAGCGGCACCTCGCACCGGCCCGGGGCCAGGTTCGGCCCGCAGGCGATCCGGATGACCGACTACCTGCCGCACGACGCGTCCAGACCGCACCTGGCGCTCGGCGTTGACCCGCTGGCCGAACTGCGGGTAGCCGACGCCGGGGACGTGCTGATGCCACCGGGCGAGATGGAGGAGTCGCTGCGGGGGCTTGAGGCCGCCGTGCAGAAGGTGGCCGACGCGGGGGCGATACCAGTGATCCTGGGCGGCGACCACACGATCACGCTGCCCGACGCCACCGGGGTGGCCAGGCATGTCGGCTGGGGACGGGTGTCGCTGATCCACTTCGACGCGCACGCCGACACCGGCGACATCCAGTTCGGGTCGCTGTACGGGCACGGCACGCCGATGCGGCGGCTGATCGAGTCCGGCGCGGTGCGCGGCGACAGGTTCCTGCAGATCGGGCTGCGCGGTTACTGGCCGGAGCCGCCGACGCTGGCCTGGATGGCGGAGCAGCGGATGCGCTCGTTCGAGATGAGCGAGATCGTGTCGCGGGGCCTGGACGCCTGCCTGACCGACGCGTTCGCGATCGCCACCGACGACTGCGACGGGGTCTTCCTGTCCGTCGACGTCGACGTGGTCGATCCCGGCATGGCCCCCGGGACGGGGACGCCGGAACCCGGCGGCCTGACCACCAGGCAGTTGCTCGACGCCGTCCGGCGCATCGCCATGTCGCTGCCGCTGGCCGGCATCGACGTGGTGGAGGTCTCGCCGCCCTACGACCACGCCGAGGTGACCGCGTTCATGGGCAACCGGGTGGTGCTCGAGGCGCTGTCCGGCATCGCATGGCGGCGCCGTCAGCTGGCCGGCGAGCAGCCGCGCCGCCCGGAAGCGCCGCTGCTCGAGGGCAGGTAGACGGAAGCCACCACTGGCCTGGGCCGATTAGCCCGTCGTGGACCCAATTAGGCCCCATTTAGCACTCTGGGCGAACAGATTCATAGCATCTATAGTCGGTGCATGCTCGACGTTACGAGGCTGCGCGTGCTGGTGGCCGTGGCCCGGTGCGGCTCGGTCACCGCCGCGGCGCGAGCACTCAACTACGCGCAGCCCTCGGTGAGCCACCACCTGGCCCGGCTGGAAGCGGAGACCGGCATCAAGCTGATCCAGCGGGCGGGCCGGGGCATCAGGCTGACCGACGCCGGGCGGCTGCTCGCCGAGCGCGCCGCCGAGGTGATCGGCAGGCTGGATGCGGCCGAGAACGAGCTGGCCGCGTACACCGGGCTGCGGGCGGGCCGGCTGCGGCTGGCGGCCTTTCCCTCCGCGCTCGGCACGATCGTGCCAGCCGCCGCGGCCATGCTCCGCGGCCAGCAGCCCACCGTCGACCTGCGGCTGACCGAGGCCGAGCCGCCCGAGGCGCTGCGCATGCTGCGGGCCGGGTACGTGGACGTGGCGCTGGTGTTCCGCTACTCGCCGGACCCCCAGGACACCAAGGACGACGCCGCCACCCACGCCGTGCCGCGGACCAGGATGCCGCCGCCGGCCAGGACGGGGACCGGGGCGGCAGCCGCCGAGGCGTTCGGTGCCTTCGGGGACGGCATGAGCCTCGCCAATGACGCCGACGGCGGCATCGACATCACCGAGGGCCTGCGCGAGCGGCTCCTCCTCGACGAGCCCGTGCACCTGGTGACGGCGGCGCACGGCGGCGAACCGCCGGAGCCCGACCTGTCCAGGTACGCGCGCCATCGCTGGATCGCGGGCTGCGACCGGTGCCGGGCCAACCTGCTGCGGCAGTGCTCGCTGGCCGGTTTCACCCCGAAGATCTCCTTCACCACCGACGACTACGTGGCCGTCCAGGCCCTAGTGGCCGCCGACCTGGGGGTTTCCACCCTGCCCGCGCTGTGCCTGCGGGCCGCGCGCCACCCGGGGATCAGGACCACGCCGCTGCCCGGCGCGCGCAGGTACGTGTTCGCGGTGCGGTACGGCGACCCGCCTGACCCGCCCGCGGTCAGCCTGCTCATGGACGTCCTGGGCGCCGCCGCCGAGGGCGGCGCCCAGCCCTCCGCGCCGACCTGAGCCGACGGCCCGGCGTCACGAAGACGGCGAGTACACGTACCAGTGCCCGGAGACCTCGACGCAGGGGACCAGCGCGTAGGCGTTCGTGCTAGTGCTGCTGGAGGAGTTCGTCTGCGTCCACAGGGTGCTGAACGACTTCTGGGTCGAGAAGATGGCCGCGGGGTCGCTGTTGGTGTAGCACTCGGGGTTCGCGTTGGGCACGCAGAACGTGCCCGTGGCGCCCACCAGCGCCTTGGCCCCGTCGATCGCGACGTAGCCCATCTTGGTGTTCTTGAACGACGGGGAATCGCTCGCGTTGAACGCGGCCGCCCCGGTCTTGCACGTGGCCTGTTCGCTCGGCTCCACGTAGTTGCACTCCAGCGCGTACTGCCCGGAGCTGACCGCGGTGATCACGCCCTGGACCGCCGCGGCCGGCGAGCCGGTACCCGCCGACACCTGCGCGGGCGCCTGGACCGTCACGCCCGAGCCGAGCGCCGGCGCCCAGGACGACTCCGCTTCTGAGCCGGAACCTGAGCTGCAGCCTGCCGCCGCGATCAGCCCGGCCAGCGCGCAGCCGAGCACGGCGGTCCGCGCCAGGTATCTCCTCATCGTCGGTGTCGCCCCCGTTGCTGAAATGTCAGACGTCCGGACCCGCTGGATCTTACCGGTACCGGCGCTCACGAGGAGGACGAGTACAGATACCAGTGCCCGGCGATCTGGATGCAGGGTGCCAGCAAGTAGACGTTCCCGCTGCTGGAATTGTTCGCCTGAGTCCACAGGGTGCTGAACGACTTCTTGGTGGAGAAGATGGCCGCCGGGTCGTTGTTGGTGAAGCACTTGGGCGTCTGGTCCGGCGTGCAGAACGTGCCCGTGCTGCCCACCAGCGCCTTATCGCCGTCGATCGCGACGTACCCGATCCCGGCGTTCTTGAGCGACGGCGCGTTGGTCGAGTTGAGCGCGGACGCGCCGGTCTTGCAGCCAGCCTGCGCGTCCGGTTCCACGTAGTCGCACTCGTTCTTGTACTGCTTGGACCCGATCGCGGCGAACACGCCCTCGATCGCCTGCCCCGGCGAGCCGGTACCCGCCGACACCTGCGCGGGCGCGTCGACGGTCACGCCCGAGCCGAGCGCCGACGCCCAGGACGGCGGGGCGCTCGAGCTGCTGCAGCCGGCCGCGACGGCCAGCCCGCAAGCGAGCAGGGCGGCCCACGCCGGTAGATGTCTCGTCACGTTCGGTGTCGCCCCCGTCGCTATAACCACAGAAATCCAGACCCGCAGCAGCCTACCCCCACGGGGTCATTCATATCGTCGGGACGTAAGATCCCGCGTCCCGGTTGACCGCGCCGAAACATGCCCGCCGCACCGACCTGCGGGCCGCGGCCAGGTAGCCGGAAACCAATTTTTATCCGAACGAGCGGTGGTGCACGCCGAAGGCACGTGACACCGCCCCGGCGCGTGACCGAAATCGCGTATCACGGTGCTCGCCGGCGGGTTCTCGTATCGAGCGAGCCGGGGGCAGACGAAGCCGGGGGCATCACCGACGCGACAAGGAGAAAACTCGCCATGACAGCCACGCTTCAAGAAGCCCTGCTGGCACCGGACACCAGGCCACAGGTCGTCGCGGACGGCAAGAAGCTGCTCGAGCACCAGGTATCGGGCCTGCACGGGGTATCCGGGGCCGCGATCAAGATCGCCTACAAGACCGTGATGCTCTTCTCCTCCGATCACGTCCGCTACATGATCGACTCCCTGCTGCCGCAGATGGCCGACGAACTCGAGCCGTACTGGACGGAATTCAACGCGACCGGCGACACCGACTTCGGCGCCTACCTGGCCGCGCACGGCGAGAAGGTATCGGAGGCCCTGCTGTCGGTGACCGACGCCCGCGGGCGGGCGTCGGACCGACCGGTGATCATCAAGGCCTACAACGCCGTCAGGGACAGGGCGGCCAAGCACGTCCAGGCCGCGCTCCCGCAGGTCGGTGCGCTGGTGCAGAAGTACGCGGGCTGACCTGGCGGCCTGGCCGGCCGGTTCAGCTCGTGTGCTGCAGCGTGTAGCGGACCGTCTGCAGCCGGATCAGGCCGTCGCTGAAGATGAACGTGTCGATGCCGTCCTCGACCTTGGTCGCGGCGGAGGTGGCGGCCCACTCCAGGAAGAGCACGTCGTTCACGTAGATCGTGGTCTTCAGCTCCCATGCCGCGCTCGGGACGTCGGCGAGCAACTGAGTGAAGGCCGCCCGGATGCCATCCTTGCCCCGCTGGACGCCCGCGGGCGTGATGAAGACGGCGTCGTCGGCGTAGTCGGCGACGATCTCATCCAGGTCGCCCGCGCCGAGCGACTCGGCATGGTGCTGGAAGACTTCCTCTGGCGTACGTGTCATCGCGCGTCTCCTTCTCGGCGGACTCCTCAACCCCCTACCGTAACGGTGGCCGCCAGGCCGGCGACAGTGCCCAGGGCGGGCTTACCATCGGCGGGCTCCCTTTGCCAAGCCAGGCCGGAGATGCACGACATGGCCCGTCCCGCCCAGGGCCTATCTGGGAAGAACCGGTTCGCGGGTAAGCGACGAGCCGGCGGTGGCCGCCATGGTGGCGGCGGTCGGTGACGCCTACGGGCGGCTGGACGCGCTGGGCAACAACGCGGGGATGACCAGCCAGACCCCGCCCGACGACCTGGAGGGCGTCGACCTGGCCGAGTGGGACCGGGTGTTCGCCGTCAACGTGCGCGGGGTTGTTCCAGGTCACCCGGGCCTGCGCGGCGCCGCTTGCGGCCGCGGGCGGCAGCGTGGTGAACGTGAACCCGTTCGTCACCGGCGAGACCATCGCCATCGACGGCGGCTGCGCGGCCACCAGCTAGCGCGGTGGATTCTTGCTAACCGGGCGGGTCGCCGGCAAGGTGGTGTCGCAGGTCACCATGTGAGCCTGGCCCAGACGATCCGGCCGCCGCCGACGGTCTCGATTCACCACCCGCCAGGCCCGGTCAGCGCCTCGACGACGGCCAGCCCGTGCGGCGCACCCGCCGGATCCCTCATTCGCGGCGTAACAGCCAGGATGACGCGCATCGGGCGATGCCTTAACGGATCGCGGGGAAATACGGGGACAGAGGTATCGCGTTGACAATAGTCGAACAATACCTATCGGCCGGAGGGCCGGGGCGCGCGGGAAGGGTGTGTGAAGTTGCGGCAGAGCGTGTTCCCCTGCACGCCGGACGTCCCGCCGTGCCACTCACGGGTTCTCGGCACATCGGGTACCGGCTGCGACGGCCGTCGGTTTGACCGGACGGAGCACGGCGCTGCCGGGCATCGCCTAGCGGAGCCGTGATGGCTGCCGGTACGTGGCTGCTGCTGTTCGTCGCGGGGGTCGCGGTGAGCCTGTCCGCGAGCTGGCTGCTGGTCTCGCGGCTGGAACGGCTCGGCGAGCGGGCCGGCTTCTCCGAGGCGTGGCTGGGGCTGGTCGCGGCGCTGGCCGCGGATGCCCCCGAGGTCACCTCCGCGGTGACCGCGCTGGCACATGGCCAGACCAGCGTCGGCACCGGGGTGGTCATCGGCTCCAACGTGTTCAACCTGGCGGCCCTGCTGGGGCTGGCGGCGGTGGTGGCCGGACGGATCGCCTTCCACCGCCGGGTGGTGCTGCTGGCGGGCGTGCCCGGCGTATGGGTCGCCGCGGTGTGCCTGCTGACGGTCACGGCCGTGCTGTCGCCCGTGGCCGGCCTGGCGCTTGCCGCCGCGGTGCTGGTCCCGGGCGCGGCGCTGCTGGGCATGCGGCCCGACCGGATGCGACGCCTGCGGCTGCCGTCCGGATGGACGGACTGGCTGATCGCGGCGGTGCACGAGGAGGAAACCGAACTGGCCGAGGCCATCAGGCCGCGCCGGGGCACCAGGCGCGACGCCCTAGCCGCCGTCGCCGCCCTGCTCGTGGTGGTCGCAGCGAGCGTAATCATGGAACACGCGGCCACCATACTCGGCCACCGGTACCAGGTCGCGGACATCGTGACCGGCGGGCTGGTGCTGGCGGTGGTGACCAGCCTGCCGAACGCGGTGACGGCGATCTACCTGGCCAGGCGCGGCCGCGGCGCCGCGGTGCTCAGCACCGCGCTGAACAGCAACGCGATCAACGTCGTCGCGGGCCTGCTGATCCCGGCGAGCCTGACCGGTCTCGGGCCGCGCTCGGGGCAGGGCATCCTGGTGGCCGCGTGGTACGCGGGCCTGACCCTGCTTGCCCTGGCGTTCGCCTACCGTGGACGCGGCCTGGGCCGGGTTCCGGGTCTGCTGGTCATCGCGGGGTACCTGGCCTTCGTGACCGCGCTGGCCGTCAGCGTCGCTCAGGGGGGCGTCCGGCCGGCAGCGGCCTGGCTCCCGGCGACCGCGATGACGGCCGCCGGCGTCGTGTTGCTGACGCGGTCGCACCGGTGGCGGCCCCCGCGCTCCGTGGTGGCCGGCGCCGGCGCCATGCTGCGGCAGGAATCGCTGGTGCCCAGGTGGAGCATACGGCGCCTGTGGCTGCTGAGCCTCACGCTATGCCTGATCGTGGCGGCCTTTGACGCCGCGAGCGGGCCCAGGGTGGTGCTGATCGGCCTGCTGATTGTCGGCCCGTGCTGCGCGCTGTTCACCGGCCGCTGGGCGCTCACGGCCGCCAGCAGCTGCTGCGCGGTAGGGCTGGGAGTCGCGCTGGGCGTGCCCGACCAGATTTTCGCCACCGTGCCGCAGTACGCACTGGTATCCGCCGTCGCCGTCGTCGGTATTACCGCGACGGCCGGCGCCGCGGTGCTACAGCGACGGCGCACCTTACCCGCGTGGTCTGCGACACGGGCCGGCCAGGCTGGCCAACCACGGCGAGGTCTGGTCGGATGGAGGGCATGGCCGACGTCACCAGGCACGCCGGGCGGTGGACGCTCGAGGACCGGTTCGCCTCGCCCTGGCACTACCTGCCGGTTGAGGTGCGGCCGGGGACGGCGGGGCTGCGGGTCGAGCTCGAATACGAACGGCGCGGGGGCACGGTGCTCGATCTGGGCTGTCTTGGCCCGCTCGGGTTCCGCGGCTGGTCCGGCAGCGCCCGGGAGTGGTTCGCCATCACCGCCGGTGAGGCCACGCCCGGATACCTGCCCGGCGAACTCGAGGCCGGGACGTGGCAGGTCATGATCGGCCTGTACAAGGTCCCGCCGGAGGGCGCGGGGTACCGGCTGACCGCGCAGGCCATGCCGTTCGCGGCAGACCTGGTGCCGGCCGCTCCTCCCCCGCCGCCCGGGCCGGCGGACCGTCCGCCGCGGCGGGACCTGCCGGCCGGTGACGGCCGGCGCTGGCTGGCCGGCGACCTGCACGCGCACACCGTGCACTCCGACGGCGGGCTCACGGTAACCGAACTGGCGGCGCTGGCGGCCGGACGCGGCCTGGACTTCCTCGCGGTGACCGACCACAACACGGTCAGCCACCACGCAGAGCTTGGGGCCGCGTCCCGCAGATACGGCATCACGCTCCTGCCCGGCCAGGAGGTGACGACCGACACCGGGCACGCGGGTGCGCTCGGCGACGTGGGCTGGATCGACTTCCGCCGCGAGCCCGACGACTGGCTGGCCGCGACCGAGGCGCGCGGCGGCCTGCTGTCGGTCAACCACCCGTTCGCCGGGCCGATCAGCTGGGCCCGCCCGATGCGTCGCCGGCCGCCGCTGCTCGAGGTATGGCACCCCAGCTGGCTGGACCTGCGCTGGACGATCCCGCTGTCCTGGTGGCTGGCCTGGGATCCCGCGGCGATCCCGGTCGGCGGCAGCGACTGGCACAAGCCTGGATCGGACGCGCCGCCGGGGCGCCCGACCACCTGGGTGGAGTGCGCGGGCGAGGAACCCGCCGACGTGATCGAGGGGCTGCGGGCGGGCCGGGTAGCGATCTCCGCCGACCGGGACGGCCCGGTGCTGCTGCGCCATGACGGCGACCTGGTCGCCGTGGGCGCCGACAGCACGACCCTGGCCGGGCCGGACGGGCCGTGCGCCAGGGTCCGCGGCGAGCTGGCCCGGCTGGCCGGGACCGAAGGCCCGTACCGGCTGCTCGACGGCGGCGGGGCGACGCTGGCGCTGACCCCGTGACCGGCGATGAGTTCGGCCTTCGCCGGGCGTCTGTCCTTGTGGGCACGCCGTGCGGATGCACGAGCTGATCCCCGGCGCGCAGCTCGCCGTCCTGCCCGGCAGCACGCACATGAGCCTGCTCCGGCGGACCGCGCTGATCCGGCCGCTGATCGAGGAGTTCCTCGGCTGACTAGGAGGGGCTAGGCCGACCGGCCGGCCAGCAGCTCGAGGCGGGCGCGGAGCAGGGCGCGGTGTGCCACCACGTCGTCCACCTGATCCGGCTGCTCCGGGCATTCGCCCGCGCCGATGGCCTGCTCGAGCCGGCGGCAGGCGTCCGCGGCGTCGATCATCTCGAACACCACCAGCGGGTTGCCCCCGGCGGCGCGCTCGGTGTCCGCTCGCAACTCTGGTTCCTTGACGACCCAGGCGTCCCTGATCTTGCCGCCGCGGCCGTGATCGATCAGCAGGCAGACCGCGTGCTGGGCCTCGCCATAGGCGAACGTCATGGTCAGCGACTCCTGGCGCCCGCCGACGTCGGCGTAGTGCCAGCACTGGCGGACCTGCGGCGAGCCGATCGCCGCAGCCCACGCGGGTTCGGCGATGCCGTGGGCGGAAAGCCGCCGGGCCGCCCGGCCGGCCGCGCCGCGTACGGCCGCCGGCC
>JBOHCG010000018.1:0-31419 GCA_050698735.1 Streptosporangiaceae bacterium | reverse complement strand
CGGCCATCAGCTTCCCGCTTATCGGCACGGCCAGGCTCACGCCAACCCCAACGGTCGAGCCCGCCGCTCCCGCCGCCAGCCCGGCCGCCAGCCCGTGACCGAAGCCCGCCATCGCGGCCGGCGACGCCAGTTCCTGGCGCGTCAAGATGGCCGCGCTCGAAGAGGAGCACAGGCGCGTCTCTGAGCTGCCGGTGGAGAGACCGAAGATCCGGCAGGTATCGACCGGCAA
Organism: Streptosporangiaceae bacterium; assembly: GCA_050698735.1. Taxonomy (GTDB): domain Bacteria; phylum Actinomycetota; class Actinomycetes; order Streptosporangiales; family Streptosporangiaceae; genus Palsa-504. The sequence continues at coordinate 31,190 of JBOHCG010000018.1, read as the reverse complement.
GACGTTCCGGAAGCGGTGGGAGGAGCAAGGTGAGTACCGACATGTCGGTATTCTAATGCCTGATTTCGATCTTATGCCTACGACAAACCACGAGGTCAAACGAAGATTTGATCATCCTACCCTGAACTGCCTAGGTGATCATAGGCAGGGGTCAGCAGCTCCTTCAGGTCGGTGCCGCGGACCTGGACGTCTAGCCGGTCCGACATACGCAGCAGCAGGTCAGGCGGGGTGGCGGGGCTGAGCGGCAGGGCGCGCAGCCGGGCCTGGCTGAGGCCGGGAGACCAGAAGCCGGCGAGCGTCTTCTCCAGCGGCGGCGCGGTGACGTCAGCCAGCGCCGCCAGGGCGGGACTGCCGGGCGCAGCCGGCCGTTCCGCGCCGGTGCCGCGCGCCCCGGCCGCCGTCTTGCCGCGCAGCGCGGCAAGCAGGTCGTCGCGGGCCTTGCCGCGCCAGGCGAGCATCGCGAACGGGTCGGCGTCGAACGCCTCGGCCAGCACATAGCACACCGCCGCCAGGTGCTTGCACGGGACCTCCCAGTCCGGGCAGCTGCAGTTCATCGTCAGGTCGCGAGCCGACCGGGGAAACAGCGGTGTGCCGCAGTCGGCGAAGACCTGCTCGATCTCCTGCGGCATCTCGCCAGCAAGCAGCCGGGCGCGGAACAGCGCCTGGGCGGCCAGCCGCGACTCGACCGACCGCCACTGCGCGCTAGTGAGCGGCAGCACGGTGATCGTCACCTTGTAGGGCGCGGGCCGCGAGCCCTGCACCCGCGCGGTGACCTTGCCCGTAGCCAGCGAGAACTCCATGACCTGGCCGCGCCGGGCGTAGCTCCGCCCGCGCTGCAGCCGACCGCTCATGCCCCAGGACTCAAGGACCGCGATGAACCGCCTCGACCACCACTGCTCGCCAATTGCCCCGCGCTTGCTCTTGGCCTTGATGCCGCCCTCTACGGCGATCGGCCCGGAGGACGGGTAATCCGACCACGGAACATACCGCCCGCTCATGCCGACACCGCGTCCGGGGAGAGCGCGAGCACCTCGCGCAGCGCGGCGGTGGACAGCTCGGTGAGCCAGCTCTCGCCGGTGCCGACGATCTGCTCAGCCAGGGCCTTCTTCTGCTCGATCATGGCGTCGATCCGCTCCTCAAGCGTCCCGACGCAGACGAACTTGCGCACCTGCACATCGCGCCGCTGGCCGATGCGGAACGCCCGGTCGGTGGCCTGGTCCTCCACCGCGGGGTTCCACCAGCGGTCGACGTGGATGACATGGTTCGCGGCGGTCAGGTTGAGCCCGGTACCGCCCGCCTTCAACGACAGCAGGAACAGCATGGGCTCGTCCGCCTCCTGGAACCTGGCCACCATCGCATCCCGCTGCTTCTTCGTAGTCCCGCCGTGCAGGAACAGCACCGGGCAGCCGATCCGCGCGGACAGGTACGGCTGGAGCATCCGGCCGAACTCGGCGTACTGCGTGAAGCACAGCGCCTTGTCGCCCTCGGCGGCGATCTCCTCGCAGAGCTCCTCAAGCCGGGCAAGCTTGCCCGACCGCCCGGGCAGCCGGGAGCCGTCGCCGAGCAGGTGCGCCGGGTGGTTGCACACCTGCTTGAGCTTGGCCATGGTGGCGAGCACCAGGCCGCGCCTGGTGATGTCGTCGGAGGCGTCCTCGAGCCGGGACAGCATGTCGGTCACCGTCGCGGCGTACAAGCTGGCCTGCTCCTGCGTCAGGTTGCACCAGACCTTCATCTCCAGCTTGTCCGGCAGGTCAGAGATGATCGTCTTGTCGGTCTTGAGCCGACGGAGCACGAACGGCTGGGTAATCCGCCGCAGTTCCCGCGCCGCTTCCTCCGAACCGTACCGCTCGATCGGCACCGCGTACCTCTCGCGGAACGCCTTCTCCCCGCCCAGCATCCCCGGATTGACGAACTCCATGATCGACCACAGCTCCGACAGCTGGTTCTCCACCGGCGTCCCGGTCAGCGCGATCCGCGACGCCGCCGGCAGCGACCTGACCGCCTTCGCCTGCAGGCTCAAGTGGTTTTTAAGCGCCTGAGCCTCATCACAAACCAATCGCGCCCAGCGCATCGCCGACAGCGCTTCGCGGTCCCGGACGGCGACCTGGTACGTGGTGATCACCAGGTCCGTGGCGGCGAGCGCGGCCGAGAGCTCGGCGCCGGACAGCCGCCCTGCCCCGTGGTGCACGTGCACGGCCAGGTGCGGAGTGAACCGCTCCGCCTCCCGCTGCCAGTTCCCTACCAGGGACATCGGACAGATCAGCAAGGTTGGGAATTCAGATTCATCCAGAACGAATCCAGACTTCGCGTGCTCCGCCCATGTCTCGTCCTGCCGGGCGGCCCAGGGGGCCGTCCTCCCGGAAGACAACAGGGACAGCAGCTGTACGGTCTTCCCCAGGCCCATATCGTCGGCGAGGATGGCGCCTACGCCGAGCCGACCGAGGAACGACAGCCAGGACAGGCCGCGCTGCTGGTACGGGCGCAGCGTACCGCAGAAGCCCGCCGGCGTCTCCATGGGCTCAAGGCGCTGATCGGCCTGTCCGGATAGCAGGTCGCCGAGCCAGCCGTCGGCGTCCACCTCAGTGAACGGCAGCCCGCCGACGTCGCCGCCGGTGCCGATCGCAGCGCCAAGCACCTCCGCGGCCGTCATCGTGCCGGACTGCTTGCGCTCAAGGAACTTAAGGGCGGCCTTCAGGTGCTGGTCGTCGAGTTCCACCCACTGCCCGCGGATGCGGACAAGCGGGACCTTGAGCCTGGCCAGCTCGGCGAGCTCTTCCGCAGAGAGCGCCTCGTCGCCGACCGCCAGGTCGTAGCGGAAGGACACGAGGTCTTCCATGCCGAACTGGCTCTGCCTGGCGGACGCGGACGAGCCGCCCGACGAGGACCGGGCGGTCAGCTTCAGGCCAAGCCGTGCCTTGCGCGCCCAGTCAGGCAGCAGGACGCCGAACCCCGCTCCCGACAGCAGCGGGCCTGCCTCGCGGAGGAACTCAAGCGCGCCCGTGGTCTCAAGCGCGATCCGCACCGGTGCTGCCTCCCGCAGCGCCCCGTCGAGAGCCGGGAACAGCCGCGCGGCGGCACCCAGGCCCGCCAGCAGTTCCTCCTCTGGGTGTGCGTCTGCGGCCAGCCAGCCGAACCCGGCGCCTTCCCACACGTCAGCGGCGGGCAGCATCAGGCTGGGGTCTTCCGCCGACTGGAGCGAGAACTCGACCTGCCAGGTACCAGCGCCCGCAGCCGCGCCCGGGTCGGCCGCCTCGTCCGGCTCCATCAGGCGGAAGCAGGTGCGGACCGAGCCGCTCGGCGGCGCTGCGCTGGCCAGCCAGCTCGCGAACGCGGCCGACAGTTCCCGTGCTTCGCGCTCGTCCTCGAGCGTTGCCACCTCGACCACAGCGGTGGGCGTGGTGAGCGAAGCAACAGTACGTTCTGACACGGGGATACGGGAGGGACGGCGACCTTTGCGCGCGGGAAGGAGGGCACCAGGCAACCGGGTGCGCGCCATCGCGTCCGCGAGGGCGTCGAGCATGGCCGCGAGCAGCGGCCCCGGCGCAGTGTCCGCCGCGCCGTCTGCGGCGGCGCGGCAGGCGGCCGGCAGCGCGGCGGCCAGTTCGCGGGCGTAGTCGGCGTCGGCACCAGAAAGCACCGGCCGCCAGCGGGCGGCGTAGCCGTCGTCTTCCGGGGTCAGCGCGGGCAGCACCCGGCCGCGTGCGACCAGGTCGCCGGCGAACCGGGCGACGGCGGCCAGATAGCCGACCGAGCCGCCCAGCACCACGTCACCAGGGGTAACGCTGTCGAGCGCGGCAAGCAGCGCAGTCGCGGCAGCGGGCTCGAAGACGAGCACGGGAACCCGCCAGGCGGCCAGCGTCGGCCGCCCCGCAGCCTTGGTGTCTGGGGTGGCACCGGCCAATGGGCGGACCAGCTCCGGCGAGGCCAGCGGACCGTCGGCCACCGACGGGAGCCGGAGCGTGAGTTCGTCATCGACCGCCTTTCTGGCCAGGTCCCCCGCTGCCGTGGCGGCTTCGGCCAGCGCGTCCGCGATCGCATCCGGCGAGGCGGCGAAGGGGTGCGGGCGCGGTGCCCGCGACGGGCGCCCGCTGCGGGGCGGTGCCTGCGCGGGCAGCGCGGAGTCTTCCGCCCAGACCTGAAGCGCGCCGTACGCCCAGATGCCATGAATGACCCGCATGCCGCTACGACTCCTGCTCCACGCCTATCCTCAAAACGCTAGCAGCACCCCGCACCCCGGCGTGCTGACACGCCGGGAAGCCCGGCACCGTGCCACTCCCTCATCCGCGGCGGTGCAGGCGGCGCGGCGACAGTTGTGCATGCCGACGTACCCGAGCCCGCTGAGAAGACCCAAAGGATCTGTGCCGTTGGGCTATTCCAGCGTTTGGGCGGGCTGCTTGGCCTCTTCCTCGCCGTCGGCGGGGCCGGCCGGCGGGGTGATCTTGTGGAACTGCCTGTTCATCGAACGCAGCAGGAAGACCAGCACGACTCCCATCCCGGCGACGACGAGGAAGCCGAGCACGCCGGGCTCGACGTCGTTGCTTGCGGACGAGGAGGACGCGGCCAGCGCCGCGAGCATACCGAGCGTCAAAGGCTCACCCTCTCCCAGACACCCGCGAAAAGGTCATCTTCTGGCAGTTCGCTATCTACGAGCGATCTAGCTAGATGATAGTCCTCCGTCGGCCAGGCGGCTCGCTGCACCTCGATCGGGCAGCGGAACCAGAAGCCGTCCGGGTCGACCTGGGTGGCGTGCGCCTTCAGCGCCTCGTCCCTGATCTCGAAGAACTCGCCGCACGCGACGCGGGTGGTGATCTCCGGCGCGCGCCAGTCCGCGCCGCGCTTCTTGGCCCGCTCCTCCCACTCCTCGAAGATCTTGGTGTACGGCGACTCGAGCCCGCGGCGGAGCATCTCCTCGTGCAGCGCCACGTACTTCGCGCCGTGGAAGGACGCGAAGTAGTACAGCTTCAGCGCCTGCCACGGGTCGCCGGCCTCGGGGTAGGCGTCCGGGTCGGCGGCGGCCTCGAACGCCGCCACGGTCACGTTGTGCGTCATCACGTGATCCGGGTGCGGGTAGCCGCCCTGCTCGTCATAGGTCAGGATCACGTGCGGCCGGAACTCGCGGATGGCGCGGACCAGCGGCCCGGCCGCCTCGGCGAGCGGTGTCAGCGCGAAGCAGCCCTCGGGCAGCGGCGGCTTCGGGTCGCCCTGCGGCAGCCCGGAGTCGACGAACCCGAGGAAGCGCTGCCGCACGCCGAGGATCTCGCGGGCGCGCTCCATCTCCGCCCGCCTGATGCCGGCCATGTCGGCCCTGACCTCGGGCCGGTCCATCGCCGGGTTGAGCACGTCGCCGCGCTCGCCGCCGGTCAGCGTGCAGACGAGCACCTGCGCGCCCTCGCGGGCGTAGCGCGCCATCGTAGCCGCGCCCTTGCTCGACTCGTCGTCCGGGTGAGCATGCACGGCCATCAGCCGAAGCTGGGTTTGCACCAGTGAACTCCCTCGTTTACCCTTCAGTGCCGCAACACCCGTTCGGCAGCCCGACATTCCCGGTCCCCCCGGCGCTTAAGAAGGGCCCGAGGGGGCATCTCCATTTGACTAGATGGCTCAAGTCACCGACGCTTGTTAGCCTCAGAAGATTACCCCCGAGGACCGGGCACGGTCCCGCGGACCGCAAGGTCCTGCGAGTATGTACCTAGGAGTGACCCGTGACTGAGACGCGCGACGAAAGCGTCACCTGGCTGACCCAGGACGCATACGACCGGCTCAAGGCCGAATTTGACCACCTCTCGGGACCGGGACGCATCGATATCGCGAAGAAGATCGAGGCGGCCCGCGAGGAGGGTGACCTGCGCGAGAACGGCGGGTACCACGCGGCCAAGGACGAGCAGGGTCAGATCGAGGCGCGGATCGTCGTCCTCCAGCACATACTGGAAACCGCCCGCGTCGGCGGCCCGCCGCGGACCGACGGCGTGGTCGGCCCGGGCATGACGGTCACCATCCGGTTCGTCAAGGACGAGGACGAGGTGACGTTCCTGCTGGCCTCCCGCGAGGAGAGCGGCTCGCCGATCGACGTGTACTCGCCCCGTTCGCCGCTCGGCTCCGCGATCATGGGCAAGAAGGTGGGCGAGAAGGCCACCTACTCACTGCCGAACGGCCGCGCCAACACCGTCGAGATCCTCGAAGCCGTCCCGTACGCGGGTGCCTGAGGTTAGTTCAAACGCATGTCCGGCACAAGGCCCGTTCCGCTAAAGCCATTCGTCCAGCTGATCCCAGGTCACGGTGACCTCGATCGGGTCGATGGCGTCGATGGCGAGGATGTCTTTCTTCCGGAAGGTGACCTGCTCCATCGCGTAGGTGCCATCCGACGTCAGGCGAAGCATCTCGACGGACACGGCGGGGCCGTCGTTCTGGGCGAGCCGGATGATCCAGTAGTGGCCGATGCCCGCCCGGGCGTAGCGGACTCGCTTGACGAGCAGGTCATCAGAGACGGAGCCAGGCGACACGATCTCGACGGCGATCAAGGTGTCGGCGGCGGTTGGCTTGCCTTTCCACCGTCCCCCGCGCGAGTCGTCAAGGCATCGGAAGAGCGCCAGGTCCGGGCGGCGGAAGTGGAACGGCACCTCGCTGAGCAGGACGTCAATGTCAGCGCGGACCCGATGGCAGGTTCCCTTGCCCTGGTCGTGCTTGCGGGCGGCCTCGGCGAGCGCGTTGAGCAGGGCGTGCTGTACTGCCAGGTGCTTGTCACTGGGCGAGTGGCAGACGATGATCGTCCCGTCCGATACCTCGATCTGCCTGGCAAGGTCTTCGGGGAGTGCCTCGTAGAGTTCGAGGGTCATCTCGGGTGCCTCCGCTGCGGCGCGCAGCCACGACCAGTCGGAATCCTGCGGTATCGCCATGCGCCCCACGCTACCCGCAAATGGCAGGCCGAACGCAGGGCCGGCCCCAGGGGATCAGGACACAAGCTCCGGCTGCTGGCTGGCGGTCTCGCCGGCCTCTGGCGGCGCCACCCGGCCGCGCAGCGGAACCTCCCTGATGAGCAGCGCAAGCACGAAGATTAGCACCGAGGCCGGCAGCGCCCAGATGAAGACCGACTGCACCGCGTGCGCGATCGCGAAGAACACGTCGTGCCTGATCGGAGCGGGCAGCGAGTTGACCGTGGCCGGATCGAGCGAGCCGCCGCTCGCGCTGATGTGCGCGCCGCTGCCCGCCGTGACGGCCGTCAGCGACTCGGTCAGCCGCCTGGCGAAGACCGCGCCGAACGCCGCCACGCCCAGCGAGCCGCCGATCTGCTGGAAGAACATCCGCGCGCTGCTCGCCACGCCCATGTCCTTCTGCTCCACGCTGTTCTGCGCGATCACCGAGACCATCTGCATGAGGAAGCCCATGCCCAGGCCGAGGACCACGTAGAAGATCGCCGAGGTGGTCCGCGTCGTGCCCACGCCCAGGTTGCTGAGCAGGAACATGCCCAGGCCCATGATGGCACCGCCGAGCACCGGGAAGATCTTGTACCGGCCGGTCCTCGTGGTCACCTGGCCGGCCACGATCGAGGTGATCGTCACGCCGATCATCATCGGCGTCAGCGCAAGCCCGCTGATCGTCGGCGACTCGCCCTGGACGGTCTGCTGGTACAGCGGCAGGAACGTCATCGCGCCGAACATGGCCAGGCCGGTCAGGAAGGTCAGCGCCATCGTGACCGAGAAGTTCCGGTTCTTGAACACGTGCAGCGGGAGGATAGGCTCGGCCGCCCTGGTCTGGCTGAACAGGAACCCGGCGGTGGCCGCGACGGTCAGCAGGCCGAGCCCGACGATCTGGACCGACGCCCACGGGTACTCGGTCCCGCCCCAGGTGGCCAGCAGGATGAGCGAGGTCGCGGCCAGGGCGAGCAGGGTGCCGCCGATGTAGTCGATCTTGTGCCCGACCCGGTTCGCCGGCACGTGCAGCGTGGCCATCAGGTAGACCAGGGCCGCGCCGCCCACCGGCAGGTTGATGTAGAAGATCCAGCGCCAGGAGAAGGCTGTGGTGATGAACCCGCCCGCCAGCGGACCGCCGATGGTGGCGAGCATCATGACCACCATCATGTAGCTCATGTAGCGGCCGCGCTCGCGCGGCGCCACGATGTCGCCGAGGGTCGCAATCGCGCCGACCATCAGCCCGCCTGCGCCCAGGCCCTGGATCGCGCGGAAGGTGATCAGCTCGGCCATCGACTGTGACAGGCCGGACAGCGCCGACCCGGCCAGGAAGATCAGGATCGCGGCGATGAAGAACTTCTTCCGCCCGTACATGTCGCCGAGCTTGCCGTAGAACGGCGTGGTGACCGTGGACGCCAGGATGTAGGCGGTCACCACCCAGGACAGGTGGTCCACCCCGCCGAGGTCGCCGACGATCCGCGGCAGCGCCGTGCTCACGATGAGGTTGTCGAGCATCGCGAGCAGGATCGCCAGCAGCAACCCCGGCAGCACGATCATGACCTCGCGGTGCGCAAGGAAGTGCCCGCCCCCGCCCGGCACGTCCTGCCCGTTCACCGCGGCCGCCGCCGATGCCGCGCCGTTCTGGCCGCCCGTGGCTGACGCCGCGTTGCCCTGCCCGTTCTGCCCAGTCGCAGCCGAGCTGGCGCCGCGCCGCCTTTTCCAGCCGGACCCGGTCCCCGCACCGTCCGTTGCTCGTGCCACCCGTCGGCTCCTTCCCGTCTGCGACTTCACCGGCTACACTACTTACCGGCCGGCAAGTTATTATGCTAGACTGCAAACTAACCGGCCGTCAAGTAAATTACGGGCCGCCAGCGGCTCGGTAAGGGAGTGCGAAACGGACATGGACGGGACGGGACCCGCGCCGCGGACTGATACCAGGTCGCGGGTGCAGAAGGTCGCGCTCGAGCTGTTCGCCGAGCAGGGCTACGAGAAGACCTCGCTGCGCGAGATCGCCGAGCGCCTCGGCGTGACCAAGGCCGCGCTCTACTACCACTTCAAGTCCAAGGAAGACATCGTCCACAGCTTCACCGACGACTACTTCGCGGAGATCGATGCCCTGCTCGACTGGGCCAGGGAGCAGCCGCGGACCGAGGCGACCCGGCTGGAGATCCTCGACCGCTACGTGGGGATCGTGATCGCGGGCAGCGAGGTGTTCCGCTTCATGGAGCAGAACCGGGCCTCGGTGCAGGCCATCCACGGGAACAGCAAGGAGCGGCTCGCGCTGTTCCGCGACCGCCTGGACGGCCTGGTCGACCTGATCGCCGGACCGGACGCCCCGCTGCGCGACCGGGTGCGCGCCACCACTGCCGTGCTCGCCGCGGGCGCGAGCTGCATGTTCTACCTGCAGCAGGTCGACGACCCGGACAAGCTGCGGGCCATCATCGTGGAGATCGCCACCGACCTGACCCGGTAACACAAGGCCCTAATGGGGACCGGAGCACCGCCCAGACGACCTTGCCGGGCCAGCCGGGCACCGTCGCCCAATCCCATCGATCCGACAGCGCCTGGACCAGCGCGATGCCCCGCCCTCCCTCCTCGTCCGGCCCGGCTCGCCGGGCAACGGGCGCGTGCTGGACGGTGTCCCAGACCTCCACGAGGACGCGGGCCCGGTCGGAGGCGAGGCGCAGGTGCACGACCGGCAGGATGGCGCCGTCGTATCTCGGCCTGCCGTCCGGACCTGTGCACGCCCGGACCGAATTGGTGAGCAGTTCGGTGACCACAAGCCCGGCCGAGTCGACCGCCCCGGCCAGGTCCCACTCGTCCAGCACGACGCGGGTGAACATCCGAGCGCACGGAACGGCGGTCGGCAGCGCGCCGAGCGGCAGCTGAGCAGAAAGCGGCCAGCGGGCAATGCTTTCCGGCCTGGCGGTGCCGACGACCCGCCCGGGGAATTCATGGCGGGAGGCGTGGCCTGTCACGGTGCCGGGGCCGCTGATGGTGACCGCTCCGGTACTCATTGCTCGGCCGGGCCTCCTCTCGGGGCTCACCACCATGGTCCCTCAGGCAAGCCTCACGGCGTGGGAGGCTGGCCGCGAGTCGTAACAGGTCTGGCTCGCCCTGCAGCCTACTCGGTGCAGCCTTTTCAGTGCTGCCTACTCAGTGCTGCCTATTCGGGCCCGCCGGCCTCCCGGTGGGCGAGGGCGAGGCTGGCGCGGGTGGCCACTGTATCGGGATGATCGACGCCAAGCAGCCGTTCCTTGGCGGCCAGGACCACCTCGAGCAACAGCATCGCCTCGACGGCCCGGCCCGCCTCCCGGTAAGCGGTCGCGAGACTGGTCAGCGCGGCCAGGGTGTCCGGATGATCGGCGCCAAGCGCGCGTTCCCTGGCCGCTAGCGTCCGCTCGTGCAGCCGGATCGCCTCTTCGGCGCGACCGGTGTCCCGGTAGGCATCGGCTAGGTTGTGCCGCGCGCTCAACGTCCTGGGGTGATCGGCGCCGAGCAGCCGCTCGCACGCCTCCAGCGTCTGCTCGTGCAGCGGGATCGCCTCCTGCGCGCGACCGGTGTCCAGGTAGGTGTTAGCCAGGTTGTGCCGCGCGCTCAACGTCCTGGGGTGATCGGCGCCGAGCAGCCGCTCGCACGCCTCCAGCGTCTGCTCGAAGAGCGGTACCGCCTCGGTGGCACGGCCCGCGTCGCGGTAGGCGGCCGCGAGGTTATTCCGCGCGCCCAGCGTGCTTCCGTGATCGGGCCCGAGCGCGTGTTCCCTGGCGGCTAGCGTCTGCTCGTGCAGCGGGATCGCCTCCGCCGCCCGGCCCGCGCCCCTGTAGGCGGCCGCGAGGTGGTTGCGCGAGTCCAGCGTGTCGTCGTGGCCGGTGCCGAGCACCTGCTCCCGGCCCGCCAGGGTCAGCTCGAACAGCAGGATCGCCGCCGCGGTCCGGCCCGCGCCTGAGTAGGCGGCGGCGAGGTTGTTCTGTGCGGTCAGGGTGTCCGGATGGCCGGGGCCAAGCACCCGCGTCCGGTCAACCAGGGTCCGCTCGAACAGCGGGATCGCCTCTTCGATCCGGTCCGCCGACTGGTAGGCGATGGCGAGGCTGTTCCGCGAGTTCAGCGTGTCGGGGTGGCCGGTGCCCAGGAGCCGCTCAAGGTCAGCGGTCAGCGGCTCGCCGGCCGCGATAGCCTGTGCCGCGCTGTCACCTAGTTCGACCAGCTGATACAGCGCGAGTAGCCGGGGCCGCAGCAGGGCTCTCGCCAGCTCCTCATCGATCTGGGCCGGCGGCCCGGCCGCGCTCGCCTGCAGGGCCTCTACCTGCTCGGAAAGGTCCCTGACCGCCAGCCGGTCCTGCGACCCGGCCAGCGCGCTCGCGTGCGCCTCAAGCACCGACGCGACGACCAGGCACAGGGACGTCAGCAGCCCGCGCCCGGCCAGTTCGTCGCGGACCGTCCGCCGGACCAGGTGGTGCGCGATGAAAGCGTCGCCATCCAGGCTGGATATCAGCAACGATCGCTGAACCAGCTCCTCAAGCGCCCGGTCCACCAGGTCGGGCCCCGCCATCTCCCCGTCGCCCGCCAGCAGGCCGACATATCCGGCGGCATGGAGCAGGTCCCGGTGCACCCCGGCCGCCGACAGCACCGCGATGATCTCCATCACCCTGCTGAAGACGCCCGCCTGATCGGCTGCCCGGACGGCCTCGAGCGACAGCAGGATCGCTTCCGCCGGGCCCGCCTGGTGCGGTGGTCCCGCCGCGGGAACCGTATCCGCCGGTGTCTGCTGTGCCCGCAGTCGCTCCAGGTACATCCCGTACTCAAGGTGCTGCCCGGCGGTCACCGCCGCGGCCTGAGCCAGGGCCAGCGGCAGGCGCCCCAGCTCACCAGCCACCTCGGCGGCTCCCTCGGCGTCGGCAAGGCCGGTACGCGCGGCCAGGAACGCCGCGGCCTCTTCCGCCGTGAACACGTCCACGGGGACGGGGACGGCGGACGACTTGATCCACAGCCCCGCCACCGCCTGCTCATCGCAGGTGATCAGGACGCGGGCGGTCCCGTCGGCCGGCACGAACGGGCGCAGCAGCTCGGAGTCGCTCACCCCGTCGAAAACGATCAGGCAGCGGTCTCCGTCGGCCTCGAGCCTGCGCCGTACCGCCAGACCCGCGTCGGCGGCCTGCGGGCAGGAGGCGCCCTCCGACAGTCCGGCGGCGTCGGCCACAGCGGCCAGGCCGGCCCGCAGCGTGCCGGCATCCTCGGCGCTGACCCAGGCCACGAACCGCCAGCCGGCCGCCTGCATGGTCCGGGCGTAGGCGGCCGCCAGCTGCGTCGTGCCCACCCCCCGCCCGCCGGTCGCGGCGTACAGCACCGACATCCTCGTGCCGTTCGCGTCCAGCCCGGCCAGCAGGTCGGCTCGTGGCTGGAACCCCGGTGGTTCGTGCGGGATGCAGCCCACCACGACCTGGCCGTCCGGTGGCTCGCGCGGCTCGGTGCCGGCAGCGGGCTCCGGCAGCCGAGGTTCGGCCGCGGTTTCATCCGCGGTCGTTTTATCCATGATCGTTTCATCCGCGGGCATCTGCCCCGTGGGCGTTTGCCCCGCGGGCATTTCATCCACGGGGACGCGCGGTGCGGGCGCGGCAGGCTCAGCCTCCTTGGCGCCCATCTTCACCGTCCAATCCATCGCCACCCCCACCAGGCACCATGGATTCCAGACCTTGGACAGGTAGCCGCTGGGGCCCAACGGCTACGGATACCTACATACCCTGCCCCTTCGGAATAAACAGGTCAGCCATTTCTAAGTCACCGTTCGGCGCGCGTAATATTCGGCCCTCGGCCCGAGGTGGCGGCGCGGACCAAGGGAAGGATCCGGTACGGGACCTGGGCCGCCAGGGAGATAAGGGTGGCGGAACGGACCACGCCCTCGGCGGAGACGATCGCGTCGAGCACCCGCTGCAGGTCCGCGTTGCTGCGGGCCACCACCCGGCAGAGCATGTCGCCGGCGCCCGTGATCGTGTGTACCTCAAGGACCTCGGGGATCGCGGCCAGCCGTTCGGCCACCGGATCGTGCCCGCCCGCCTGGCGGATCTCCAGCGTGATAAAGGCAGTCACCTCGTAGCCCAGCGCGGCCGGATCCACCTGGGGTCCGTATCCGGTGATAACCCCGTGGTCCCGCATCCGGTCCAGCCGGGCCTGAACGGTGCCGCGGGCGACGCCCAGCCTTCTTGATGCCTCGAGCACGCCCACTCGCGGCTCGGCGGCGAGCAGTTCGATGAGCGCGGCATCGAGGCGATCGATCAACCCCTGATCAGTGGTGGTCATGGTGTACAGGAATACCACCGCTCGTTCGATATAAATAGACAATATGACTAGGCTCAAAGCAGTTGATTGCGCAGTTTGATCCTTGGTTTGCATCCTAGGTGCATGACCACGCCAGCACAGGACAGCTTCGGGATCGTCGGCATGGACGCCGTGGTGTTCGCGGTCGGGAACGCGCGGCAGGCGGCGCACTACTACTCGACCGCGTTCGGCATGCGGCGGGTCGCCTACCGCGGCCCGGAGACCGGGTGCCCGGACGAGGCCGCGCACGTGCTTGAGGCGGGCCGCGCGCGGTTCGTCTTCCGCGGCCCGGCGCACGCCGGAACGCGCCTCGGCGAGCGGGTCGCCGCGCACGGTGACGGAGTCGTCGACCTGGCCCTGGAGGTTGAGTCGGCGCAGGCCGCGTACGACTACGCCGTCGCGCACGGCGGCCGCGGCATCGAGGCGCCGCACCTCCTGGAGGACGACCACGGCAAGGCGATGGTCGCCACCATCGCCACCTACGGGGATACCAGGCATACGCTGGTCGAGCGCTCCGGGTACTGCGGCCCTTACCTGCCCGGGTACGTTCCCGCGGACCCGGTGGTCACTCCGGGCGAGCGCGCCTTCTTCACCGAGATCGACCACTGCGTCGGCAATGTCGAGCTGGGACGGATGGATGAGTGGGTGGACTTCTACCACCGGGTCATGGGCTTTACGAACATGAAGGAGTTCGTCGGGGACGATATCGCCACCGAGTACTCCGCGCTGATGAGCAAGGTCGTCGCGGACGGGTCCAGGAAGGTGAAGTTCCCGCTGAACGAGCCCGCCGTCGGCAAGCGCAAGTCGCAGATCGACGAGTACCTGGAGTTCTACGGCGGCCCCGGGGTGCAGCATATCGCGCTGGGCACCGATGACATCCTGGCGAGCGTCCGGGCCATGACCGCGGCCGGCGTTGAGTTCCTGCGGACCCCGGACAGCTATTACGACGAACTCGGCTCGTGGGTCGGCGAGACCCGGGTGCCGGTGGGTGAACTGCGCGAGCTCGGCATCCTGGCCGACCGGGACGAGGACGGCTACCTGCTGCAGATCTTCACCCAGCCGGTGCAGGACCGGCCGACCGTGTTCTTCGAGTTGATCGAGCGGCACGGCTCGGACGGGTTCGGCAAGGGCAACTTCAAGGCGCTGTTCGAGGCGATCGAACGGGAGCAGGCCAGGCGCGGCAACCTCTGATAACCGGCTCACTGCTGCTGGTTAGCCGCGGGTCCCGGAGGCGGCGGCTTCCGCCATCAATGTCAAGAACCATCATGGTGTCGGCAAGATGATCAAACCATTGTTTGCTGGGTAGAATTATCTGCGTCCAGCCGTCTTGGCTTGCTCACTCATGGACAGATGTGAGGGGGGGCGGGAGATGCTGGCGGAGGGCGCACTCGCACTGGCGTCGTTGGCTGGCCGTGTGGTGGTGGATGCCGCGGCCACCGATGGGTGGGAGACCGCGGAGCGTGGGTACGCCAAGTTGCTGGGCCACGGGGACGCCACGCAGACCCGGTTGGCCAAGCTGTGGCTGGAGGAGACACGCGAGCAGCTCACTTGTGAGAGCGGGGCAGATACGGAATTGCTCCGCACGGTTCTGGCGGTTCGCTGGGCGGGGCGGTTGGCGGACCTGCTGAAGGATAACCCGGACGCCGAGGCTGACCTGCAGGCTCTCGTTCAGGACATACAGGCGGCACTGTCCGGCGGAAAGCTATCTACGTCCAATCACGCGGTCTCCGCCAATGGCCATGCGGGCAATCGCTCAGTCGACCCCGAGACCCTCGGTGCCCTGGCCACGCGGAGCGAACTTGCCTACTCGGTCGGGCAGGCGGGGGACGCAGCCGGTGCTCGGGACCAGTTCGCCGCGCTGCTGCCGGTAGCCACGCGCGTCCTCGGCCCCGAACACCCCGACACCCTGGCGACCCGCGCCAGCCTGGCCTACTGGATCGGGCAGGCAGGGGACACGGCTGCCGCGCGGCGCCAGTTCGCCGCGCTGTTGCCGGTAGCCGAGCGCGTCCTCGGCCCCGAACACCCAGACACCCTGATCAACCGCCACAATCTTGCCAACTTCTCGGGCTACGCCGGAGAAGCGGCCGCTGCCAGGGACCAGTTCGCCGATCTGCTCCGCATCCGCGCCCGCGTCTTCGGCGCGGAGTCCCCCGACACCCTGGTCGCCAAGTTCAACCTGGCCTACTGGACCGGGCGCGCCGGGGCTGCGTCCGCCGCCAGGGACCAGTTCGCCGACCTGCTGCCCATCCGCGAGCGCATGTATGGCCCGGACCACCCCGACACCTTGGCTACCCGGGAGGAACTCGCGTACTGGACAGGGTGCGCCGGCGCCGCGACCGCCGCCCGGGACCAGTTTGCCGCCTTGCTACCGCTCTGTGAGCGGGTTCTCGGCCCCGAGCACGCCGAGACCATGTCCGTCTTGTACCAGCTCGCCCACTGGACGACGCTAGCCGGAGAAGCCGCCGCCACGCCGGATTAGGTCCGGACTAGTTCAGACCCGTCGGCATCAAGTTGCCGGCGACGGGGAGGGTGAACTCGACGGCGACGGGGAGGGCGAAGAAGAAGGCGAACGCGACGGGGAGGGTGAGGGTGAGGGTGAGGGTGAGGGTGAGGACGAGGACGAACGCGACGGCGAGGGCGACCCCTCGGGCGTCGGCGAGGTTTCGACCGGGGACGGCACGTAGGTGGCGGGCTGAGCGACGGCCGGGGACGGGAGCGCGGCAGCGGGTGTGGGGGCGGCCGCCGTGGTCGGGGCGGCCGCAGGACTCCTAGAGGAGGTCCCCCCGCTTATCGGAGTTGCGCGGGCGCGTGCAGGAGGGGAGCCTGTTGGCTGGACCGTCTGTGCATGTGCGGCGTGGGAGCCGGCGAAGGTGAGCAGCGTGCTGACCAAAACCGCCATGACCCACACCGCGACAGCCGCCGCGGCGATCGCGATTCCAGGATTGGCCCGGATGCCGACCCAGCTCACGGGCCTGATCGCCGTTGAGAGCTTGGCCAGCCAGACCCGTTCGGCCCGCCGGACTACCCGCCGGCGATACGCCATCGCGTCCTTAGCGGTGGAGGTACACAGGCCCAAGACCTGCTCCCGCAGTTCCGGCGGGAGCGGAGCCAGCGGCAGCAGGCGGGAAAACGCCGCCGGGCCCAACGCGCCCCATCCGTACTGGGCACAGGTCTGGCACTCCCCGATGTGCCAGACGACAAGGTCGCGCGTCTCCTCGGTCAGCTGTCCGTCCCAGTCCGCCAGCAGCTCTCCCAGCGCCGGGCAGGACTCTCGCCCGGTAAGCGCGATGTGCAGAGCCTTGAGGGCTTCCTCCAGCCGACTTCGGGCGTGTGCGGCCAGGGCGCGCGCCCGGCTTTGTGACACACCGAGCGCAGTGACCAGATCATTTTCGTCCAGGTTATGCCTGAAGGTCAGCTCAATGACCTCACGATCGCGAGGCTTGAGTCCGGCCAGGATGGAGTAGATCAGACTCTGGAGTTCGGCTTGTCCCCGTTCACCCTTAACATCGGCTAGGCCGGAGGCGGACTGGCTGACCACGCGGAACGGCACAGTCGCATCCGACGGCTGCATGAGCAGGAGGAATGGCATGGCCGCATCCGACGGGTCGCGGGCCGCCTCCCGCGGCCGGCCCACCGCGCGGAACGTCACCGTCTCATCCGACGGGTCGCGGGCCACCTCCGGCGGCCGGCCCACCGCGCGGAACGTCACCGTCTCATCCGACGGGTCGCGGGCCACCTCCGGCGGCTGGCCTACGCGGAAGGTTATGGTCTCATTAGAGGGCTCACCGGTCGCGGTCGGCGGCTGGCCTACCGCATCAGCCTCTTCATCGTGGGCCGCTGGCCGGATTCGGCGTCGGCATTCGTCGCGGGCAAGCGCGAACAGCCACGGGCGCAGCTCGGCAGGCTCGGGCAGGTTTCTGGGCGCTGCGGTGGCGACGACGAACGTGTCCTTCAAGGCCCCGGCTGCCTGAGCCGAGTTGTGAAGCATCCATCGGCAGTAGCCGTAGAGGGCAGCCGCGTATCTGTCGTAGGCCATGGCAATGCCCGCAGGGTCTTCCGCCGCCAGCACCGCGGCAACCTCGCGGTCGTAGTGGACGTCCTTGGCCCGGTCCTGCGCCCGGCTGGCGGTATGATCGGTCAGCTTGGCATGTGGGCTTGCGACGCCGTTAGGAAACGGCTGCCTGGCGGGATCGGCCGGAGGCCGACGGAACGCGGCAGGAAGCACCCGCGTGGCCGGGGCGGCCGGAGGCCGACGGAACGCGGCAGGAAGCATCTGCCCGGTGGCACCGTCATGTGGCTGGCCCTTCCGGGCAGCCAGCGGTTGCTCGGCTGGCAGGATCGCCCTAGCGACCCCGCCCCCATCTGGACGAGTAGGAGCAGGGCTCTTCCGTGCGGCCTCGGCATCGAGGTGGGTGCCCAGTACTCGTTCCCGGCCGGCCAGGGTCTGCTCAAGCGGGATCGCCTCGGCGACCCGGTCCTCGTGCCGGTAGGCAGCGGCGAGGTTCTTCCGTGCGGCCTCGGCATCGAGGTGGTGGGGGCCCAGCACTCGTTCCCGGCCGGCCAAGGTCTGCTCAAGCAGCGGGATCGCCTCGGCGACCCGTCCCCCGTCCCGGTAGGCAGCGGCGAGGTTGCCTCGGGAGTTCAGGGTGCTGGGATGATCAGGACCCAGCAGCCGCTCTCGTACCTCCAGATTCAGCTCGTACAGCCGGATCGCATCGGCGATCCGGCCTGCGTCCTGGTAGGCACTCGCGAGATTATTCTGCGAGGTCAGGGTTTCGGGATCGTCCGGGCCCAGCATGCGCTGCCGCATGGCCAGGGTCTGCTCGAATAGCGGGATCGACTCGGCGACACGGCCCGCCGCCAGATAGGCGGCAGCGAGGCTGTTCCGCGAGTTCAGGGTGTCGGGATGATCAGGACCCAGCAGACGTTCGAGGTCCGCAGCCAACGGCTCGCCGACCGCGATGGCCTGGAGCGTGCTATCACCCAGTTCAAGTAGATGGTAGAACGCGACGAACCGGAGCCGCAGCAGAACCCAGGCTAGCTCGTCGTCGGCCTCCGTCGCGGGCCCGGCCAGGCTATCCAGCAGCGCCGTCACCTGCTGCGGTATCCCCCTGACGGCCGGGCGATCCTGTGATCCTACAAGCGCCCGCGAGTACACATCCAGCACGAACGCGGCGGCCTCATATATCCCCCTCAACATCTGCCTGTGAGCCAGCCCGTTACGGATCACATGCGCTACCAGGCGGTGCAGGATGACGGTCTGGCCATCCATGCTGAAGGTCAGCAGGGACCGGTCGCAGAGCCATTCCAGCACCCGGTCCACCTGGCCCGCCGCGATCCGACGCCCGACACTGGCCAGCACACCCGCCTGCCCGGCGGCATACAGCAGTTCGCGGCGGACCCCGGCCGCCGACAGTACCGCGATGAGCTCCATTAGCCGGGTAACGCCCCCGGTCCGGTCGGCCGCCCGGACCGCCTGCAAGGACAGCAGCACCGCCGGCGCGACGAAGGGCGGGTACGGCTGCTCGTCGGCCCCGGTCAGGTATACATCGGCCGGCGTCGCCTGCAGCCGGTCCAAATACGACCAGTACCCCTGGCGCCGCCCGGCGATCACCGGCGCGGCCAGCGACAGCGCCAGCGGCAGATGCCCCAGTGCCGCCGCCACCGCAGCCGCCCCCGCCTCATCATCCAAGCCAGTCCGCCTGGCCAGGAACGCCGACGCCTCCTCGGCGCTGAACACGTCCACTGGGATGCCGCTCCCCAGACCCGCTGCCTGTCGCCAGGTACTGGTGATCAGCACACGGGCAGCGCCGTGGGCTGGAACAAACGGCCGCAGCACCTCGGGGTCCGGCACACCATCGAAGACCAGCAGACAGCGGTCCCCGTCCGTCTCCAGCCCGTGCCGCACCGCGGCGCCCGCGTCGGCTGTGCCCCGCCCGGAAGCGCCGTCGGTCAGTCCTGTGACGTCAGCCACCGCAGCCAGTCCCGCCAGCAGGCTGCCGGCGTCCGCGCAATTGACCCAGGCCACCAGCCGCCAGCCTGCCGCCAGCTTCGCCCGCGCGTATGCGGCCGCCAGCTGCGTAGCGCCCAGGCCGTGCAGCCCTGTCGCCGCATGAATCACCGATACCCGCGCACCAGCCCGGTCCAGCTCCGCCAGCAAGCCGACCCGGGGCCGGTAGCCAGAAGGCTCGACCGGGATATCACCCACCACGAGCTGGTGACTTGCCGCGTCGGGCAGCCGTCCCTGGACCTCCGGCCCAGCGCCGGATACGTGCTGATGGCTGACCGTCAGGTCTGACGCGGCGCCAGCTACATTCCGCTCGGTGTGCACGTCCTGTGGGACGTCGCCGTCAACGGTCCGGTTCACCACCGCTCCTGCGCCAGGGATTCCAGAGGCTCGTCAGGCAACCGCCGTGGCGCAGCGGCTCCGCACACCAACATACCCGCCCGGTCCGCGTCAAACAGAGCGACGGGGCCGACCAAGGGGAAGGGCTCGGCTTCACGAGCCCGCCATAGGCAAGCGCAAGTCGCCGCATTACGAACGCCTCCTCGTTACCCGCCGCGCCCAGGCCAGGACAGCTTTGAGGTCGCCGTCGTCGAGGAGGTACGCGACCACGCCGAACGCGAGGATCGCGCAGCCGGCCGCTGGCACGGCCAGGGCGGCGGCCTCCAGCTTGGGATGAAGGGGCACCGTCAGGCCGACGGCCACGCCCACCACGGCGCCTGCCGCGCAGGCTGCCAGCCCGGCCAGCGCCGCGTGGCCGACTCCCTGCACGGCGGCCGGGCCGCAGATCCTGCGAGTGACAAACACCAGCGGGATGGCCAATACTGTCTGGCCGATGGTGGTACCCAAGGCCAGCGCGCCGGGCACCAGCCGGGCCGGGACCAACTGGACCAGCACCACGTCGGCTACGATCGCGATCACCCAACTGCCAGCCAGCGCCGCGGCGGCGATCTTGAGCCGTCCGATGACGAACATCACTCGGGACAGGTTCGCGACCACCGCTGTGCCCACGATGCCCGGCGCGAACAGCGCGAAGGCCCAGATCAACTGCGAGACCTGATCAGGCTGCTTGGCCAGCACGTGCGCGGCGGGAACGGCGATCGCCGCGATTACCGCCGTGCCCAACCAGGACATCAGCAGTACCGCCCGGGTCGATCCGGCGCTGGTCCGGTCGAAGGCCTGCCCCTCCCGCGAGGACAGCGCCGGGAATGCGCTGACCACAATGCACAGAGCCAGGATCGCCGCGATGGAGCCGAACACCTGCGAGCCGTAGTTAAAAATAACGATCGCGCCGGTCGTGCCGTGCCCGTTGGCCAGTTCGATGCTCACCACGCCGGCCACGTCGACCGCGATCAACTCGGCGACGCCGACCAGCGCCAGCCCGCCCGCCCGGCGCGCCACCCCGGGCGGGAACCGCAGTACCGGCCTAAACCGCAGGTGCAGCCGCCAGATCGGTGGCAGCGCCACCACAACCAGGGCGGCGATACCCAGCGTGGTTCCCACCGACAGAACAAGCTCGGCCGCCAGCGGCAGCTGAGCCAGCGCCCGCCCCTTGTCCAGGGGAACGAAGGCCAGGTAACCCGTGATGAGCACCAGGCTGGAGATACCCGGACCGATCGATGGCGCGGCGAACCGCCGGTAAGACTGCAACAGCCCATACAGCACTACCGACAGCCCGTACAGCAGCGCCTGGGGGGCGAAAACCCGCAGCATGTTGGCGGTGACCGCGACCGCGTCTGCATGGACGCAGTGCACGTTCGGGTTGCTGGGGTTCAGCAGCGAGGCGATCGGGCCGGCCGCCAAAGCAATCGCCACCGTCAGCGGTACCACGATGATTACGGTCCAGGTCAGTAGCGCCGAGGTGATCTGGCCGACCCGCGCCCTCTCCGCCGGATCATACCCGGCCCGCTCGGCCGACCGGGCCAGCACCGGGACCATGGCGCTGGACAGCGCGCCGCCCAGGATCAACTGATACAGCAGATCGGGTACCTGGTTCGCTGTGACGTACGCGGTGCCCAGGCAGCTCGCGCCGACGGTCTGCGAGAACACCAGCGTGCGGACCAGGCCCAGAATCCGAGACAGGATCGTCAGACTGGCGACGACGGCGGCACCACGGGCGATGGCCGGGCCGAGCCGCTGCACCAGGCCCGGTTCCGTTGCCTCGGCCAGTCCGGTACTCCTGCCTTCCCCGGCCTGCGTATGCAACTCCTGGTCCCCTTGCGTGCCAGGCCTCCGTCCAGTCGCTCTGCCGTTGAGTCGGCAGGACCCGGATCCTGCTGCGGACCTCCTACATAGGTAGACGCCCGTTCCAATCAATAGGAGCATCCAGCCGCCAGGAAAGATACGCGTTCCCGATGCCACTTGTCCGAACGTCAGGCGACCGCGCAGCAGCCCACGGGAACCCGGCACCGACCTGCCGATGATGCGGGGACGCGGGATCACGACATAGTGTCGAATGGTGCAGCAACACAGCCAGCATCCCCTCGGCAAGCCGCCCCGCGCCGCCACCCTTGGTGAGCTGCGCGCGTCGGGCCACGTCCACCGCAGCGTCAAGGAAGAGATCAAGCAGAACCTGCTCGCGGCGCTGCGGGAGGGGCGAGACCCCTTCCCCGGCATCGTCGGATTCGGCCAGACGGTCCTGCCGCACCTGGAGCGAGCGCTCATCGCCGGGCATGACGTCATCATGCTCGGGGAGCGCGGACAGGGCAAAACCCGGCTGATCCGCACGCTCGTCGGGTTGCTCGACGAGTGGACCCCGACCGTCGAGGGCTGCGAGATCAACGACCACCCCTACGCGCCTGCCTGTGCCAGGTGCCGGAGGCTGGCCGCCGAGCTCGGCGACGACCTGCCCGTCACCTGGCGGCACTCCCTTGACAGGTACGGCGAGAAGCTGGCCACCCCGGACACCAGCGTCGGCGACCTGATCGGCGACATCGACCCGGTCAAGGTGGCGGAGGGGCGCACCCTCGGCGACCCGGAGACGATCCACTTCGGGCTGGTGCCGCGGACCAACCGGGGCATCTTCTCCCTGAACGAACTGCCCGACCTGGCCGAGCGGATCCAGGTATCGCTGCTCAATGTGCTCGAGGAACGCGACATCGGCATCCGCGGCTACGCGCTGCGGCTGCCGCTCGACCTGCTCCTCGTGGCCAGCGCGAACCCGGAAGACTACACCAACAGGGGACGGATCATCACGCCGCTGAAGGACAGGTTCGGCGCGGAGATCCGGACCCACTACCCGCCCTCGCTCGATGACGAGCTCACCCTCATCCGGCAGGAAGCCAACATCCTGACCAGTGCGGAACTCCCCGACCACCTAGTGGAGGTGATCGCGCGGTTCACCAGGGGCGTCCGCGACTCGCCGGCCGTCGACGCGCGGTCCGGCGTCTCCGCGCGGTTCGCCATCGCCGCGGCGGAGAGCGCGGCGGCGTCCGCCGTGCGCCGCTGCGCGCTCGCCGGCGACCGGTCGGAAACGCCGGTGGCCCGGGTCTGCGACCTGCCCCCCGTGGTCAGCACGCTGCGCGGGAAGGTCGAGTTCGAGGTCAGCGAGGAGGGCAGGGAAGAGGAGATCCTGGGCGCGATGCTGCGCCGGGCGATCGCGGAGACCTTCCGGTCCCGGCTGGGCAGCGTCGACCTTTCCGCCCTGCTGACCAAGTTCGAAGAGGGCGGCACGGTCGAGTCGGGCGAGCTTGTGCCGGCCGGCGAACTGCTCCGGCGGATCGGCGACGTGCCCGGGCTGGCCAAGATCATGGCCAGGCTCGGCATGGACGGCGGCGAGTCCTTCGGCCACGCGGCGGCCGCGCTCGAGTTCGCCCTCGAGGGGCTCTACCTGATGCGCCGGCTGTCCAAGGACACCAGCGGCGGCTCGGCCGTGTACCGCACCTAGGAGCCTGCCATGGCGAACTACCGCTACGGCCGCTACGTCTACGGCCCGGACCCGCTCGCGCTGCCCTACGACGTGCGCGGCGCTGTCGACGAGATGAGCGATTCGATCCTGGCCGGAGCCAGCCCGGCCGACGCGCTTGCCGAGCTGCGCAGAAGGGGCCAGCAGGGCAGGCGCGGGCTGGACGACCTGCTGCGCAAGGTGCGCGACAGGCAGCGGGAGATCCGCGGCAGCGGCCGCCTGGACGGCATCCTCGAGCAGGCCCGCGCGCTGCTGGACACCGCCGTGGGGCAGGAGCGCGCCGAGCTGTTCCCCGATCCGAGCGACGACGCCAGGCTGCGCGAGGCGGACCTCGACTCGCTGCCCGCCGACACGGCCCAGGCGATCAGGCAGCTCGCCGACTATGACTGGCGGTCGGCCGCCGCCCGCCAGACCTTCGACCGGCTCAGGGACCTGCTGCGCAGCGAGGTGCTCGACAGCCAGTTCCGCGGCATGCGGCAGGTGATGGCCAATCCCGACCCGCGGGCGATGCAGCGGGTCAAGGACATGCTCGGCGACCTGAACGAGATGCTGGCCGCGGACGCCCGCGGTGAGCACACCCAGGCCGACTTCGACCGTTTCATGGAACGCCACGGCGACCTGTTCCCCGACCATCCGCGGAACCTCGAGGAACTGGTCGATTCCCTGGTCAGCCGGATGGCCGCCGCCGAACGGCTGCTGCGCTCGCTCAGCGACGCCCAGCGCGAGGAGCTTGCCGGGTTGATGGCCAACGCCCTCGACGACGCCGGGCTCGCGGCCGAGATGGCCAGGCTCGCCGACGCGCTCCGGGCCAGGCACCCCGACCTGGACCGGGCTGGAATGATGGGCGGCGTCCAGATGTCCGGCGACGAGCCGCTCGGCCTCGGCGACGCCACCACGGCGCTGGCCGAGCTTGCCGACCTCGGCGAACTCGAGACCGCGCTCAACCAGGACTACCCCGGCGCGAGCCTGGACGACATCGACGAGGAGGCGGTCAGGCGGGCGCTCGGCAGGCAGGCCGTGGACGACGTCGAGGCGCTGCGCCGGATCGAGCGCGAGCTGGAACGTCAGGGATACATGACCCGCCACGGCGGGCAGCTCGAGCTCACCCCCAAGGCGGTGCGCAGGCTGGGCGACACGGCGCTGCGCCGGATCTTCGCCGACATGAGCTTCGGCAGCGGGTCAGGCGACCACGACCGGCGGGACGCGGGCCAGGCCGGCGAGCTGACCGGCACCACCCGCGCCTGGGAGTTCGGCGACGAGCAGCCGATCGACGTCCCCGCGACGGTGCGCAACGCGTTGCTCAGGGGGGCCCGGGGGGTACGGGGGGTACGGGGGGACGGGGAGTCCCCCCGTGAGCGGGGGGGGTCTTGGGGGGGTCGTCCCCCCCGGCTAGCATGGCGGGACTTCGAGGTGGCCGAGACGGAGCGGCGCAGCGCCGCGGTCGTGTCGCTGCTCGTCGACCTGTCCTACTCGATGCACCTGCGCGGGACCTGGGCGGCGGCCAAGCAGACCGCGCTCGCCCTGCACGCGCTGCTGCGCAGCAGGTTCCCCCAGGACGCGGTCCAGGTGGTGGGCTTCTCCAACTACGCGCGCGAGCTGCACGAGACCGAGCTGGCCGGGCTGGGCTGGGACATGGTGCAGGGCACGAACCTGCACCACGCGCTGATGCTTGCCGGGCGGCACATCGACAGGCACCCGGAGCACGAGCCGGTAGTCCTTATCGTTACCGACGGCGAGCCGACCGCTCACCTGCAGCGGGACGGGCGATTCTGGTTCGACTGGCCGCCTTCTCCGGAAACACTCGAACTTACCCTGGCAGAGGTGGATAAAATGACTCGCCGACACGCCGCGCTGAATATTTTCATGCTCGCGGACGATGCCAGGCTCAGTGCGTTCGTTGACAATGTGGCGAGAAGGAACGGCGGACGGGTGCTGCAGGCGGCACCCGAGCGGCTCGGTGAGTACGTGATCCGTGACTTCCTACGCACCCGCAACGTCAGTCGGCGGTAGATTTTGCTGGTCGGCTGAGGACACGGGCCGTCGAAGCTTGCCCGCTCAAGGAGGAATCGTGAGTTCTACCAGCGGATCCAGCGAGAGGTCGTCAGGAAGGACGGCGCTCGCGGTGATCCTCGGCATCATCGCCGTTCTGTTCATCATCGTCGCCGTCATCTACCTGGCCGAGCCGGCCAAGTCGCTGCCCAGCTTCATCCCGGGGCACATCGCCAACTCCAGCGGGCACCACCCGCTGAAGGCCACCGGATCGTTCGTCGTCGGCATCGTCTTCGCGGTCGGCGCCTGGTTCGCCCTCGCCTACAAGCCCAAGCCGCAGGCCCCGGCGCAGAACGACAAGCAAAGCTCCCCCGCAGGGATGAGCTGACTACCGCAACACGCTGGTTAGCGCCCGTGTCCCGCCTAGCGGGACGCGGGCGCTTCGGTTAACCTTCATATGCGCAGGGCCGAGCGGCACCAGGGATTCCAGGTCGTGGGGCGCAGCAGGCACTCTCGGAGATTGAGAGTGCCCCGGCGCGAACCTGCGCAGAGAAGGTCAGGCTCTAACGAGCGGCCGAGCTTACCCGGTGAGCGAACCGCCTCCAGGTACCCGGGGTGAACCGGAGCGTCGGCCCCTGACGGTCTCTGGTGTCGCGCACCAGCACGTAGCCAGCCTTCGCCTGCGCGCCGACCTCGACGCACTCGCCGCCGTTACCGCCGCTGTAACTGGACTTCCTCCACGTTGCGTCCATACTCACCAGCTACTTTCAGGATCAGGTCCCGCGAGGCTCCGCGCGGGAGCGCCTCGGATCTGAGGGTCTCGAACATCAGGCCGATCCTAGCCACCGTGGCCGGGTCCCTGGTGGTCTGGCCCTCGTCCGGCGACTCGTAGTAGACGATACCCGGCGCGTCACCGGCGAAGCCCGCGATGGCGAAGGCACCCAGCAACCCCACGTGCGCGCCCGCCTCGGCCGGGATCACGTGAATCTTGATGCTGGCGCGTTCCCCCATGTCGGCCAGATGGACGAGCTGATCGTGCATTACCTTCGCACCGCCGATGCGCCGCCGCAGCACGCCCTCGTCGATCGCCGCCCAGAACGCCGGCGGATTAAGACGGTCAAAGATGCGCTGCCTGTCCATCCGCGCGAGGACCAGCTGCTCGACCTTGTCCTCGTCATCGTCGGTGCGCCATGCCCTGAATAGCGCGCGAGCATATTCTGCGGTCTGGAGAATCCCCGGGACCAGCAACGGAGCCCAGTACCGCAGTACCGTTGCCCGTCCCTCGGCGTCGACCCAGTCCTCGAACCATCGCGGATACGGGCCATCCCACTTCAGGGACGCCCTATAGAACCTGCCGAACCAGCCGCCCATCTGCGGGAACGCCTCATCACACGCTTCGGCGCACCTTTCCGCGGGGCTGAGCAGGCCTGACTCGATCCTGGACACGGTCGAGGCATCACAGGGCACCCTCGCGCCCAGCTCGGCGAGCGTCATTCCCGCAGCCTCGCGGGCACGTCTTACCTCAGCACCGAAGAAGTGCAATGGCGAGGCTCCGGGATCAAGATCTCGCTTGCCAGGCATGCCGCCTCCTTGCGGGGGATTGCATTCAGGCGCCGGAGTTCGCGGACCGGGCCTGCCGGTTGCGGATGGCCACTCAATTACTTCAAACGGTAGTCCTGGCCTGAGAACGTCGGTAGTGGGAACCGCGCATCCGGCGAATCTCCTCCGGGATGCGCGGAGTCCCGCCAAGACCCCGCCGCCAGATGCCGTTAGGACCAGCCGCCCATGGCTACCGACCCAGCACCCGTCCAAGAGCCCAACCACCCCCTGTACGCGCTGACAACGTACGAACTGGCCGACTACCGCTCCCAGCTGGAGAACGCCCTGGCATGCTTCGGCAAGACGGACCCCCTGCCCCCGTCGCGGGACGACCTGCACGCCAGGCTCGATGCCGTGATCGCCGAGCAGGACGACCGCGCCCGGCTGGCCGCCCATGCCTGACCACGACCCCGGCACGCCGACGGCCGCCGGGCCACTGCATGCCGGCGGAGCTCCGGCCGGCCAGTTCACCACCCGTCAGCTCGACCTGTACGCCGGCCAGCTCGAGCGGTGCCTGAAGGCCCTGGGGACCGACGCCCCCATCCGCGCCGACGTCCAGCGCGAACTGGCCGCGGTCCGCGCCGAGCAGGAAGCGCGCGCCAGGGCCGGCGAGCACCAAGATCCCGGCCGCCCGCACCATGTCAGCGGGCTGACGGCCGGCCAGCTGGAGCGCACCCGGCGGGAACTAGCCGCGAACCTGGCCCTGGTCAGGCCCGACTCACCGGCCCGCGTGCCTATCCTGGCGCACCTCAGCGCCATCGACACCGAGCTAGCCAGCCGAGCGGGCGGCGGTCCTGAATAGCAACCCCATCCCGAAGGGCGAACTGACTCAGATAACAGCCGAACTTCCCGGTGAGTCTGCCTCGCGTGCGTCAGCCGGCTCTCGGAGCGGGAACCACGGCTCGTTCGGCCGAAATAAAAATCATGGAGGCGGGCGGGGGCTGGCCTCCTTCCGCCGGCCGGGGCGCGGGCCGGTGCCCGGCGTCAGTCAGGCACGAGGGCCTGGCGGAGGTCGTCGATCAGGTCCATCCGCAGCTTGTCAGCCTGACGCCTGCTCGGGCAGCCTGACCGGTACGACTTGCAGGCCATCGATCTTCTCGAAGTCTGCAGGATTGCAGGTATAGACGGGAAGCTGATGAGCAAGGGCAGTTGCCGCGATCAGCGCGTCATAGGCGCGCGCCGCGGTCTTCCTCCCAGATGTCCGCAGTGAGGCAGCCACCTGGCCGAAAGCGCGTGCTGACGCCCGGTCGAAGGGTAGCGGGTCGAAATTAGCCTCCGCCTCCTGTAGGTGCGCTTGCCTAGCCGCGCGTTCCCGCTCATCGCGTGCCACGAGGGGCCCGGCGGAGAGTTCGGCGAGCGTAACGGCTGTAATAAGCGGTTCAGCCGGCAGCACTGAGGGGTCAATGATGTCGCGCAGAGCGATGACCGTGGAGGTGTCCAAGATTCCCCGGGTGGGGCGCTCACCGGGATCTGTCACAGGGCGGGGTCCATTAGCTCGTCAAGTTCGATTCGCATGACGCGGTAATTCACTGGCGGCAGCCGATGCCACCGCGTGAGCAACGTCTCAGCCGTCAGCGGCGGCCGACTGAGGGGGCGAAGCTCGGCTACTGGCTTGCCGGCTCGCGTAATCGTTATCTGCTCGCCCTGGGCAACTCGGTCGACCACCTCGCCGCCATGATTCCGCAGTTCGCGGATCGTGACCTCAGCCATGCATGCAGAGTATCACGCGTGATACAAACGGCGCTACCCGGGAGGCCCGGCGTCAGCCTGGCACTAGGGCCTGGCGGAGGTCGTCGATCAGGTCGTCGCAGTCCTCGATGCCCACGGACAGCCTGATCAGGTCCGCCGGGACCTCCAGGGGCGAGCCCGCGGCGGACGCGTGCGTCATCCGGGCCGGGTGCTCGATCAGCGACTCGACGCCGCCGAGCGACTCGCCCAGGGTGAACAGGCGGGTCCGGCCGCACGCCCGCACCGCCGCCTCCTCCCCGGCCAGCAGCCGGAACGACACCATCCCGCCGAAGGCGCGCATCTGCTCCTGCGCGGTCTTGTGGCCGGGATGGGTGGGCAACCCGGGGTAGAACACCTCGGCGACCGCGGGGTGCTCGGCGAGCATCTGCGCGACCCGCATGGCGTTGCGGCAGTGCCGGTCCATCCGCACCGCCAGCGTCTTGATGCCGCGCAGCGTCAGCCACGAGTCGAACGGACCGGGCACGCCGCCGGTCGCGTTGCGGATGTAGTCGACGCGCTCAGCCAGCTGGCCGTCCGCGAACACCACGGCGCCGCCCACCACGTCCGAATGGCCGCCCAGGTACTTGGTGGTCGAATGGACAACCGCGTCGGCGCCAAGGGTGAGCGGCTGCTGCAGGTACGACGAGGCGAACGTGTTGTCCACCACGAGCATCGCTCCCGCCTCGTGCGCGGCCCGGGCCAGGCCTTGTATGTCGGCGATGCTCAGCAGCGGGTTGGTCGGCGTCTCGGCCCAGATCAGCTTCACCGGCCGGGCCGCCAGCTGCGCGCGCACGGCCGGGATGTCGGACATGGAAACTACGCTGTGGCTCAGCCCCCATCCGGTCAGCACCCGGGCGAACAGGCGGTACGTCCCGCCGTAGGCGTCGTCGGGAATCAGCACGTGATCGCCGGGTGAGCACACCGTCCTGAGCAGGCAGTCCTCCGCAGCCATGCCCGACGCGAAGGCCAGTGCCGCCGGGCCCGCCTCCAGCGCGGCCAGGCACTCCTCCAGCGCGCTCCTGGTCGGGTTGGCGGAGCGGGAGTACTCATAGCCGCCGCGAAGGCCGCCCACCCCGTCCTGCTTGAACGTGGAGACCTGGTAGATCGGCGGCACGACGGCCCCGGTCAGCGGGTCAGGCTCCTGGCCCGCGTGAATGGCCAGCGTCTCGAACCCGTCCTGGGTGGTCATGGAGTACGCCTTTCTTCTTCTTATCTGTCAGGTATTGGCGGCCAGGAAGGTCAGCACGTCCTGGCGGGTGAGCAGGGCGGAGGGCTTGCCGTCCACGTGCACCACCGCGGCGCCGGCCTTCTCCAGCGCGAGCACCGCGCGGGAGACCGGCTCGCCCGAGCCGACGGTG
This sequence comes from Streptosporangiaceae bacterium, assembly GCA_050698735.1. Classification (GTDB taxonomy): domain Bacteria; phylum Actinomycetota; class Actinomycetes; order Streptosporangiales; family Streptosporangiaceae; genus Palsa-504. Next base: position 1,394 of record JBOHCG010000018.1, on the reverse strand, counting down.
GGCAGCGGCGGGGACATGTGCCCGCCGACCGGATCCGACGGCGTCGCACGGCCGGTCACCAGGGCATCGAGCAGGTCGCGCTCCACCACCGACCCGACCACCTCGGCGGCCATCAGCGGCGGCTCCTCCTTGACCACGGGCAGCTGGGACACGTCGTACTCGCGGAGCAGCGCGATGGCCGCCCCGACGTTCTCCTCCGGGTGCACGTGCACCAGCTCGGGCAGGCTGCGCTCTTTCCTCGCCAGCACGTCGGCGACGAGCGGCTCGGTGGTCTGCGCGGAAAGGAAGCCGTAGTCGGCCATCCACTCGTCGTTGAAGATCTTGGACAGGTAACCGCGGCCGCCGTCGGGCAGCAGCACCACGATCACCGCCCCCGGCGCCGCTGCCCCCACCCGCAGCGCGGCCGCGACCGCGAGGCCGGAGGAGCCGCCGGTCAGCAGCGCCTCCTCGCGGGCGAGGCGGCGGGTCATGCCGAACGACTCGGCGTCGGTCACCGCGATGACCTCGTCGCATACCGACTTGTCGTAATTGGCCGGCCAGATGTCCTCGCCGACGCCCTCGACCAGGTAGGGGCGCCCGGATCCGCCCGAGTAGACCGATCCCTCGGGGTCGGCGCCGATCACCTTTACCGCGCCGCCGGATACCTCCTTCAGGTACCGGCCGGTACCTGAGATCGTGCCGCCGGTGCCGATCCCCGCCACGAAGTGGGTGACGGTCCCGTCCGTCTGCTCCCAGATCTCCGGGCCCGTGGTGGCGAAGTGCGAGGCCGGGTTCTCCGGGTTCGCGTACTGGTCGGGCTGCCAGCCGCCGGGCATCTCGGCCGCTATCCTGCGCGCGACGCTGTAATAGGAGTCGGGGTGATCGGGCGCCACCGTGCCCGGGCAGACCACCACCTCGGCGCCGTACGCGCGCAGCACGCTGATCTTGTCCTGGGCCACCTTGTCGGGGCAGACGAAGACGCACCGGTAGCCGTGCTCGGCCGCGACTATCGCCAGCCCGACGCCGGTGTTCCCCGAGGTGGGCTCCACGATCGTGCCGCCGGGCCGCAGCTCTCCCGACGCCTCGGCGGCCGCTATCATCCGCAGCGCGATGCGGTCCTTGACCGAGCCGCCCGGGTTCAGGTACTCCACCTTGGCGAGCACCGTGGAGCTGCCGAGCCCCCTGGTGACCGACCGCAGCCGGACCAGCGGGGTATTCCCCACCAGGCCGCTGAGTGAGTCATAGACCTGCATGGCTGTCCTCTTCCTTGGACTGCGGGGGTTTGTTCGGGCTCCGGGGGCTTGACCTCGACGGTATCCGATCTCTGCCTGTCCCCGGGGCTCCCGGGCTGATCAGGCAGGGACGTAGTGTCTTAGTGTGGATGAACCATACGCGAGGAGGCCGGTGCCATGCCC
>JBOHCG010000017.1:0-31455 GCA_050698735.1 Streptosporangiaceae bacterium | reverse complement strand
GGGCGCGGCCGCCTGCGCGCGGGCGACCGCGGAGCGCCAGCGGTCCAGCCTGGCCGCCGCGTCGGCGAGGGCCGCGTCCGTCCATTCCCAGTCCGAACGGTAGTGGTGCGCGAGCAGCGCCATCCGCACGGCCATGGGGTCGACGCCACCGGCGAGGAGCCTGTTCACGAACACCAGGTTGCCCAGCGACTTGGACATCTTCTCGCCCAGGTAGCTGACCATGCCGGCGTGCGCGTACACCCGCGCGAAGACGCCAGGCCCGGGGCCGAACGCGACGCGGGCTTGCGACGCGCTCATCTCGTGGTGCGGGAAGATCAGGTCCGAGCCGCCGGCCTGGACGTCGAAGGTCTTGCCGAGGTACTCGGCGGCGATGGCGGCGCACTCGACGTGCCAGCCCGGCCTGCCCGGGCCGAAGCGCGAGTCCCAGGACGGCTCGCCGGGACGCTGCGCCCGCCAGACCAGGACGTCGAGCGGATCCTTCTTCCCCGGCCTGCCGGGATCGCCGCCGCGGCGGGCGGCGATGTCGGCCATCTCCGCCAGGTCGTACCCGCACGCCGTGCCGGCTCCGGCCAGCGCGCCGAACGCCGGATCCGCCGACCGGGCGAAGTAGGTGTCCTCGTCCACGCCGTACAGGGCGCCGCGGTCGGCCATCAGGGCATTGAAGCGCTCGATGACCGGCAGCGCCTCGACCGCCCCGATCAGGTGCGCTGGCGGCAGGACGCGCAGCGCCTCCATGTCGGCGCGGTACCGCTGGATCTCGCGGTCGGCCAGCTCGCGCCAGTCCTCGCCGTCCCTGTCCGCCCGCTCAAGCAGCGGGTCGTCGACGTCGGTCACGTTCTGCACGTAGCGGACGGTGAACCGCGGCTGGCCGCCGGTCTGTGCCGGAGCTCCGTGGTTCTCCGGCTGCTTCTCCGGCGCGGCGTCAAGCCAGGCGCGGACGAGCAGGTCCCAGGCGGTATAGGTGGCGGCGTGGCCGATGTGCGTCGCGTCGTACGGGGTGATGCCGCACGCGTACAGCGTGGCCACCGGGCCCGCCGAGGCGAGGACGAGCTCACCGGAGACCGTGTCGTGCAACCGGGGCGCCGGCCCGATTCCCGGAAGCACGGGGACATCTGCGCGGCGCCAAGAATCCATGTTCGTCAGATTATCGTGCGGTCCGATGCGCGCTGGCCAGCGGATTAACAGGGCGGCTTAGCGGGGCGGCTCGGTGACGCTTGCGGGCAGGGCGGGGAGCTGGCGGTTCCCTGTGGCCTGCTCGAAGGCGTAGGCGAGGGCGATCAGCCTGGGCTCGGTCCAGCGCGGCCCGAAGAAGGAGACCCCGACCGGCAGCCCTGACACGTACCCGAACGGCACCGTGATCGACGGGCAGCCGGCCACCGCGGCCGGGCGCGAGGTGTGGAACACGTCGTGGTCGCCCAGCACGTAGTCGGTCAGGCAGGCCGGGTTGGCCGTCAGCGCCACGATGGCCTCAAGCCCGTGCCCGGCCAGCGGCGTGGCCACCGCGGCCCTGGCCAGCCTGGTCGCCTCGCGCCGCAGCGAAAGGTACTCGGGGTCGGCGAGGTTGCCGCTCGTCGCCTCGGCCTGCTCGAAGACCTCCTGGCCGAAGCGCGAGAGCACCAGGTCCGCGTTCCGCTTGTTGAAGTCGATCAGCTCGGCCAGGGTGCGCGGCAGCACCCCAGCGAAGCCGAACTCCGCGATGTAGGCAAGGTAGGCGTTGATGCCGTACTTGAACTCGCAGCACAGCGCGCTGAACTCGGGCTCGTGGATCTTCCCGGACGCCGGCAGCAGGACGGGATCGGTGACGACGGCGCCGAGCGAGCGCAGCGTCGTGACCGCGTCCTTAAGCACCGCGGTGGTCGCGGCGCCGGCGACGGCGGAACCCGCGCGCCAGATGCCGAGCCGAGCGCCCTCAAGGGCGCCCGGATCCAACGCGTCGGCGTAGGCGGTGCCGGACCTGCCACCACGGGCCCGTTCGGCCAAATCTGCATCAGCCGCTGCGACGGGATCTTCGGGGTCGGCGGCGGCCAGGACGGAGAGAAGGGCCGCCGCGTCGGCGACGCAGACGGCCATCGGTCCCGCGGTGTCCTGGACCGGTGAGATCGGCACGATGCCGCGCCGGCTGACCAGGCCGTTGGTCGGCTTGATGCCGACGATGCCGCAGGCGCTCGCCGGGCAGAGGATCGAGCCGTCGGTCTCGGTGCCCACGGCGATCGGCGCCAGCCCCGCCGCCACGCCGGCCGCCGAGCCGGAACTCGACCCGGAAGGGTTGCGGTCGAGCGCGTACGGGTTGGCGGTCTGGCCGCCGAGCGTCGACCAGCCGCTGGTCGAGTGGGTCGACCGGAAGTTCGCCCACTCCGACAGGTTCGCCTTGCCGATGATCACCGCGCCGGCCTCGCGCAGCCTGGATACCACGAACGCGTCGTCGGGCTCGGCGGTCAGCAGCGCAGCCGACCCCGCGGTGGTCGGCATGCCCGCCGCCTGGACGTTGTCCTTCACCAGCACGGGGATGCCGTCAAGCGGGCCGCGCGGGCCGCCGGACGCGCGGGCCGCGTCGCGTGCCCTGGCCTGCGCCTCGGCGTCCGGGTTCACCGTGATGACCGCGTGCAGCGCCGGGTTGAGCCGGCCGATCCGCTGCAGGTAGAAGCCGGTCAGCGTGGCCGAGTCGAGCGCCCCAGCGGCCATCTCGGCCTGCAGCGCGGCCAGCGTGGCCGCGCCGGCGCGTATCCGAGTGCCCGGGATCAGATCACGGAAGTCCGGCATGCCGGAAGAATAACCAGACCCGGGGCAGCGGGCGAGGGCGAGGGGTCTGTCCGGTGGTGGCGGACATTTCTGTCCGGCGGGTCACCGGCGGGTGGCGCGGAGGGCCTCGCTGATCGCCGAGGCGGCGCCGCGGACCTGGCCGAGGCGCTGATCTTGGAGCGAGGCGGGCGCCCGGACCAGCGGCGACGGCACGGTCAGCACGGCGACCATGCGCTTGCCCTGCATGACGGGGGCCGAGGCCGCCCAGACGCCCTGGTCGATCTCCTCTTCGCTGACCGCCCAGCCGCGCTGCCCGGCCAGGACGATCTTCTCCTCAAGGGCGGCGGCGGCCTGCGGGTCGCGTTCGGCCAGCGAGGCCAGGTACTCCCTGCGGGTCTCCGGCGCCAGGCCGGACAGCAGCAGCCGCGCGCTGGCGCCGCGGTGCAGCGGCAGCGGCTGGCCAGGCTCGAACGAGATGCGCAGCCGCTGGGCCGACTCGACCCGGTGCACGCACACGGCGGACCTGCCGATCAGGCGGACCAGGATGACGGTCTCCTGGTTCGCCGCGGCCAGCTGGTGCATCACCGGGTCGGCGACGTCGATCAGGCTCTCCGCCGCTTCCGCCGCCCTGGCCAGCCCGATGAGCCTGGCGGAAAGCCGGTAGCTGCCTCGCTCATCCCCGGCGAGGAGCCCGGTCTCGCGCAGCAGCGTGATGTACCGGTACACGCTGGGCAGCGCGATGCCGGTGGCCGCGGCCATCTCGCGCGCGGTGAGGGTGTTCCTGTCGGCGGAGAACGCCAGCATCAGGGCGAGGACACGACGCGCGCCCTCGCAGCCGTGCGCGGCGTTCGCCTCTGGCGGCATCTTGACAGCCGAAGCCCTGGCCATTGATTCCTTCTCATATATTCAGAATGTGGCTATCGTGTGATGATAACGGCGCCCCGTGTATACGGTCAACGTGACTACCGCGGGATCGGCGGCTGCGCGTTGGCTGCGCGTTGGCTACACGTGCCAGCCCGTCGGGACGAGCAGCCAGACGCCGACTCCTAGCATGCACAGCGCCACGAAAGCGAAAAATGTCACCCAAATGCCGCCGGGGACGCCGGTGAGCCGGGCGAGCTGTTCGGCGTCCGAGCCGTCGGCCCGCCCCCGGCCCTGACCCCGACCCCGGCCCCTGCCCCGACGCCGGCCGCGCTGCAGCTCGGCCACCGGGCGCAGGGCGCCGAACAGCAGGAACCAGGCGGCCAGGTAGCCGAAGCCGGCCTGCACGGCGGCGGAGGCGAAGTAGCTCACGGCGAAGGTGGCGCCGGCCGTGGCCAGCACGGCGATCACGCCGAACGCGTTGCGGATGGCAAGCAGCGTCGCGGCAAGCAGCACCAGGGCCAGCCACAGCATGGCGGTCACGTGCCGCGTCGCCAGCAGGGCGGCCGCTCCCGCGCCGAGCAGCGAGGGCGCGGTGTAGCCGGCCGCCGCGCAGGCCACCATGGCCGGGCCGGTGCGGCGCCCGCGCGAGTAGGTCACGCCGGAGCCGTCGCTGTGCAGCCTGATGCCCTCGAGCCGGCGGCCGGACAGCACCGAGACCAGCGCGTGCCCGCCCTCGTGGGCGATCGTGATCACCTTGCCCGCCAGCCGCCAGCTCCGGGTGTTCGCCACGATGGCCAGGGCGGCCAGGCCGGCTACCGCCACCACCCAGGCGGGCGGCGCGGGCTGCACGCCCGCCACCCTGTCCCAGACCCGGATCAGCACGTTCACGGCGGCCTCACTGTACTCTCACGGCACTGTACTCTCACGGCGCTGTGCTCTCACGGCGCTGTGCTCTCACGGGGCTGGCAGCCAGGAGACGTGGCCGGCCAGCAGCGCATAGCCGACGAAGGCCACGGAGTCGATCAGCGTGTGCGCGATGATCAGCGGCGTCACCCGGCCCCAGCGGCGGTAGAGATAGGCGAAGATGACGCCCATGGTGGCGTTGCCGATGAACCCGCCCGCGCCCTGGTAGAGATGGTAGGAACCGCGGATCACCGCGCTGATGGCGATCGCCCTGGCCGGCCCCGCGCCGAGCTTTTCCAGCCTGCTCATCAGGTAGCCGACGACGATGACCTCTTCGAGGGTGGCGTTCTGGGCCGCGGACAGGATCAGCACGGGGATGCGCCACCAGACGTCGGGCTCGCTCTCAGCGACGACGTTCAGCTCGACGCCTATGTGATAGGCGAACAGGTAGAGGACCAGGCCGCTGCCGCCGATGACCGCCGCGAGCACCGCCCCCTTGGCCAGGTCCCGGCCCGGCTGGCGGGCGTCGAGCCCGATCGTGGCGGGTCCCTCGCCCGCGCGGGCGAGCAGGTAGAGCGCGAGCAGCACCGGGGCCAGGCCGAGGGTAATGCTGGTGAGCTGGAGGAACAGGGCGAGCAGCGGGCGGCCTGGGGCCGGCGTGCCGTTGAGCACCACCGCCTGGCTGCCGAGCGACTGCTTCGCGGTCAGCGAGCCGATGAAATCGACCAGGGCGTACACGCCGCTGGCGCCGAGGGAGACGGCGAGGACCGCGACGATCTCCCAGCGCTGCAGCACGGCCGCCCGGCCTGCCAGCCGCGCCTTACCTGCCTGCGACCCGGTCACTGGGGGCCCGGTCACCGGCGGATCGGTCACCTGCGGATCGGTCATCGGCGGATCGGTCACCTGCGGATCGGTCACCTGCGGATCGGTCATCGGCGGCCCGGTTACAGGCGGCCCGGCCGCGGGCACCATATCCTCGTGCGAGCTCGTCGGAATCTCCGTTCCTGATGGACCTTCCGGTCCCTCCGGGTCTTTCCGGTCGCTATCCGGCTCCGGATCGCCCGCCACCAGGCTAGCCACTAAGCTCGTAAGGTCAGGACAGGATCGCGTCCGTTTTCCTAGCAGAGGTCACCATGTCGTACCAGCCCTATCCGTCCGGCGGCCAGCCGGTCGAGTCCGTCCGGCCTGCTGCCCCCGCGCCGGTGCTGAACGCGGTCAAGCTCATGTACGTCGGCGCGGCCATCAGCACGATCAGCCTGATCGTCGCGCTCGTCGACATCAGCGGCATCAAGGCCGCGATCAAGAGGGACCTCCCTCACGACACGACCAGCCAGCTCAACCAGGCATTCAAGGGGTTCCTCATCCTCGCGATCGTCTCGGCCGCCATCGGAATCGGGCTGTGGCTCTGGATGGCTTGGGCGAACAATCGAGGGAAGAATTGGGCCCGTATCACCTCCACGGTCCTTTTCGGTCTAGAAACACTTAGCGTGCTCGAGTCTTTCCACGGGCCGAAGACGGCGCTCAGCCTGATCTTCCCTGTGCTGACCTGGCTGGTCGGCCTCGGCGCGATCTGGCTGCTGTGGCGGCGTGAGTCGACCGCGTTCTTCAAACCCCAGGGACTCATATGAGTCAGGGCGCGGTAGTCTTCTCGGCCGTCCCGACGCTTTTCGGCGCGGACGGCTCGGTCGACCTGAAGGCCAACCGGGCGCTGTACGCGTTCGTCGGCAGCCTGGTGGACGGGCTGTTCGTGGCGGGGACAACGGGCGAGTTCCCGGCCCTGGAGGACGAGGAGCGGCTGGAGCTTTTCGAGCTGGCGATGGCCGAGGTCGGACCCGACCGGGTGATCGCGCACATCGGCGCCCCCGACGCCAGGCACGCCGGCCGGCTGGCCAGGGCGGCGGTCGCCCGCGGCGCCACGCGCATCGCCGCGATCACCCCGTACTACCTGTCCGTGCGGCCGGATGAGCTGACGGCGCACTACGCCCAGATCCGTGAGGCTGCGCCGGATCCGGAGTGCTACGCCTATATTTTTCCAGAACGAACGGCGGTGCACGTTCCCCCGCCGCTTTTCGCCCTGCTGGCTACCAGCACCAGCCTTGCCGGGGCCAAGGTCAGCGGGTCGGCGTCCGCCGAGCTGGCCGGATACGTCGCGGCGGCGCCCGGCGCGGCGATCTTCTCCGGCAACGATTCGGACCCGGCGGCAACGATGGCGGCGGGCGGCGCGGGGGTAATCTCCGGGCGCAGCTCCGCCTACCCCGAGATCTACGCGGCGCTGGCCGCCGCGATCAACGCCGGCGACGATGCCGCCGCCCGGCGGCACCAGGAGGCCCTGGACCGGATCGTCCGCCTCGGGGCGAGCATCGGCCGGCTCAAGTACGCGCTCGAGCTGCGCGGCTTCGGTCGCGCCGTGGCCCGGATGACCGTCGACCCGCCGGACCAGGAGACCGCCGCCGCCATCGTCGCCCGGGTGGCCAGCCTCCCCGAGCCCCGCCCGAACCCGATTGACGTGACCACCTAGCCGCTTTCCGGGACAGGGTGGCGGTTTCTCGCGCGTGCCCCGCGTGGGGTGCCGCTCGGCAATGGGCTTGAGGAGTGCTCCGATGCGGCAGACCACCGTGGCGGCCCTGGGCCGCGATCATGGCCGCGAGCGTGGGCCCGGCAGGCTGGTGCTCATGACGGTGTGCATCGGGCTGTTCGTCATCTCGTGGGCGGTCGTGGACCGGTATTCGCAAACCGCCGCGATCGCCATCTCGGCGGTCGCGCTGGTGATCCCGCCGTTCGCGGTGATCATCGCGAACGTGGCCAGCGCGTCGGACCGCCGGAGACCCTGACCTGTTGGTCGCCGCATCGACGCGATCGGGTTTCTCGGTATCGGATTTCTCGGGACGTGAACCTATCGCGCGGGTGGCGCGTCATCTTGTCGGAAGGTCCGGCGAAAGCGGGACGCCGGACCTCCCAAAGCTCGGCAGTCGTGCGGGGTGCCGAGCGGCAGGCCCGGCGAGAGCGGGCGCCGGGCTTTTGTCGGCGTGGGCGGGGCGCCGGGCAGCTGTCGCTTTTCGGGCACCTCGCGCGAGGCCGATCGCTTCCGGTCGCGGACTCGTCGGCCGCCTCAGACACGTCGGCCGCCTCAGCCGTCACTGCCAGAAAACGTGAGGAAGCACCCTCCGATCGGAGGGTTTCATGATCACGGGTCAAAAGGGGCCCCATTTGACCAAAACGACCCATGATCATGGCTATAGCCCCAAATGTCTTAATACTAGATTTGGGTATAAGTGGATATAAGGGACTTGTATTGGGCGGCGCGGCGTCTAGGACTTTGTGGGCGCGGGCGATTAGGAGGGGGACGGCTGGGCCTTCGTGCTCGAAGCCTACGCCGACGGTTTTGCCCTGCTGGTAGCGCGCGTGGATGCCTTCCAGGACGACGGCTAGCTTGAAGTAGCCGAAGGCGATGTAGTAGCCGATGCCCGAGACGTCGCGGCCGGTCCGGCTGGCGTAACCGGCGGCGAACTCGGTCCTGGTCGCGAAGCCGGGGGTGGCCGTGGCGTCGGTCGATACCCCCGGCGCATCGGCGGCCTTCTCGCCGGGGTTGAGCCAGCCTTCCTCGCCCGGCTCGGTCCAGTAGACAAGGGTCAGCCCGAGGTCCGCGAGCGGGTCGCCCAGGGTGGCCATCTCCCAGTCCACCACGGCCGTGATCCGCGGCCGCGGATCCACCGCGACCAGCACGTTGTCCAGCCGGAAGTCGCCGTGCACCAGCGTGGTCTCGCCCTCGGCGGGCAGCGCCGCGGTGAGCCTGGCCACCAGCCGCTCGTAACCTGGCACTTCCCCGGACGCCGACAGCTGCCACTGGCGCTGCCAGCGATCAAGCTGGCGGCGGAGGTACCCGGCGCCACGGCCGAGGTCGCCGAGCCCGGCCGCCGCGACGTCCACGCCGTGGATCGCGGCGAGCATGTCGGCCAGGCCTTCGGACAGGTCCGTGGCCTGCGGCCTGGTCAGCATCGCCGTGTCCGCCTTGGTGCGCATGACCACTCCGGGCACGTAGTCCATCACGTAGAAGGGAGCGCCGATCACCTCGGGGTCGTCGCAGAACGCGAGCGGCGCCGCCACCGGCACCCGGGTGCCGGACAGGGCGCTCAGGACGCGGAACTCCCTCGACATGTCGTGTGCCGTCGGCAGCACGTGACCAAGCGGCGGCCTGCGCAGCACGAGCATCTGGTCCCCGGACTCGGCGCGGACGGCCAGGCGGTAGGTCAGGTTCGACCTGCCGCCGAGGATCAGCTGGATGTCGGTTAGCTCACACGGCTCGGCCAGGTGGCCGGCCAGCCACCCTTCCAGGCGTGCTGGACTGGGGATTCCCGGAGGATTTTGGGAAGAGGTCATGATCTACCGAATCGTAGAACGGACAGAACACGAAATCTTTTCCGCCCCGCCTATGGACTAATCATCACCGTTGACGTAAGCAGAGAAAGGGAGCTAGAAGGTCTAGACCGTTCGATCCTGGGAGGGACGTGTGGCGGACGCTTGGACGCCGGGCGCTCGGTGCATCCGATCGGGGACCGACGGGGGACACCTCGGGGGAGGCGCTCCGCGCGCCGTATGGATGACCCTTGGCGTAGATCCGCGGGCCGTTTCTGTCTGGTCGGCCGCTCAGCGGCTCATCCAGGAGGGACGCCCACCTCACCTGGTCTGGGATCCGCTGACCGGTGATCTCGCGCAGTTGCTGCCGGTCGTCAGGGCCGGCCGCCTGCTCGGCACGCACGAGCACATCGAGTACGCGCCGGACCGGCTGCCGCACCGCCTGCCTGACGTGAACCACGAGGGCAGGCTCTGCGTCCAGATCGGCGTGCTCGGCCTGGCACGGGACCCGTTCACCAGTTACCAGATGCTCGGGCTCGCCGAGATCATGGACTGGCTCGACTCCTGGCAGATCCCCCGGCGCTGGCCGGCCGGGCCGCCTGCCCCGTACCGGCAGGCAGGCAGGGCCCGCAGCCGGGCGCTCTGGGCGCGCGGCGGGCACTTCGGCGCCTCCCAGGTACCAGAATGCGACAGCATCGGCCCCGGCGGCATCGACATCGACCAGATCACCACCGCGGGCACCACCATCCCGCGCAAGCTCGCAGAGCCCGCGCTTGCCGAGCCCACGCCGATCCGCCTCGCGTCACTCACCGCCGCAGGCGTCTAACCCTGGCCCGTCCAGCTTCCTTCCTGCTCAGCTGAGTCGGGGCGGCCCCCGCGAGCCAAAGGGGCGCGGCGCTGGCTGGACTCTGCTTTTCCCGCAGCCCACCCCAGGAGCGAAGCGACGAGGGAAGGAGGCGCCTCAGGAGCGCTCCGGAGGCGAGCGGGGAATTAGAGTAATCAGTCATGAGTTCTGCTGACCTTTCAAGCACGCCGCGGACGGCGTTGCGGCGGCATCGCGAGCGCGGGCGCACCGAGCGCGACGATCTTTACGCGGTGCTGGACGCCGGGTTGATCTGCCACCTCGGGGTCGTCGTGTACGGCGCGCCGCGAGTCCTGCCCACCGGGTACGGGCGCCTCGAGGACACCCTCTACCTGCACGGGTCGTCGGCGAACTCGACGTTCATGGCGGGGGCCGGGCACCAGGTCTGCGTCACCGTCACGCACCTGGACGGCCTAGTCTGCGCCCGGGCGGTGTTCAACCACTCGATGAACTACCGCAGCGCCATGGTCTACGGCACCTCCCGGCTGGTCACCGACGCCGACGAGCGGGTGCTCGCGCTGCGCACCATCACCGAGCACCTCACCCCCGGGCAGTGGTCGTACGCCCGCCTGCCGACACCCAAGGAGATGGCCGCCACATCGGTACTCGCGCTGCCGCTCGACGAGTCGTCGGTCAAGATCCGTACCGGCGACCCGTCCGACGAGCCCGAGGACTACACGATGGACGTGTGGGCGGGGGTGGTGCCGGTCACGATGGCGTTCGGGGAGCCGATGACAGATCCGGCGCTACGGCCGGGTATCGGAGTGCCGACGCACATCAAGGGGTATCAGGAGCGAGACGGATCCTAACGGTGAGAGAGGGGCCTGGGTGAGAGGGGCCTGGGTGAGAGGGGCCTGGGTGAGAGGGGTCGCTGGGTGAGACGGGGGCTCGGGTCGAGCTGCCCGGGGGTTAGAACGCGGGCCGGGACGCGCACCACATCTCGTTCTGGATATAAAAAGGTTTTTTCACTCGCGGTGCACGGGTGTCGAGGCCATACCCTGTGAGGATGAACGACCGGCTCGTGTGGATCGACTGTGAGATGACCGGGCTCGACATCGAGCGCGACGCTCTCGTCGAAATCGCGTGCCTGGTGACCGACGGTGACCTGAACCTGCTCGACGAGGGTGTCGACCTGATCATCAAGCCGCCAGCGGAGGCGCTCGAGAGCATGCCCGAGGTGGTCCGCGAGATGCACACCGCATCCGGGCTGCTCGCCGAGCTGCCCAGCGGGATCAGCGTGTCCGAGGCGGCCGAGCTTGTGCTCGGCTACGTGCGCGGGCACGTCGCGGAGCCGCGGAAGGTGCCGCTGTGCGGCAACTCCATCGCCACCGACCGCTGGTTCATCGGGCGTGACATGCCGGAACTCGACGCCTACCTGCACTACCGGATGGTCGACGTGTCCAGCATCAAGGAGCTCGTGCGGCGCTGGTTCCCGCGCGCCTACTTTGCCTCGCCCGCCAAGCACGGCGGGCACCGTGCCCTCGCCGACATCCTGGAAAGCGTGCAGGAGCTGCGGTACTACCGTGAGGCGGTGTTCGTTCCGAAGCCTGGGCCGGATTCAGCGACCGCGCGGGAGATCGCCGCGAAGTACACTCAGCCGACGACCGCCTGACGCGCGGGGCGTGCGGTGCACGCGGGGTCGCGCGGATCGCTATACTTCTGGTTAGCCGCGCGATGTCCCTCGGGGCAGCGCGCGTTCTGCTGTGGTCCGGGTGCATGTGCCGGGCGATGATGGTGGGCGTAGCTCAGTTGGTTAGAGCGCCAGGTTGTGGTCCTGGATGTCGGGGGTTCGAATCCCCTCGCTCACCCCATGTTGTATAGGGGTTGATAGAGTTCAGGGTGTACCGCACCGGTAGCGGCCTCCGACATTTCATGTCGTCTCTCGCGTGCTGGAGGCCCTTCACATGTCTGCCATCGAGGTACGCCCGTTCCGTCGCAGTGACCGGGATCAACTGACCCAGCTGGTGAATGTGCATGCCGCTGCCGTCGTGCCGGGAATGGGCGCGTCGGTCAGCGCCGTGCTGTCGTCGCTGGAGCGTCAGCCGGGCGAGTTCATCGAGGACCCCTGGGTCAGCGAGCGGCTCACGCTGGTCGCCGTCCAATACGGCCGGATTGCTGCTGCGGCCCATCTGCTTCGGTACTTCGCTGATCAGCGAGCCGGAATCTCGGTCCGCGACGTCGGGATGATCGGGTGGTTCTTGTTCTGGCCCGAATCGCCGGCCAGGAATCTCTGCTGGCCTGACGCTGCTCCCGCTGCTGAGGAGCTGATGGCCGGATGCATCGGCCAGCTGGAGGAGTGGGGCGTGGCACGCCAGGAGGCAGGCGGCGAGCTGCCCGTGCGGGCCGTGTACGGGATACCTGAACAGTGGCCCCATATCAGCGCCCTGTACGAGCGGGCCGGTTTCGCCCACACCGGGCACACCGAGATTATCTACATGGCCAGGGTTGACGACCTGGCATGCCGGGCAGATACGCCGATAGCGGGCCTGTCGGTAAGCCGGATGGTCGGGATGAACGGAACGCGGCTGTCTGCGGTCCTTGACAGCGAAGCGATCGGCTATATCGAGGTTGATATCTTCGATGAGGGTGAGCGGCTGTCGCGGCACGGCGGCTGGGCGGATGTCGGGAACCTGCATGTGACCGAGTCCTACCGGCGCCGCGGCGTGGGTTCCTGGCTCCTGGCGCGGGCGGCGGACTGGCTGCGTGCGGCCGATGTCGACCGGCTACTGGACTACGCATTGCTTGAGGGCACTGACCCTGGCGGACTGGACTATGCGGACCAGCGGGCGTTCCTCCCGGCGGCCGGATTTACCGAACTGACCCGGACCAGGCGAGGATGGACCAGGGCACCGCACGAGGCGTGACGGCCTGCTGCGTGCCCGGCATCGTCGGCAACGGGAGGAGCCGGTCGTGCATCTGGTAGTCCTCGCAGTCCCCGGCTGCCCGAGCGCGCAGGTGCTGGACCAGCGCCTGGAGCGGGTGCTCGAAGACCACCGAGACGTTACGGTCAGCCACCACGTGATCGATGACGCGGGCGAGGCAGCCCGCCTGGGCATGCACGGGTCTCCGACACTCCTGGTTGACGGGATCGACCCGTTCGCCGAGCCAGGCCAGCGAGCCAGCGTGTCCTGCCGTCTCTACCGGCACCGTCACGGTAGCCGGGCCGAGGGCGCTCCCTCGGTCCGGAAGCTACGGCAGGCCATCAGTCACCCGGTCACGGTCGTGGCCGATACCGGCGACGACGGCTGGCTGGATGCGCTCGGACGCGTCAGCGGGGGACGGATAGCACCGTCGGAGGGTGGACTACGGGCAGTTCACCAGGCGGTGCTCCGGTCCATCGCTGCCACCGGGACGCCACCCAGACAGGATCTACTCGACCAGGCAGCCGGGCCTTTCGACAGCCGCCAGGTACTGGCCGAGCTGGCCGCGGGCGACTATCTCTGCCTGGACCACGACGGGCAGATCACCGCCGCCTACCCGTTCTCGGTCACCGTCACGCCGCACACGGTCGAGATCCGCGGCGGTGCCGTCGCGTACTCCATGTGCGCTATCGACGCGCTGGGCACCTCCGCCATGCTGGGCACCCCCGTGCTGATCAGGTCCGCCGATTCCGCCACCGGCGAAGCGATCTCGGTGGCCGTCCACGGAGGCGCCGCGTCGTGGGAACCCGACACCGCGGTGGTGTACGCAGGCCGCACAGCGAGCTCCTGCACGGGACCCTCCGCTACCGTCTGCTGCGGCTACATGAACTTCTTCACCAGCCACGCCACTGCCGCAACGTGGACCAGCGCCCGGCCGGACATCACCGGGGGCATCCTGAGCCAGGCCAAAGCACTGGAAGTCGGGCACCGGATATTCGGGCCCCTTCTCCGCTGACCTCGGTCCTCCGTGTGCCACGGTGACCATGCTGTCCGGTGTCAGGCGACCTTCCAGAGGTAGGTGTGGCCGTTCTGATCGGCGGTCGCCAGCATCTGGCTATCCGGGCTGAAGGACACGCCGAGGACGGCGATCCCGCTGGGGTCTTTGAGGACGGTCAGCTGGTGTCCGGTCTTCGGGTCCCACAGGTAGGCGCGGCCGTTGCTGTCTGGATCGCCCCGGCTTCTTGCCGTCCGGGCTGAACGCCACCGCCCAGATGCCGTCTGTCCCGGTGTGAGCATCGGGGAGTGTGGCTGTCACCTGCCGGGTCGCCACATCCCACACTATGGTACGGCCCTTGCTGTCGGCAGTTGCCAGCGTAGTCTTTCCGTCCGGGCTGAACGCCAGCGCCCAGATACCGTAGCTCCCGCCGTCGGTATCGGTGAGGGTGGCTACCCGGTCCCGGGTACCCACGTCCCACAGGTAGGCGTGGCCGTTGGTGTCGGCGGTCGCCAGCGTTTGGCTATCCGGGCTGAACGCCACCGCCGCGATTCCGTTGCTTCCTGTCCCGGTGTCGGTGAGCGTCGCCTTCTGGTGTCCGGTTGCCGGATCCCACAGGTAGGTGCGGCCGTCGCCGCTGGGGGCCGCTACCGTCCGGCCGTCCGGGCTGAACGCCACGAACCTGACGCTGTATTTCCCGTTTCCCGGGTTGGCCAGGCTGCGGAGCAGGCGGTAGCTCGGCGCCCGTGGTGTCCCCGCGTTCGGGTGCGATGGCGAGGCGGTTGCCAGGATGATTCCGGTAACGGCACCGACCACGGCGAGAACGCCGGCTCCCGAGATGGCCAGCACCTTTGGCCTTCGCGGACGCCGTGATGGCCGGATGGCGCCGGTGCCGGTGCCGGTGCCGGTGCCGGTTCGTCGCCACCAGGCGTCCTGAGTGTCCTGGGTGCCGCGCTCTGCGGTGACGGTAGACCGGCTGGAGTCCTGGGATGGCGGTTTCCCGGCGATCGACCGGAGTATCGAGGCGACCTGGCCCGCGTCCGACGGCCGATCCGCGGGCTTCTTCGCTAGCAGGTCGCATACGAGCCGGTCAAGCCGCCGCGGAACGTCCGGGCGGATTTTGCGCACGCTCACCGGCGTGGTGTTCAGATGGCTACGGATGAGCGCGGCCAGAGCCTCGGCAGCCTGGGCGGCCACCGACACGACGGTAGCGAGCGGCAGGCCGGCGGGTGCCCGCCGCAGCATCGCGGCCAGGTCCTCGCCACGCAGCAACTCCATGACAATAAACAGCTGGCCGTCGTGCTCGCCGACATCATGCACGACGGCGATTCCGGAATGCTGTAGCCGGGCGGCGATCCTGGCCTCTTGCTGGAATCGCCTGGCTACCAGCGGATCGGCGTACCGGTCCCGCAATACCTTGACCGCCACCGGCCGATCGAGTTGCCGATCGAAGGCACGCCATACCTCGCCCATGCCGCCAGAACCCAGCATGTCCGCCAGGGCATAGCGCCCGCCGAGCTCAACGCCAGCCTGCATAGCACCGCCCCCAGTTATGGCGAGATAACGCGATTACCCGCGATCTTCGCCTCTACACTAAGCGCCGCCTGGTTACCTCCCGGCCATATCGGCAAGGGTGGCGCCGCCGCAGCCGCCGATGACGTTATCCCAGGCCACAGCGTGGGGCCCAGTTGGCAAGAGCCGTCTGATGCCCTTACAACCGGTCGGCCGGGTTCTTGGTCGCGAAGACCGCGGTGCGGGTGTGCTGGAGGTGTTCGAGGACGAGTTTGCGCGCCGAGAGGACGTCGCGGGCCATGATCGCCTCCGCGATCTCGACGTGCTCGGCGGCGAGCATCCGCCGGCGGTCGTCCGGCGAATCGTAGTAGTCGCGCTGGTGAAGATCACCTAGCAGGCCCGCCAGCTCGCGGACGATCCGCTCCAGCATGAAGTTGTGTGCCGAGGCCGCTACCGCGACGTGGAAGCGCAGGTTGTCCGACCAGGTGTCGAGCTGGGGAGCGATGCGGCGCAGGTACTGGGCTTCCACCAGCGTCCGGCGCTGGCACGACAGCTCCGCTACCTCTACCTCGAGCAGGCTCCGTGCTTCGAGGATGTCGGCGATCGATGCCACCTCGAGGTCGGTACTCGACATCGAGGTGGCTCTCGGCCGGTCGGGGACCTCGCGCAGGTACCGTCCCGATCCCTGCCGGGTCACGATCAGGCCGCGCTCTTCAAGGATGGAGAAACCTTGCCGCAGTACGTTGCGGCTCACCCCGATCACGGTCGCGAAATCACGCTCCGGCGGCAGCGCCTGACCGGGTCGCATGTTGGTCTTCGCGATGTACTCAAGGACGCGATCGACCGCGCCCTCATACTTTCGCGGTTTCGCCGCCGCAACTGCTTCGGCCCGCGAATGCGGGCCGAAGCCTGTTACTGGTGTCGCGGCCTGAGCAGGCGGCTGCGGATTCACGGGAATAGCGTGACCGTGGCCGAAGGTGAAGTCAACACGCCGGCCTCAGGCCGATGTGCCCGGTTCGTCGGCATTTCCAGCGAAACGCTCATTCACCTCTGAATTTTCCATGTAGCCGACGCCGATCGCTACCGTCAGCGGCCAGTTGCTGACGGTGAAAACGCGCGTCCGATTGGTGTCACTCGCGTTGAAGTGCTGGTGCCAGCTACCCGCGGGGACGACGAACGCATCACCCACGGACCAATCGTGCCTGACGTCGTCGATGACGGTGTATCCGGCGCCCTCGACGACATACATGATGGCCTCGCTGGCGTGGCGGTGACGTCCGGACCGGGCGCCGGGTGCCATCTCGTCGAGATGAGCATGCATGGTATTGATCGCAAATCCCGACATGGGGCTGATTCGCAGGCTGATGTACTGCATCTTCGTTTCGCCGAAGGCGATCTCGGCGGCAGGCGCGACGATTCTGCCCTTCTGGCGCGCGCTTTCGATGTCCTTCATCTGGGCGTCGAATCGGGCGCTGACCTCGGTCGGGTCGATGTCGGCCGGGTTTACGGACATGCAGTGCCTCCAGGTTGGTGTTCAGATGCTGGTGAGGAATCGTTTCCGGGTGATGACTTGACCGAGGATGATCACGACGATCATGACCGTGATCCCGACGACGCCGTACGCGGCGGTCTCACCGGTCACGCCGCCGGACCAGATGTTGAACGCGGCCACCGAGTACGGCTCGGTGTTGTAGGAAAACAGCAGCAGGGAGGCCGACAGCTCGGTAAACGACCGGATGAAGACGTACACCGCCGCCGCCATGATCGTCGGCGCCAGCAGCGGAATGGAGATGGTCCGCAGGCTGCGGAACCACCCTGCCCCGGACAAGGCCGCGGCCTCGTCCAACTCCGGATGCAGCCGGCCGAATCCGGTTCCGACAAGCCGCGCGCCGTAGGCGATAAACCTCGTCACGTAGGCGATGCCGAGGATGGTGAGCGTCCCGTACACCGGAACCGGCAGTTGCAGGTAGACCCACATCAGGCTCAACCCGGTCACAAGACCCGGGATCGCGATGGGCGCGAAGAGAAGGAAATCGAGCGCGTTGCGCATGCGGTACCGCGATCGGGTGATCACCCAGCCCGCGATCAGCGCCAGCGCCATCACTACCGCGGCCGATACGATGCCGAGGGTCGCGCTGTGCTCGAGGCCGCCCTGGACCGTCGAGTCGGTGAACAGCAGCCGGTACGAGGCCGCGGTCAGGTGATGGAACCCGGACAGCGACGGCACCTCGACGTACGGGGTCAACGAGGTCCAGATCATGACGAGCAGCGGCAATCCGACGATCACGAACAACGCCAGGTACATCGCCACGGTCGTCGGCCATCGCCACCGCCCGAGCTTGATCACCGAGGGACGGTAACCGCGCCCGCGGACCAGGTAGAAGCGCTCCTCGCGCGACGTCAGCCGGCGGTACGTCACCGCGAGCGCGAAAGTGATCACCATCAGGACGAGCGAGTACACGCTGGCGCTTGTGGCATCGCTCGGGACCTGCGTAACCAGCGTGTAGATCTCGGCGGAAAAGACGTTCACTCCTGCCGGCAACCCGATGAGGATCGGCACCGTGATGTCTTCCAGGCAGAGCACGAGGCTGATCACGTACGCACCGAGCAGGGCCGGCCTCAGCATGGGCAACGTGATCGTCCGGATAACCTGCCACGTCGACTTGCCCGATAGGGCCGCGGCCTCCTCCAGGCTCGGGTCCATCGCGGCGAAGGCCGGCAGCAGCCACAGGAAGGTCAGCGGCGCCTGGCTGATGCCGCAGACCCAGATCATGCCTGGCAGGGAGAGCACGTTGAACGGGGCCGAGTGCAGGCCGAACAGGTTCTCCAGCCACAGGTTGATGACGCCGATGCGGTTGTCGAGCAGCAGGACCCACGCAAGGGTACTCAGCACGGACGGAATGAACAGGGGAAACAGTGCGAGGAAGCTTGCTACCCGCCGCCCGTAAATGTCCGTGCGCTGGATGAACCAGGCGAAAGAACCGCCCACTATGAGCGCGACCAGGGCGGAACCGAGCCCGTAGATCAGGGACCGTCCGATCAGCGAGTAGGTGCCGCCGTCGGACAGGATCCGGCTGTAGGCGGAGGTCGTCAGATGCCCGGGCGATCCCGGCTGTCCGGTCGAGAACGATCCGTAGATCAGGAATCCGATCGGGACCACGATCAGGTACAGCAAGACGCAGACGGTCAGGACTATGACCACGCCTTTGACCGACACCCGACCGGACAGCCGCGAGATTATCCCGTGCATCGAAACTGGCCTACCCCTGACTCATCGGCCGCTTGCTCACTGGCCGAACAGCGAGGTGAAGGTGGAGTTCAGCTGGGTCGGGTTGCTCTCGACCGCTGGTGAGAAGGGGATCACCTGCTTCGCGTTGGTAATCACGTCCTGGCCCGGATACGTCATGTCGGTCCGCGGCCCGATGTCGTCGAACTGGGCGACGACCTGCTGGCCGCCTGCCTCCGACAAGGTCCAGTCGTAGACGAGCGCGGCGGCATACGGGTCAGGCGCGTCGGCGGCGATGGCGATGTCCAGCGGGAACACCATCATCGGCTCGGTGGCCACGTAGTTGACCGGGGCGCCCTTCTTCTTCGCGGTGATCACCGTGGCCTCGATGATGTTGAACGCGACGGGCACCTGGCCGCTGGTCAGGGCGTTGGCAAGGTCGGTGTTGCTGGAGAACAGGGACGGGCGGTTCGCCGCCACCTGCTGAGCGACCTTGGCGCCCTGGGTGGCCCCGAGCGCCTTGTACACCGCGCCGAGCCACAGCGGCCCGTCCGCCGAGGTGGTGCCGAGCTTGCCCTTCAGGGCGGGGTTGGTCAGCCCCTGGATCGTGGTGGGCACCTGGCTCTGCTTCACCTTCGTGGTGTTGAAGCCGTTGACCAGCGGGTCGATCGTCACGGTGGTGAACAGGCCGCTGGCGTCGACGTCATCTGAGGAGAAGCCCTGGCTCTGCGGCGAGGTGTACTTCGCGAGCATGCTGGCCTGCTCCATCTGCTGCGGCTGCGTGCCGCTGATGATGTAGAGCGAGGCCACCGGCTTGTGCGCCTGCGATTCTGCGACGGCGCGCTGCAGCACCTCCGCGGTCGTCATCCGGACGATCTGCAGGTTGACCTTCGGGTACGCCTTGTTGAACGCGGTCTGCCAGGCCTGCATCTCATCGGGGTCGAGCGAGGAGTAGAAGACGACCTTGCCTTCCTTCTCCGCCTGCGAGACGAGGAACGACTGGCGGGCCGACGCCGACATGCTGCTCAATCCGTTGAGCTCGGCCTGCACCCCTACCGGCGCGGTGGAGGTGGAGCCGGAGGCGGAGGATGATCCGCCCGACGAACTGCACGCGGCAGCGGAGATGGCGAGGGCGGCGAGCGCGACACAGGTGATGCCAAGACGGGGGATATTTCTTCGGTGCATGATGTACTCCTTGAGTTCTGGTGTGTTCGTTGAGCGACCTCAGGGGCTATAGGACGCACCTCGCTTGGCCGAACGTCAGGGTGATGGTCTTGCCGACCGACCTGCGTATCGCGTCGCCCTCCGCGCCGCGGACCGGCGACCGGCCGCGGAGGACTATGCCGCCGGATTCGGCCCACCAGTCGAAGCTCGACCCCCGGAACACCAGCCGGGTGACGGTGGCCTCGACGCGGACGGCCGGCTGGCTCCCGGTTGCCTCCTCCAGGAGCGGGTGCACGTCGTCGGGGCGCAGGTACACCGTCGCGGCCGCGCCGGGTTCGCCCGCCTGCCGGCTCCGGCAGCGGAGTTCGCCGAGCGCGGTCTTCACGTAGATCACCTCGGCTTCGGTCCGGATGACCTCGCCGGGCAGCGTCAGCGAGGCGCCGAGGAACTCCGCGCCGGTGGACGTGGACGGGGTGCGATAGACCTGCTCGGGATTGCCGTGCTCGATGAGCCGGCCCTTGGCCATGATGCCCATCGTCTTGGTCGAGAACGCCTCAAGCTGATCGTGGGTCACGTAGATCGCGGTGAACCCGAGGGATTCCTGGATGTCCCACAGCTCGACCAGCGTCTGCTCGCGCAGCCTGGTGTCGAGGTTGCTCAGCGGCTCGTCGAGGAGGAGCAGGCGGGGACGGGCCACCAGGGCCCGGGCCAGAGCAACGCGCTGCTGCTCGCCGCCGCTGAGCAAGGTGGCCGGCCTGTCGGCCAGGTGGGTCAGCTGGACCAGGTCGAGCGTCGCGTTGACCCGCTGCACGATCTCGGCGCGGGGGATGCGGCGATTGCGTAGCGGATAGGCGACGTTGCCGAATATCGACATGTGCGGCCAGATCGCGTAGCTCTGGAAGACCATCCCGATGTTGCGCCGGTAGGCAGGCACGTCGACGCGCCGCGCGGCGGAGAACACCAGCGTGTCATCGAGCCAGATCTCCCCCGCGTCGGGCCGCTCGAGACCCGCGATGCAGCGCATCGTGGTCGTCTTGCCGCATCCGCTGGGCCCGAGCAGGGCCAGGGTGTCACCGGCAGGCACCTCGATCGACAGGTCGTCAACCGCGGGAAGCTCGCGGTCGGCGTAGCGCTTGGTCAGGCCGTCGATCCGTACCGTCGCCGCGACCCGGTCAGCGGGCCGGTCGGGCCGGCCGCTATTGGACCGGATCAGCGAAGATGCCCCTTTGATCATGGGCGCCTCCGTAGATCCAGGTCGGCGACGGCACGGTCGTCGACCTCGATTCCGAGTCCCGGGCCGTCGGGGACGAGCAGCATCCCGTCGACGATCTCCAGCTCGCTGGTGACCTGACGGGCGTACTTGCGCGGCCCCATCAGGTAGGAGGCGTAGGGCAGCCTCGGCACGCAGGCGGCCATGTGCGCCCCGGCCGCGGCGGCGACCCCAAGCTCGACGACGCTGCCGACGAGCGTGCACATGCCGGCGGCCTGCGCGGTGCGCGCGATGTCCAGGGCGGCGACAGGCCCGCCGAGTTTGCAGACCCCGATGGTGGCGAGGCTGGCCGCCCGGCCGCGGGTGACCTGCAGTGCCGAGGCGAGCGACGTGAGGCTCTCGTCGGCCGCGACGTCGATGCCGTACATCTGCCCGTAGGCGGCGGTGATCTCGGACGAGCCGGCCAGGTCGGCCGGGTCGGTCGGCTGTTCCAGCACGTCCACGTCGGCCTCGGCGAGCCGGCGGCCGGCGCGCAGCGCCTCCGTCCGCGTCCACAGTCCGTTGACGTCCACGATCAGGCGGATATCCGGACCGATCGCCGCCCGGGCGGCGTCGATGCGCGCCAGATCCGGCAGCAGCCCGTCCCGGCCCACGTACAGCTTCAGCGTCCCGTACAGCTCCGCCTGCCGCGCGGCTTCCGCCGCGTACGCGGCGACGTCCTCGTCCCAGCCGACGCTGCCGTGCACGGCCACCGACTGCCGGTACGCGCCGCCGAGCACGACCCACAGCGGCTCCCCCACCGCCTTGCCGCAGACGTCGAGGACAGCCGTCTCGATCGCGGCGCGCGTGGTGGTGAATCCGTGCAGCACCAGGGCCGCCTCGGCCACGGTGCGCCGCCACGACAGCGCGTCGCGGCCGGTGATGACGGGGGCAACCCGGTCCCGGACGACGGTGACGATCGACTCCTGGGTCTCCGCGGTCAGCTGCGGCACGGGGCAGGCCTCACCCCAGCCGACGATCCCCTCGTCGGTGTCGATGCGCACCAGGACGTTGGACGAGCGGGTACGCACGATGCGCCCGAACCGGAACGGCTCCTTGAGCTCGGCATCGAGGGGGATCGCCTCGATCCCGATGATCTTCATATGGTCCTGCCCGACTTGACGCCGCCTGCCGGCGTCAGCCGGCCCAGCGCACCGAGGATGCGGTCCACGCCTTCGTCGAGGGTTCGCTCGTCGACCGCGCACGTGATGCGTAGCCACCCGGGCGTGCCGAAGAGCGTGCCCGGCATGACCAGGACCCGCGCCACGTCCGACAGGTAGCGGACGAGGTCGAGATCAGTCGTGATCTGCCGCCCGGCGGCATCGGCCGCGCCGAGGTAGTCGCCGCAGTCGGCGAACAGGTACAGCCCGGCCTGCGGCGCAAGCGGCCGTAGCGAGGAGCCTGCGGTGACGGCCGCGGCCGCCCGGTCGGTCAGCGCCCTGAGCATCCGGCGGCTGCGGGCGAGGTAGTCCGATGCGTCGCTCTCCAGGATGGCGAGCGCGGCGTACTGGCCCAGCGACGAGGCACACGACGTGGTCACGAACTGCAGGCGCGCCAGCGCCCTCGCCAGCTCGGCGTTCGTCGCGGCGTACCCGATCCGCAGCCCGGTCATGTTGAAGGACTTGGAATAGCCGCTGATGAGCACGGTCCGGTCCGCCGCTTCGGCGCAGATCGATGCCATGCACGGGGCGACGGGACCGTCGAAGGTGAGCAGCTCGTAGACCTGGTCGCTCAGCACGCCGACATCCGGATGGGCGGCTATGCACGACCACAAGGCACGGAGCTCATCGGCGGTCGTCACGCGGCCGGTGGGATTGCAGGGGCTGTTGAGCAGGATCCACCTGGTGCGGGGCGAGAGTGCCCGGGAGATGTCCGCGACGGGAAGGGCGAAGCCCGACGCCGGATCAGAGCCCACCACGACCGGGATTCCGCCGGCGAGCAGCACCATCTGGCGGTAGACGGAGTAATAAGGCGCGATGAGCACGACCTCGTCGCCGTGCTCGACGGTGGCGAGGATGGAATTGGCGAGCGCCTGTTTCGACCCGTTGGTGACCGTGATGCAGTCCCTGTCGTAGTGGCAGCCGTGTTGGTCGCCGAGGGACTTCGCTATCGCCTGCCGGAGTTCGGCGAGCCCGTTCGCGGCGGTGTAGCCGGTGTGGCCGGCCTCCAGCGCGCGGACGACGCCGAGGCGGCCGGATTCGGGCAGGCCGAACTGCGGATCGCCTGGTCCCAGGTTGATGGTGCCGGCGGAGGCGGCGAAGAGGTCGGGGTACAGGTCGATAGTGGTCCGCAGCGCCGCCGCCCGCGCGCTCAGCCTCGTCATACGATGTCACCGTCCGCGCACGCCTCGATCAGCGACCGCGGCTGCACTACCCGGCCGGCCCGGACCACGAGGTCGATCGAGTGGTCGCAGGCGGTGAGGTCGGCCAGCGGATCCGCGGACAGGACGACCAGGTCGGCGGCCTTGCCCGGGGCCACGACGCCGATGCCGGGATTGCCCAGGATCTCGGCGGCGGTGCAGGTGGCGGCGGCGAGCGCGTCGATGACCGGCAGGCCCGCGGCGGCGAGGTGGGCCATCTCCCGGCCCATGCGCCCGACGACGTCGGTGCCGCAGCCGAGGACGACGCCGGCCTTGACGGCCCGCTCGAGGCTTGCCGTGCGGAACTCGATGCTGTTCTTCGCGTTCTCGCGCATCCAGGCTGGCCGGCCGTGCCGGTCGCCCTCGAACGCGACCGCGTACGAGTCATCGATCGTCGGCACCAGGTACACCCGGCGCTCGGCCAGCAGATCGGCGCATTCGGCGTCGAGGAAGGCCGCGTGCTCCACCGTGTCGACGCCGGCCAGCGCGCTCGCCTTGATCGCGGCCGGAGGCTGCGCGTGCGAGGCGACGCGCAGCCCGAACCTGTGCGCCTCCCGGACGACCGCCGCCAGTTCGTCGTCGTCGAGTTGCTGCGCCCACGGGTCCTCGTGCCGCATCGCCACGACACCGCCGCTTGCGCACACCTTGATGACGTCGGCGCCGTGCTTGATCTGCAGGCGGGTCATCCGGCGAAGGGCATCGACACCGTCGGCCTCGGCACACAGCGGCTGGCCGTGCCCGCCGGTTGCGGAGATCATCTGCCCGCAGGCGTAGATCCGCGGACCGGCGAACTGCCCCTGGTCGATGATGTCGCGCGTGATGATGTTGGTCGAGTCCTTGGAGCCCAGATCGCGCAGCGTGGTGACGCCGCTGGCCAGGGCGAGGAGCGCGTTGCGGATGGACCGGGGAACCAGGCGTGCGCCAGGCGCGGAGACCCGGTCGTGCATGCTGCCGCGGACGTTGTGCATGTCCAGGTGCTCGTGCAGGTTGATCAGGCCCGGGATGACGAACTTCGAGCCTGCGTCCACGACCTGGTGCGACGGATCCGCCAGCCAGGCGAGCACGTGCGCAGGGACGTCGCCGCCCGGGTAGACGCCCTCGATCACATCACCGGAGATCGTGACCGTCGCATCGAGCAGGCGGCCGGCCTCGGACATCGTCAGGACCGTCGCGCCGCGGATGGCCGTGCTGATCGTCATGTCGCGATCTCCTCGATTGGGCTCGGGCGATCGAGCAGGCCCCGTCCGATGTCGGCGAGCACGGCGTGGCTGGCGTTGTAGCCGGGCACTCCGGTGACCGAACCGCCGGGCCAGGTGCCCGCACCGCAGAGGTAGAGGCCGCGAACGGGGGTGCGGTACGCGGACCAGCCGGGAATCGGCCGGAACGAGAACATCTGGCCGGGCATCGTCTCGCCGTGGGTGATGTTCGCCTCGTAGAGGCCGTATTCGTCGATGATGTCCTGAGGTGACCAGAACCGGACGTCGGTGATGATGTCGCGCAGGTTGGGCACGTACTGGCACATCGCGTCGATGCAGTGGTTGCCGTAGCGCTCGCGTTCATCGGCCCAGGTAGTGCCGGCAAGTTCGTGCGGCGCGTGGAAGACGTTGATGCTCATGATGTGCTTGCCCTCGGGCGTCACCGTCGAGTCCATCATCGACGGCGTGAGCCCCCACAGCATCGGGCCGCTGGACGGCCGGCCGTACTTCGCGTCGTCAAAGGCGCGCTCCATGTACTCAAGCGACGGCGCGATCCGGAACTGGCACGAGGCGAACAGCCGCCGGGAGGTCTCGTCGGCCGCCGCGGCCCACTCCGGCATCGCGTCGAGCGCCAGCCCGACCTTGAAGATCGACCCGCGCATCCGCATCGCCCGGACCTGCTGGAGGAATTCCGGCGGCAGGTCCGACGGCGCGACCAGGTCCAGGAACGTGCTCTTCGGGTTGATGTTGGACACCACGATGCGGGCGGTGATCTCCTCGCCGCCGGCCAGGACGACCGCATGCGCCGCGCCGTTGTCGGCGGTGATCCGCTCGACCGTCGCGCCGGTGCGGATCTCGCCGCCGGCGGCCTTGAACGCGTCCGCCATGGCCCGGGCGATCGCCCCCATGCCGCCGACGGGGATGCCCGTCGAGCCCCGCATCACCTGGCGCCGCGGATCGGACAGGTCGCCGACCGGCGACGACGCAAGCGACAGCGGCCGGGCGAGCAGTCTCATCACCGTGCCAGGAGAGCGGGGACCGGCGAGGTTGCTCACGATCGCCACGCTCGCGATGAGCGCCTTGACCTCGTCCGACTCGAACCACTCGTCGAGCAGGTCCTGCACGCTCCCGAACATGATCTTCGAGAACATCTCCTCCGCCCGCGCGCCGGTGATGTTGCGCACGAGCTCGGCGAATGGCGGAGGCGGCGCGAAGATGCTCACGTTGAGCAGCCGCGCGAATTCCTCGAGGTAGTCGAAGAACGGGTAGTACTGTTTCGCGTCCCGGGCGGAGAACTTGGCGATCTCCTCCAGCGCCAGGTTGCGGTCCCGCCAGCCGACGAACGCGGTCGCGTTCGGGAACGGGAAGATGACCGCGGGATCGGGCCGCAGGAACCGGAGACCGAACCGCGTCTCGAGGCCCAGGTCGTTGACGATGCGCGGCTCGATGGACCCCGGGCTGTTGGTCATCGACGCCGTGTACCCGGGGAAGTACTCGACCGCAGCCGCGAGGCCGCCCGCCAGCTCGCGCTGCTCGAGGACCACGGTGCGCAGGCCGGCGCGCGCCAGGTACGCACCGGCGACGAGACCGTTGTGCCCGCCGCCGACAATCGCGACGTCGTGGTGGTTCGCCGCCATCGGGCCCGTTTTAGGCGGCCCAGTCTCAGTCGGCACTGTCTCAGGCCGCGAAGCGCGGCAGGATCTGCTCGGCGACGCGCCGCATCTGGCCCCGCTTGTCGATGATCGTGTAGTCGGTCATCGACACCGTGCGGCAGCCGGCCTCGGCCAGGTTGCTGATTCGCTCGGCCACCTCGTCCGCGGTGCCTACCAGCAGGAACGCGTCGATTACCCGGTCGGTCACCAGCTCGCCGTGCGGCGCGTCGGTGCGCTCGTGCTCGTAGTAGTCGTAGTTGTCGTAGACCTTCTTGATCTCATCGAGCAACTGCGGGTCCAGGCGGCGGCACAGCTCCTGCGATTGCGGAGTCGGGCGGGACAGCACCGAGCCGTAAAAGCCCGCGGCGCAGGTGGCAGCGTATGAGCGGGTCTCGCGGCGGCACTCCTCGCGGGTGTCCCCGACGTAGCACATGGTCCTGGCCCAGACCGGGATGGACGCGGGGTCGCGGCCGGCCTCCTCGGCGCCCTGGGTGATGATCTCCCGCCGCCACCTGTAGATGGTCGGGTCGGCGCTCGGGCAGATGATGCCGTCGGCCATTCCGGCGGCCTGGCGCATCGACTTCGGTCCCTGGGATCCCACGAAGATCGGGACCGGCTTCGTGCTCCACTCCGAGCGCACGGCGTGGCCGGCCACGTCCACGTCGCCGCCGTTGATCATCGTGCGCATGGACTCGACGGTGTCCTTCAGCGCGCTCAGCGGGCGCGCCTTCATGCCGAGGGTGCCGACCGAGCTCATGCCGGCCCCCAGGCCGATGAACGCCCGGCCGCCGCTGAGTTCGTTGACCGTGGCGGTGGCGTTCGCCGTGACCGTCCAGTGTCTGGTGTAGGGATTCGTCACCCCCTGGCCGATCCGGATCCTCGAGGTCTCCAGCGCGGCCAGCGTCATCATCACGTAGACGTCACGGCACAGGTTCTGCGAGTCGATGAACGTGATGTGCTCGTAGCCCAGATCTTCGGCGAGGCGGGCATGTCCCTTGATGGCGTCGATGGACTGATTGCGACCGGTTCCTACCCCGAAGTTGATCTTCATTCCGTTCGGCCCTCTCCGTTCATGTTCCGGAGCAGCTCGCCCAGTGCGGCGATGTCGCTCATCGATTCGAGGCCGAACACGGTGTCGGCCAGTTCCCTGATGGTGCCGGCGTCCGTCATCGAGGCAGTCATCGTCACGATGCGGTCGACCAGCTCATCGTTGGTGTACGGGTTCGCTGGATCGCCCTTGGGCGCGTCGCATCCGGCCGCGTATTCCGCATCGCGCGTGATCACGCGGGCCCGGGCCGCGGCATGAAGGGGATCGTCGGAGTACTTGGCGTCCAGCTGGCCGGTCGGGTCGGCGGCCAGCCGCACCTTGGCGGCAACGGCGCGCAGCTCGGGATTGCCGAGCATGTCGTCGCGGTACCAGTCGGGGCCTGGGGCGACCTCGAGGAGCGCGGCGGCCACGTTGTACGGCAGGCTGAATATCGCGTCGAACATCGCCGTCGGTGCCTGGTCCGCGAACGCCGGGGAGTTCGCGACGCGCGAGATCGCGGTCACCTCGATGCGCTCGATGTCGGCGAGGGGTACCTGGTTGCCGCGGACCGCGGCGACCGCCGACTCGATCCCCGCGTGGATCAGCCGGCAGGCCGGCTGCGCCTTGAGGCTCATCAGGTCTATCCGGCACCGCTCGCCCAGGCCGTCGGTGATCAGATCGGGGCGCCACCGGTCCGAGCCGGCAGCAGCCCAGAAGGCCTTCGGCCCGTCAAGGATGTCGACGATGCCCGCGAAGCCCTCCGCCGCCATCGCTGCCGCGATGACGCCGTGTTCGGCGTGCCAGCCCTGCACGTTCTTCATCGGGCTGCGCGGGCGGTCGGCCTGCTTCGCCGCCATCGGCAGGCGCGCGGTCCCGCCGCTCAGGGCGAGGGCGTCGGCGACCTGGCCTTCGGTGAGGCCGAGGACCACGGCCGACGAGATCGCCGGGCCGAACGCGTCTGCGAGGCAGAACGGGAAGATTCCCGTCGACCACTTCTCCAGGCTCGGGGTGATCGAGTCGATGATCCGCGACGTGATGTCGTAGCCGGTGAGCACGCCGGCGAGCACGGCCTCGCCGGAGGCGTGCTCGCGCTCGGCGCTCGCCAGCGCCGCGAACACGATGGGCGAGCCGGCGTGCCCGGCGTTGCGGTACGTCTCGTCCATGTCGAGCAGGGCGGCCAGCTGCGAGTTGACGAACGCCGCATCGTTGGCCGACCAGGATGCGCTCGAGCCCACTACCGAGGCGCCCGAGCCGCCGACCAGGTAGCGCGTCGCGTAGCGGCGGATGATCCGCCCGGAATCGGTGTCGGAGCCGGCCAGGGCGTTGGCGATGCTGTCGAGCACGAGTTGCTTGGCCAGATTCACCGAGCCGGGGCTGTAGTCGGCGAGCCGGGCTGTTGCCACATGGCGTGCGATCAGCGCGGTGATCGGCAGCGCCGTGTCCGGTTCGAACCGAGTCGCGGTACGCATTGTCCCTCAGCCAGTCAGATTGGGTGAACCAATTTGGCAGTGACTCTAGTGTCCGTGCGATTGCCCCGTCAAGGTTCGTTTGTCATGGATTGCGCGACGTCATGGCTGTGACTGTGGCGCAGGAGCCGACAGTGTCGCGATCTGCCGCCGGTTATCAGACGGAGCGCCGGACCCACTGGACTGAACCACTGGCGGTATTGGATCATCCACTCTTGACTGGCTTCGGCGGGAGGTCACAGCTCGGGGCGGATGCCCCGATCCGGCAGGGCGCGCTCCACCGCGGAGCCGATCGCGGCCAGCGCCCGCTCATCGAACGGGCGGGCCATCAGGTGCAGGCCCACCGGGAGGCCGTCGCGGCCGAATCCGGCCGGGACGGTCAGCGCGGGCAGCCCGGCGACGTTGGACACCGGGGTGAAGCCCGGGCTCGCCCACCACAGGTTGATCGGCCCGGCCGGCGCATCCGCGGCAGGTGCCGTCGCGGGCATCGTCGGGGTCGCGATGACGTCCACGCGTGAGAAGGCGCGGCGAAGTCCTCGGCGAAGCTCGCCGCGCAGACGCTGGGCGCGCAGGTAATCGGCGGCCGTGGTCAGCGCGCCCATGGCCAGCCGGCCGGCCCGCGGGTCCCGGGGGCTGGCGAGGATCGCGGCGCGCTGATCCTGATAAGCCGCGGAGAACTCGGCGATGTAGATGACGAACGCGATGAACGTGGCCTGCGCGAAAAGCGGGATCTCCACGTCGACGACCCGCGCCCCGGCGGCCGCGAGCTCGTCCAGGCGCTCACGAAAACGCTGCAGGACGTCCGCCTGCGCCCCGAGGGCAGGGGATTGAACCACCGAAGACGGCACTCCGACGACCATGCCCGAGATGTCGGCACCGCACGCGGCCGGAAGGTCAGGGGCGGGCCGGGTGCTGCTCGACGGGTCCATCGGGTCGTGCCCCGCCACGACGTCGAAGACAGCGGCGGCGTCCTGCACGGTGCGGGCGAGCACCCCCGGGTGGTCGATCGTCCATCCCATCGGCGCCATCCCCCAGCGGCTCACCCGGCCGTACGTCCCGACCAGGCCGACAAGGCCGCACAGGGCCGCGGGGTTGCGCGCGGAGCCCGCGGAGTCCTCGCCGATGGCCACCGGGCAGAACCGCGCGGCCACCGCAGCCGCCGGACCCGAGCTTGACCCACCGGTTGCCCGCGACAGGTTCCACGGGTTCCGCGGCGCGGGCACGCCCGGATAGCCGGTCATGGCCAGCTTCCCGAGGAACACGGCGCCGGCCGCGCGGAGCCGGGAGACCACCGTCGCGTCCCTGTCGACGCCGGTCGGGGTCATGAACGACGCACCCCCGACCACATCGAACTGGTCCTTGATCGCGAACGGCACGCCGAGCAACGCGCCGTGCCGTCCCGACCTGACCTCGGCTTCGGCCGCGCGGGCCTGCGCCAGGGCTGCCTCCGGGCAGAAGCCGGTGAACGCGTGCACGCGATCGTCGAGCGACGTGATGCGGTCGATACACGATCGGGTGAGCTCGACGGGCGACAGCTCTCCGTCGCGGATCATCCGCCGCGCCGCGCTCAGCGTCAGCGCGTACGGCTCGGTGCTGGCCGCGGTTGTCATTCCCCGGCCGGCTCCCAGCCCGCCGCGAACCCGGTCGCGGGTTCGTCCTGCACCGGCAGCGCGGCAAGGCCGGCCAGCCCGGCGAGATACCGGTCGATGACCGGCTGCCATGTCGCCAGCTCGGCGTCGGTCCAGGCGATCCCCGCGCGGGCGAGAAGCAGCCGTACCGCGTTCGCCTCGTCCCCTGATCCGTTGCTCACGCTAAGGGAATTTAGGCGAATCCCGCTGTTGACTGCAACGGTGAGCGGGGACGGGAACCACGAATCGTTCGGCTAAATAAAGAAAATTACGGCGGGATGCCAGCGGTCGGTCAGCGGCGGAACGGTCCCCTGGCGGGCGCCCGGGCCTGGCTGGCGACGCAGGATTCCCGGCCGCCAAAAGAGTTACCCCAGGTCACAGCGTCGGGACCGGTGGGCTGCCGGAGAAAGTCCCGCGGGCGATGTTCACCGGGCTCGGATACGGGCAGTCCGGGCAGGCATGAACAGGCAGACCGGCAATCAGGTCGTCCGACGCGCGGGAGTCCACGCCGTCCCGGTCGAGGGCAGCGCGGCCCGGTCGCGGGTCACGGGGCAGGTGGCCGGCTGATGCCGTGGGAAGACAAAAACGCGAGCAAGGCCGCCAGGCGCAACAGGCGAATCCGCGGCTACGGCACGTGGGGAGAGCAGACCCGTCGGCTGCACCGGTTTCAGCAGCAGAAGTACCGCCGGGAACAGGCCGGCGGCGACTGGGAGAACACCAGCAACAGCCTGGGGATCAGGGAGAACAGGCGGATCCGCGGTCACGGTACGTGGTCAGCGCAGACCCGCCGCCTGGACAGGGAAGTTCGCCGCCGCGGCCGCGGCCGCGGTCGCCAGAGCAGCGCGACGCTGGGGAAGGCCGGCTCCGCGGTATCCGTCGGCGCGCTGATCCTCGGCGTGGTGCTGCTGATGTCCCCCGCTACACGCGGGGTCGGGGTGGTCATGTTGGTCGTGATGGGGCTGTTCCTGTATGTGGTTGCCGGGCGCAAGCGGGCCTGATCCGGCCTTCTGCTGGACGGGCCTACCAGAGGGTTGCCGCGGCGGCGCGCCCCGTCCGCACGGCGCGCGCGTGCTCGATGTCGAGCAGGGCGCGCTTGCGGGCCAGGCCGCCCGCGTAGCCGGTCAGCTTGCCGGTGCTGCCAATCACCCGGTGGCAGGGGATCACTATGCTCAGCGGGTTGCGGCCCACCGCCGCGCCGACGTCCCGCGGATCGGTCCCGGCCTCAAGGCCGCGCGCGAGATCGCCGTAGGTCGTCGTCTCCCCGTAGGGCACGGCGGCGATCAGGTCCCAGACGCGCCGGTCGAATTCCGGGCCTTTGGCCTTGATGGGCAACTCGAACACGCACCGCTCCCCGGCGAGATACTCGCCGAGCTGGCGGGCGACGTCATCGAAGCCGTCCT
>JBOHCG010000016.1:0-34866 GCA_050698735.1 Streptosporangiaceae bacterium | reverse complement strand
CGGCGTACCAGGCGGTGTAGTCCTGGGGGGTGGTGCCGTAGCCGGGGCCGGGCTGGAGCAGGTTGGCGACGGTGATGAAGTCGTTGAGCATGGTCTTGTACTCGGCGCGGTGCAGGGCGGGCAGCAGTGCGGGGGTGGCCAGGATGTGCTGGGCCTGGGCGCGGACGGCGCGGGCGTCGGCTTCGAAGGCGAGGTGGTTGGCGGCGGTGGGGGCGTGGGCCTCGACTTCCAGGTCGCCGGCCAGGGTGCTGACGTCGTTGTTGAAGGTGACCTGGGCCTGCCCGCCGGCTGACTGCAGCCAGATCACCGACGGGTCGGCGGCGGGGGCGGCGGGGGCTGCCTGGGTGGCGGCGGCGGGGCGGTGGGAGTGGGCGGTGTGCGGGGCGGCGGCGGCGCCGTGGTGGGTGAGGCCGGCTCCGGCCAGGATGCCGACGGTGGCTGCGGCGGCGGCGAGGCCGTTCAGCTTCATCATCGTGTGTCCCCCCTTGGCGGAGCTGCCACCTGCGTTCCAGGTGCTGACACCTTCAGAGTCGGCCGCGGCGGTAGCGCCCCGGTTGGCCGCAAAGTTGCGCGCCGGTAGCGCGCTTTCGGCACGGCAGATCTGGGTGCTCGCCGGACCTGTTCGGCCAGTAACCGGCCGACCCTGCGCCGACCCCGGTCTGGTCAGCCGCCCGGGGTTGGCTGCCCGGCGCTGCCTGCGCCGTCGTGGCTGAGCAGGTCGCCGGGCTGGCAGTCGAGCACCTCGCAGAGCCGGGTCAGGGTGCTGAACCGGATCGCCCTGGCGTGGCCGGCCGATCTCCTGACACAGGCCGGCCCGGGCCGCCTAGCGCGACGGCCCGGGCCGATAAAGCCCTCAGCTCTACGAACGGCTGAAGTAGTGCCCCTTCTCGAGATCCTCGAGCAGCCCAGGCTGGGTGGGCTGCCAGCCGAGCAGTTCGCGGGTCAGCGCGCTGGAGGCCGGCGAGTCGGCCCCGATGAACCGCGCCAGCCAGGTGAAGTGCTCGTCTGCCTGCTCCGGCGGAATCGAGGCCACCGGCACGTCCAGGTGGCGCCCGATCACCCCGGCGACTTCCCGGATCGGCACGCCCTGGTCGGCGACAGCGTGCAGCACGGATCCCGCCGGCGCCTGCTCGACGGCCAGCCGGAACAGGTGCGCGGCGTCGAACCGGTGCACGGCGGGCCAGCGGTTCGACCCGTCGCCGATGTAGCCGGAGACGCCCTTGTCGCGCGCGATGCCGACCAGGGTGGCCATGAATCCGTGGTCCCCGTCGCCGTGCACCGTCGGCGGCAGCCGCAGCACGCACGAGCGGACGCCGCGAGAGGCCAGCGAGAGCGTGAGCTGCCCCGTGGCAGCCCGGATCTGCGGCCCGCCGCTCAGCTGCGCCGCAACGTCAGGATCAAGCCCGTCGCGTTCGGTGGCCACCCGCCCAGGGGCCACCATCAGCGTTCCTGAGGCGATGACGAACGGTCGGCCGGAACCCGCCAGCGCCTCGCCGAACGTCTGCACCGCGCGCCGGTCCGCCTCGGCCGCTGCCTCGAATCCCCCCGAGAACGCGATGTCATGCTTGAACGCCAGGTGAATCACGCCGTCCGACGCGGCCGCGGCGCTCCGCAAGACGTCGAGGTCATCGATGGTGCCCCGCTGCACCTGAGCCCCAGCTGCCGAAAGCGCGGCGGCCGAGGCGTCAGAGCGCGCCAGCCCGACGACTTCATGACCTGCGCCGATAAGCTCGGGAACGACGGCGGACCCGATCCAGCCGGACGCCCCGGTGACGAAAACGTGCATGAGAAAAACCTCCCGATCGCGGACACGGGCCCCGACAGGCCCGATGTCAGTTACTGTCATCACCTTAGCATGTGATGTCAGTCCCTGTCATCACGTATCATCAAGTGCATGGGCCGGTGGGAGCCGAACGCGCGTGGCCGCCTCGAGCAGGCAGCCCTCGAGCTCTTCGTCGAGCGCGGGTTCGAGCAGACCACGGTGGCGGAGATCGCCGAGCGGGCCGGCCTGACCGAGCGGACGTTCTTCCGGCATTTCACCGACAAGCGCGAGGTCCTGTTCGCCGGCGGCAGCGCGCTGCAGGAGCTCTTCGTCCGCGGGGTCGCTCAGGCCCCGGCGGATGCCGCGCCGCTGGAGGCCGTCTCCGGCGCTCTCCAGGCCGCCGCCCCCATGCTCCAGCAGCGCGGCGACTACCCCAGCCAGCGCCGGGCGGTCATCGCCGCGAACCCCGAGCTCCAGGAACGCGAGCTGATCAAGCTGGCCGGCCTTGCCGCGGCCATGGCGGCCGCTCTCCGTGACCGCGGCGTCCCCGAGCCGACGGCCAGCCTCGCCGCCGAGGCCGGCATCGCCGTCTTCCGCATCGCCTTCGAGCGCTGGACCACCGAGGCCTGCCACCCGGACCTGGCGGCGCTCATCCGGGACTCACTGGACAAGCTCAAGGCCGTGACCGCGGGCCGCTGAATTCCTCGTCGCGACCAGAAAGGCAAGACCGGCGTGAAGCCGGCCGACCTGCTCAGCCTGCTGGACCTCTACCGCGTCACAAGCGCCCGCCGCGCGGAGCTGGCCGCGCTCGCCGAGGAGTCCCGCAGGTCCGGCGCCATCCAGTCGCCCGGCATGCGGATCCCCGGAGAGCAGGTCGCGCTCCTGGAGGCCGAGGGTGACGCGGAATCGATAGGGATCTGGGAGCCCCTGGTCGTTCCCGGCCTGTTTTCTAGACGGAGAACATATGGTCGCGTCCCGCTCCGCACTTGTCCGCAGAAAACCCTTATTTAGCCGAACGGGCCGTGGTACCACTCCCGGCCCACGCCCCCGTGCCGGGGTCGATAATGGGATAACCCAGCGAACCCGGCAGTGACGGGAGGAACGGCATGCCCGGTGGCGATGTCGCGTCGATGGCCGCGGAGATGACACCGTACGTCTCCGCCGCGATGGCGGCCTACGGCGGCGCGGTCCTGGCCAAGGTCCGCGACGACGCGGCCGACGCAACGGTAGGCATGGGCCGCCGCCTGCTGCAGAAGGTCTTCGGCCACCATGGCGAGCAAGTGCCGCTGCCCACTCCGCTAGCCGACCTGGCCGCCGATCCCGCCGACGAAGATGCCCTAGCCGCCGCCCGCCTGATGATCCGCAAGGCCCTGGCGGCCGACCCCGTCCTGGCCGACGAAATCCGCCACATGCTGGCCGCCGCCCCAGCCGTCACCCAGCACGTCCACGCAGGCCGCGACGCCTACACCGCCGGCCGCGACCAGGCCATCGTCAACCACCGCCGCCCCGGCGAGTGACTGCGAACACAAGGTCCCGGCCCGCCCAGCGCGGCGACCAAGGTCCCTGGACCACAGCGCCAGAGCGCCATCGCGCCGACCCTGTGCCAGAGCCTGGCTCGCGCCCGGCACGCTATATAACGTTAGTTCGCCGGGTAGTACCCGTCGCATACCGCCGAGCCGCGAGCCAGCCGAGAGGAGAGACGTGCCAGCAGACTTCCCCTCGCCCGGCGATCGCTCCGGCCACGCTCCGCCGCACGAGATGCGAGCCTCCGACGCTGACCGCGACCGCGTCATGGACGTCCTCCGCAACGCAACCGCGGAGGGCCGCCTGACCGCCGACGAGCTTGAGGAGCGCCTGGGGGCCGCCCTGACCGCCCGCACCTTCGGCGACCTGGCCGCGCTGACCGAAGACCTCCCGGTCGGTCCCGACCTGCTGCCACAGCCGGACCTGCAGCCACAGCCGGACCTGCTGACCCAGCCGGCCACCGAGCAGGCCGACGAGGTACACCGGATCGACCAGCGCGGCGGCGCGTTCCAGCGGGCCGGCCGCTGGGTCGTCCCGCAGCGGCTCGAGCTGCGCTCCTCATGGTGCGACGTGCTGCTCGACTTCACCGAGGCAGTAATCACGAACGACACGCTGCTCATCGACCTGAGGATGCGCGGCGGTTCCCTGATCCTGGTGACCGGCCCCGGCATGCTGGTCGACGTCGATGCCCTGTACGTCCGCTACACCGACGTCAAGATCGACCCTGCCCCCCGGTCGGCCGGCCCGATCGTGCTCCGCGTACGACTGATCGGCCGCATGCGCTACGGCTGGGTAGAAACCCGCTGGCAGCGGCAGGCACCCGCCTAGCGAACGTATGGCCGCCCGCGCTGTACGGCACGACCTGGACGGTGACGTTCGGCCGCCGCGACACCTCCACCAGGTACATCAGCTGGTCGTGCATGACCTCGGCCGAGGAGATAGGCCGGTGCAAGACGCCCTCGTCGATCAGCGCCCACAGCAGCGGCGCAGGCGGGTCCACGCGGGTCAGCACGCCCTGCCGTGCCAGCCGCGCCGCCACCAGGTTATCCAGCTCATCGTCGGTGGTATTCGGCCGGGTGGCCAGCACCGCCCGGGCGTAATCGGGCGTCTGCAGCAGGCCGGGGACCAGGCTGTGTTGGAACGCGTACAGCGCCGTCGCCTCCGCCTCGTACGCCGCGAACGGCCGGAACGAGGCCGGGAACGGCAGGTCCCGCAGCCTGGCCTCCAGCCGCGCGAAAGTCCCCGGCGTCCCGAACGCGGTGTCCAGGTGCAGCGCCAGCTCCCTGGTCGGCACCCGGTGCAGCGCCTCCACCATGCTGATCGTCGACAGGCTGTACGGGATCCGCTCCGCCAGTTCGGCCTGCGACCACCCCCGCTGCTCGCGGCCCGCCTTCATCTCATCGGCGAACAGCGAAAGCCCAGACGGATCGCGCTCACGCAGCGGCGACACGTGCTCACGTCCTCTCACACCGGGGCCCGGCCACTTACAAATGCGGCGGCCTTCTTACCACCGTCCGTGGCCTAGTGCGTACGCTACGCCGCCGCCCAGGACCCGACCCCATGAACCTCACTCTCGCCCAGCTAGCCCAAATCACCGAGCTCAGCGATCAGTGGTCGTTCCTCTGGGACAAGCGCCGGTCGCTATGGATCGCCGCCGAGGACTGCCCCGACGGCCACCAGTTCGAAGAGCCTGATCTAGACAATCTGCTGTCCATGGTTCACCAGTGTCCTGACCCGCGATCCGCCCCCGTCTGGTCCACCCGAGTTGTAGGTTCCTGACGGCAGCTCAGAGCGGCCCATGCCCGGTGCCCGCCGGATCCGTGCGACGGCTGACTGGCTCGATCCAGTCGCGGCAATCTGTCGCGTGATCCAGCGCGTATCCTCACCTGGCGCTTGTTCGTCGAGCGACATCCTGACCACCACCGCAACCTTCTCGTCGGTGGTCTTCCGCGCTGGCGAGCGGCCCGCAGCCTAGGTGGGGTGCCGGGTGGGTTCGGTGGTGTACACGCGTCCTGTCGGCGTGGTCCACCGGAAGGTCGACGGGGCGGGCTGTTCGACCTTCCACCGGGGGTTCTGCTTGAGCCTGTGATCACGTCTGCATTTGGGACCGCCATTACACATACACGTCCGGCCACCGGCCTCGTACGGGATGTTGTGCTCGAAATCGCAGCTGACGGCCGGTCTCCGGCAGGTCGGGGCTGTGCACCTGGCGTGGCGGATCTGGGACAGATGCCGCAGCATGACCCCCGGGTCGTGGCCCGCGGCCTGGAATCTGTGATCGCATTCCTGGGTGGCGATCGGATGGAGAGTGATGATCAGGTCCGGTTGCCCGGGAGTGCCGGTGGACAGCCGCCAGGTGCCGTAGCCGCCGGGCGGACCGTGCTGGTCGGTGGCACTGAGGGAGAACCGCGGGTGATCCGCGTCGCTGATCGGGCCGGGCGGGTCGTGGCCGCCCGGAGGGCCTGGACTGCTGCGCCTGGCTCGGGCTTGTGCACGGCTCCTAGGTTCTGGTCGGGCGCAGCCATGGCCAATGGCGTGGCCATCCTGGTCGGTCACAGTGACGCACCAGGTGGTGCGAGGATTGCGCGCCGCCGAACGGACCAGGTCGCGGGCCAGCCAGGGGTCGATCGGGCCTAGCGTGCCGGCCTGTCCGGGCCGGTCGGCCAGGCCGAGCGCGGTGACCAGCGGAACGGTCAGGTTGACCTGGCCGCAGAACCCCGGCGGCAGCACCGCCGCGCCCAGGCCGGCGGCCGGGCTGTCAGACAGGCCGCCGGGCCAGTCCTCGACGCCTGCGGGGCCAGCGGGCCAGTCCCCGACGTCTGCGGGGCCAGCGGGCCAGTCCCCGGTGTCTGCCGGGCTGCCGTCCGGGCCGTGCGGGCCGTGCGGGCCGGATCCGCCGGCTGCCGGGTCACCCGGCGGGTCATGGTCATCCTGACCAGCGCTGCCGCCAGCCGCGACGACGGGGCGGGAGTCCATACCCAGGAGGAAATCCAGGTACGCCTTGGCGCGCAGGACGTCCATATCACCGTCCAGGCCCGCCGCCCGCAACTGCCGTGCCCAGGCGGTGATCCTCTGATCCGCAGCCAGCGCCGCCGCGGGCGGCAGTTCCCGGCCGGCCAGCGCGGCGTTCCCGGTGTCCTCGGCCCAGCGCTCCACCCGGGTGAGCTTCGCACCCTCCTCGCGCCGCTTACGGGCCTTCTTTGGCGCAACCTCCATGGCGGCTCGGGCCGCCGCGGCGCGCAGCCCAGGCGGAGTCAGCCGCCCGGCCCGGCCCAGGACCTTGTCCTCGGTGGCTTTGGCCTCCTTCTCATCCAGGAACTGGGTGGCCTTGGCAATCATGCCCGCCTTGCCTTGGTTGATGTCCCCGCTCCGCAGCGCGGCCTTCGTGCCCGGCAGCTTGGTCTCGAGATCGTGAGCCAGCCAGGCCAGCCCCTCGGCCGCGCACTGCGACTCGGCCAGCGCCCAGGCCAGCTCCTTCGTGGCGGATTCATCCCACGCCTCAGGCATCCGCGCCGGGCCCTTCGGCTCGCAGCCCTCGGCCGGCCGGCGGCGTCCGAACTCCGCGACCGCGGCGAGCTTCCGGGCCGCCACGTAAGCCGCCATCCGGTCCCACGCGCAGATCACCCCGACGATCTCGTCGTCACACGCGCCCGGGTAGCAATCGTCGTCTCCGGCAGCGGTGGCCAGGAACCCAAGCAGCGCCAGGCCCGGCGGGGCCACGTCCAGCGCCATGCCCGACCCGAACCCGGCCGACGGGCTCGCGGTCTGCCCGGGAAACGACTTCGAGGATCCGGGCTGGCCCGGTCCCCGGCGGCCCGGCGCCGCGCCGACCGCGCCCCACCCGCCATCGAAGACCATCCGGGCCGCATGCGCGACATCGCGGGCCTCGGCCTCCGCGATCTCCCGCGCCTCCGCGATCACCGCGTCCAGCGTTTCCCAATCGGGCAGGGGATCCTCGAGGCCGGGATCAATCGGCTCGTCCTCATCCTCGCTGGACGCACACCTCGCCGCCCACTCCGCGTCGTCCATCCAGTCGAGGCTGCTAGCAGGCAGGGGAACCCAGTCGGCCGACTCGGAAGCCGGGGCTGAGGCGTCGTCCGGCCAGTCGCGCGGATGCCGGGCGGGATCCTCGTCTCGCCCTGGCCCGCGGACCGGTGCTGCGGACATTCGCCACCGCCCGTTCAGATAATTGATCTTAGAATCAAGTTCCAAACCATCTTCAAATATAGTAGCGAAAAAACTGCTCTGACACTATCCGACACGCGGTTGGGAAGGCGCGCGGCAAGTTTCTTGCCGCAATCTCTGTGGAGGGTACGGCCCAGGTGCAGGACCCGGCCGCAGGCGTATCGTTATGATTACAGTCAGCGACGAAGATCGCGCCCACTTCTTTACACGTAACGGAGCGCTATTACTATTCTAAGTAATATTGGCTGGCAGGGCGTTATCGCGGGGGGACCAGGACGGGAGAGAGACAGGCTATGCGTGCGCGGCGGGTTCATCGTGTTCTCGCCGGCCGCGGCGGCCGGGACCATCTACGTGGCCAATAACGGCGCCGGCACGGTGTCAGTGATCGACGAGGCGACCAATGCCGTGACCGCCATCGACACGCCCATGGACCTCACCATCACCGCTACTGGCTACGACACCCCGGTCCTGACCGAGTCAGGGACACTGCCCAGCAGGCTGATCTTCACCAGCACGGGGAACGGCCAGGCGACCATCTCCGGCACCCCGGCCAGGAATACCAATGGCAGCCGCGCCATCACCATCACCGCCACCAATCAGGTCGGCGCCACCAGCCAGGCCTTCACCCTCAGGGTCCGCCGCTCGTAACCTGGTCGTTCATGGATCACTGCCCCTGGTCAGCCGCCCGGCCGAAGGCGGTGAAGGTGGCGGGGGTGTCGATGCGCCAGTCCTGGCTGCCGTTGGCGTCGGACCAGACCAGGCCCAGCAGGTGATCGGCCCTTACGCCGGCGAACAGGTCGGCGATCTTCGCGACCTTGCCGGCCTGCGACGTTGCCCCGGTCGCGGCGACCAGGATCGGGTCACCGGTCAGCGCGCGCAGATCGGTAACCGTCGGGCCGAACAGCGTGCTGAAGGTTTCGCCCGGCGCAGAGTAGTAGCCATCCATGCCGACCCAGGCGACGTACTTCCGGCCGGGCCACCAGGCATCGGGGCTCTCCACCGCGGCATCGCCGGCGGCCACCGATTCGACGGTCCACAGCCAGGTGACGTTATCCGCTCGCTGCGTCCGGAAGACATCAACGATGTGCCGCCATGCGGCGATGAAGTCCGAGGGACTTGCGTTGCGGTAGCCCCAGGAATACCAGTCGCCATTCATCTCGGGCCCGAAAGACAGCACCACGGGATGACCGTACTGCCGTACCGCGTCGGCGTAGGAGACCAGGTAGTCGTCTTGGCTCCCGTCCGCGATCTCGGCCAGCGACACCCCGGCCGGCTGCATCCTGACCAGCGGCATAATGCGCAGCCGGCCCGCGGCCGAGGCAAATGCTGTCTGGAATGGCTCGTTCCAGGAACTGTAATACATGGCCAGCCGAAGCCTGGCCCCGGTCCGGGACGCAAACGCCTCAAGCGGGGCCACGGAATCCGGCAGGCCGGCCATGTAAACGCCGACGAATGGCGCGGGGTCGGCGGGAGGCGAAACGCGCGCGGGCCTGATTACCGCCGTTGTCTGCCTGCTGACGGAGTTGCTGTCATGCTCGGCCCGCATGCCCACCTTGACCCCGGCGAACACCGCTATCGCCAGGACGACGAACACTGCAGCAAGCTTGAATGGCTTCACTAACGGCCCCCGTGGACGTCTCGGTAGCATCCCGATGTGATTACGTCTCGGCATCGACCATAGCACTGCGGAAAGCGCGGCAGGCGATGATTTTCCAGACCCGTATTGAAATCCGTGGCGGCCACGCTATAACAAAAGATCAATTATGCACATAGCAGTGATCTGATCAGCTAGATAAGACTCGCCAGAATCCGGCAAATGCGGCCGGCTGCACGCGTTCGGGGCCTCGGTTACCTGCCGCCGGCCGCCCGGCCGAAGGCGGCGAAGGCGGCCGGGGTGTCGATGCGCCAGTCCTCGTTGCCCTTGGCGTCGAACCACACAAGCCCGAGCATGTGATCGGCCCTTACCCCGGCGAACAGGTCGGCGATCTTCGCGATCGGGTCGGCCTGGGGCGCGGCGCCGGTCTCCGCTATCAGGATCGGATCGCGGGTCACTGCGCGGATATCCGTCACCGTGGGCCCGAACAGGGTGGCGAAGGTCTCATCCGCCCGGTAGTAGTAGCCGTCTATGCCGACCCAGGTGACGTATTGGCTGCCAGGCCACCAGGCATCGGGGTTCACGATCCTCGTGCCGCCCCCGGCCAGGGAATTGACGGTCCATAGCCAGGTGACGTTGCCGG
The DNA here is from genome assembly GCA_050698735.1 of Streptosporangiaceae bacterium. Lineage (GTDB taxonomy): Bacteria > Actinomycetota > Actinomycetes > Streptosporangiales > Streptosporangiaceae > Palsa-504. The sequence continues at coordinate 25,158 of JBOHCG010000016.1, read as the reverse complement.
CGCCTTGCTCCTTGAAGACGGTCACGACATGCCGCCACGCGGCGACGAACTCCGCGGCGCTGGTGTGCCGGTAACCCCACGAGTACCAGTCGCCGTTCATTTCGTGTCCGAAGGACAGGATGACCGAATGGCCGTAGCGGCGTACCGCATCGGCGTAAGCCACGAGGTAGCCATCCTGGCAACGCGCAGCCTGGTGCCGGCCTGGGAAGCGAACTCCTGCACCGGAGTCACGGAGTTCGGCACGCCAGAGACGTACACGCCGATGAGCGATCCGGGTTCGGCGGGCACGGCCGCGTGCGCGGGCTCGATGGCCGACAGGGCCTGTCTGCTGGCGGCGTTCCCTGCATGCGCCGCCCGCATGGCCACGTGGACGGGAGGATGAAGACGTAGTTGATGAGCCTGACCCGCCCGGGCATGAAGATCAGCATCGTGAGCGGGATCAGCGGCGTCGCGAAGGTAAACGCCGCGGTGGATGGCGCCGGCGATGGCGCGGTCGAGGTGACCCGTGCTGCCGAAGTCCAGGATGATGAGGGCAAGGTAGCGGTGCGCGACGGCTTCCTGGAATGAGTTGAGTCGCGTTCGGCCAGATCTGCATGAAGCCATTCGCCTGTCCCCGGCCGGCCGCACCCAGCGTTAGCGGTTCAGGACGGCAGCGACGGGGTTTGCGGGGCCCCGGGGGTCTGCGCGATGGGGTCATCCTCGGCGTGCCGGGAGGCTGCCGCCGGTACCGCCGCGCCGGCCGGGCGGTTCTCGGTGATCCAGGTGTCCATGCGCTCCCACCAGTTATACAGCCACTGCAGCTGGGCCTCGTGGTCGGCCGAGCGCGGCACCTCGTCGAACGGCACCCGCCACCACTTCGCCCGCACCACCTGGTCGACGGCCAGGCTGCGCCAGACGTCGCGCACGCTGACCAGGGCGTCCAGGCCCGCGTGCGCGACGAAGATCACGTCGGCGTCCGGGCAGGCGGCGATCGCGGCCAGCGCGCCGCCAGGGTGCGGCGGGAGCAGGTTCGGCATGCCGGCGGCGCGGACGGCCAGGTCGCGGCGACCCTGGCGCTCCAGCCGCCGGATGCCGCGGCGCCAGCGGCCCGGCGTCCAGTTGCCGCCCTCCGGGAAGATCACCAGCGCGCCGTCACTGTCGAGCCCACGGGCCAGCCGCTCGATCTGCTCGGTGAAGATCCGCTCGCCGGCCTGCCGGTGCTTGATGAACACGTTCGGCACCCGGTTGGCCACCACGTCGATGCTGGGATCGAACTGCAGCGTCGCCTTCAGGACCACCCGCGGCCGCCGCCTGTACACGCTCAGCAACTGGTGCACAAGCAGGAACGAGTCGCCGGGTCCGGCGTGCCTGCTGAGCACGATGATCGGCCGGCCGAGCCGGGCAAGCCGTTCGGTCGCGGTGAGCTCCGGCTCCTCGACGATCACCCGCAGCCCGAACGTCCGCCCCGCTCCCCGGTACAGCGAGTCGAGGAACCACCGCATGACCGCGTAGTGGCGGCTCTGGTAGGAATCGGTCCTCATCCGGCCGCCGAACCCGCTCGCGATCCAAAGCCCCAGGCACATCACCAGCGCCGCGCTCTCCGCGGCCAGCCAGATCAGCGCGAACCCCAGCACCCGCAGGCCGCGCATCCGCCCCGTCCGCGCCCAGCCCAAGGCACCGAACAACACCGCGAACAGCATCGCGACCAGCGCGAGCAACGGCGAGAGCACCACCAGGGCGATCGCGATGGCGACCACAAGCGGCGCAAGTACCAGCCTGCGGATCACCCTGGGCGGAAGCATCAGGCGGCCCCGTACTCGCCGGACAAGCCGCCGCGCGGCCGGTCAGCTCCTGGCCAGCGCGGCGAGGTAGCTCGCGGACGCCGTGTAGGCACGCTCAATACTCTGCCCAACCCTTGCCCGGTCACGGTAACGGAACTGCGACAATCCCGGCGGCAGCCGGTCGCCGCCTGTCGGCAGGACGTGCACGCGCACGCCGCAGGGAAGCGAGGACATCTCCTCGTGGAACCGGTGCCGGCGGGCGATCTCGAAGGCGACAAGACCCACCTCCCACGGCCGCCTTGGCACCTCGAGCGGGCTCTCGATCCGCCCCACCTGCAGCACGTAGACGCTGTCGGCCCCCAGCGCCACGGCCCGCCCGACCGGGATCGAATCCACGAGGCCCCCGTCGAAGTAGTGCGCCCCGTCCACCTCCACCGGCGGCAGCAGCCCCGGCACCGCGCACGAGGCCATCACCGCAGGCACCAGCGCCCCGCTGCTGAACCACCGCGCGCTGGCCGTCTCGATCCCCGCCGCCACGCACTGAAACGGCAACTCCAGATCGGCGAAGTCGTCCTCGGGCAGCGTGCTTTCCAGCAGGCGGCGCAGCGGCTCAAGTGAGTGCAGGTGCGTCCCTGACCGGACCAGCCGCGCCGCCCGCCCCCACACGTTCTCGCTGAACGCCAGCCGCAGCTCGTCTCCCTGCCACATCTGGCCAAGCCGCTTCGCGGCCCCCGCCGGGTCCGCCGCCACAAACGCCCCATTGATGGCCCCGACCGAGGTCCCCACCACCAGGTCAGGAAGGATGCCCGCCTCGGAAAGCGCCCTAAGCATCCCGACCTCATGCGCGCCCAGCAGCCCGCCACCGCCCAGCACAAAAGCCGTCGTCATGCCAAGAGCCTAGCCAGCACGTTCGGGATGAAACCCAACCTGACGTCGGCTGTGGCTGAGGAGTGATACCACGGCTCGTTCGGCAAATAAAAGGGACTACGGCGTGTCAGCCGCGTCGGATGGTCAGCCCGAGCGAGGCGAACTGGTCGAAGGGGCGGTGGTAGCCGCGCTCGATGTGGTGGATGCCGTGCAGCGCGGACGGCTGCGCGGCGACGGCGGCGGCCAGCACGGCGGAGAAGCCTGCCCGCACGTCGGGCAGGGTGACCTCGGCGCCCTGGAGCTTGGACACGCCCCTGATCACGGCCGAATGCGCCGCGTTCGTGTCATGGAAACGGCAGGCAGGTCCGCCGAGGCAGGCCGCGAAGACCTCGATCTCGCAGCCCATCTTCTGCAGCGCGGGGACGTAGACGAGGCGGTTCTCGAAGACCGTCTCGTGCAGCACCGACATCCCGTCCGCCTGGGTGAACAGCACCATCAGCGGCTGCTGCCAGTCGGTCATGAAGCCGGGGTGGGTGTCGGTGTGCACCGCGGCGGCGCGCAGCCCGTCGGGCGCCGAGGCGACGATCCACTCATCGGTGATGTCGAACCGCGCGCCCATCCTGGCCAGCGTGTTGATCGCGGTGACGAGCCGGTCCTGCGGGCAGCCGCGGACCCTGACCTCGCCCCCGGTGATCAGGCCGGCCACCAGGTAGGAGAACGCCTCGAGCCGGTCGCCCGCCAGCCGGGTCGACGCGCCGCGAAGCCGCGGCACGCCCTCGATGACGATCCGCCGGTCCGGGCTGAGCTCCACGTGCGCGCCCATCCGCTGCAGGAACAGCGCGAGTTCGACCACCTCGGGCTCGGTGGCGGCGTTGCGCAGCACGGTCTTGCCCTCGGCGAGCACGGCGGACAGCAGCACGGTCTCGGTCGCGCCGACGCTTGGATACGGCAGGTCGATCCGCGTGCCGTGCAGCCGGTCCGCCTGAGCGGTGATCCCGGCCGGGCCGACCTGCACCTGCGCGCCGAGCGCCTGCAGCGCCGCGACGTGGAAGTCGACCGGGCGCCGCCCGATCGGGTCGCCGCCGACCAGCGGCACGTACGCCTGGCCGGTCCGGTGCAGCAGCGGCCCCAGCATCAGGATGGGAATCCTGTTCAGGCCGGTGAAGGCCTCGGGCACCCGCGGCTGAATCTCGCGGCCCTGCTCGATCGTGATCTCACCATCGGAGCGCCCGACCTGGAACCCGAGGGATTCCAGCATCGCGGCGGTGATGTCGACGTCGCCGACCTCGGGGGCGTTGCGGATCACGCTCGGGCCGTCGCCGAGCATCGCGGCGACCATGTGCTTGGTCACCGCGTTCTTCGACCCGCGTACCTCGATGTCGCCGCGCAGCGGCCCCGAGGGCTCGACCAGCCAGGTTCCCGTCACGGTGACCACTGTACGTTCGGCGGCCGGCCGCGCCGGGGCGGGGCGTACCGCCGCCGTCAGGTCAGCGACGGCGTGTCGGCGGGTGTCAGTTCCCGGCCGTCGGGCTCCGCGTCCAGCGCCGGCCGCCTGCGGGCCCGGCTGGCCAGCCAGTATGCCGCGGCCGCCGCGAGGATCGCGCCCATCGTCATGCCGAGCGCGGTGGCGGGGACCCCGACGTACTTCAGGCCGGACGCGAAGATCGCGAACGTGATCGCGGGCCTGATGTAGCGATCCGGCGCCCGCGAGCAGCCGCAGCAGGTAGGCGCCGAAGAACGCCATCGCTCCCTTTCCGGGCTGAACGCCGCGCCGATTTCCCTACTATCTAAGGTTAAATTGCCGGCAATGGTCCCGCTAGCCAGTGCCCGTCATTTCCCAGCGACAAACCCTTTTATTCCGAACGGGCCGTGGTATCTGTTCCGCGCCAGGTCAACCGGGGTAGGTGGGGAACGTGGACAAGCTGCAGGCGTACCGGGACAAGCGGGACGCGGCACGGACGCCCGAGCCGGTTCCGACCGGGCCCCTAGCGCCCGGGGGAGGCCCGGACGGCGGGAGCTTCGTGATCCAGGAGCATCACGCCAGGCGGCTGCACTGGGACTTCCGGCTCGAGCGGGACGGGGTGCTGGTCTCCTGGGCGCTGCCCAAGGGCGTGCCAGATGACCCGACGGTCAACCATCTCGCCGTGCACACCGAGGACCATCCGCTGGAGTACGGCGGGTTCTCCGGGACGATACCGCGGGGGGAGTACGGCGCGGGTTCGGTCACCATCTGGGACCACGGCCGCTACGACACGCTGAAGTGGGCGCCCGACGAGGTCAAGGTCAACCTGCACGGACAGCGGGTACAGGGCGGCTACGTGCTGTTCCAGACCAAGGGGAACCAGTGGATGATCCACCGCGAGCGGCAGCCGCTGCCGGCCCTGCTGCGCCCGATGCTCGCGCTGTCTGTGACCGCGCCGCCGCCCGATCACCAGCATTGGGCGCTGGAGATGAAATGGGACGGCGTGCGGGCGCTTGCCTTCATCGAGCGAGGTAAGGTGCGGCTGATGTCGAGGACCGAACGCGACATCACCGTCGCCTACCCCGAGCTGGCCGGCCTCGGCAACGCGAGCGCGCACAAGCAGTTGCTGCTCGACGGGGAGGTGGTGGTGTTCGGGGACGACGGCTGGCCGGACTTCGAATCCCTCCAGCCGCGGATGCACGTCACCTCGGCGGCCCAGGCCAGGCTGCTCGCCGGCCAGACCCCGGTCACCTACCTGGCGTTCGACCTGCTGCAGCTGGACGGCAGGCCGCTGCTCGACCAGCCGTACTCGCAGCGGCGCTCGCTGCTCGACGGGCTGAGATTGTCGGGTCCGTACTGGCAGACGCCGCCGTCCTTCCCCGGCGAGGACGTCCAGGCCGTGCTGGCCGTCTCCAAGGAGCACGGCATGGAGGGCGTGGTGGCCAAGCGGCTGGATTCGGCGTACGCGCCAGGCGTCCGCACCGACCACTGGCGGAAGGTAAAGAACCACAGGTACCAGGAGGCCGTCGTGGCCGGGTACAAGCCCGGCCAGGGCAACAGGACCGGGCAGGTCGGGTCTCTGATCGTCGGCGTGCACGACGAGGGCGGGCTCATCTACGCGGGCCACGTCGGCACCGGGTTCAGCGACGAGACGCTGCGCATGCTCGGCCAGAAGCTGGCGCCGCTGCGCAGCGCGTCCTCGCCGTTCGACGGCCCGGTGCCGCCCGAGCACGCCCGTACCGCCGTGTGGGTGCAGCCGCGCCTGGTGATCCAGGTCGCCTTCGAGCGGTGGACCAGGGCGGGCAGGATGCGCGCCCCGGTGTACAAGGGCCTGCGCGACGACAAGGACCCCGCGGACGTGGTCCGTGAGCCCTGAGGAGAAGGTCGCCGTCACGGTGGACGGCCGGACGCTGACGCTGACCAACCTGGCCAAGGTGCTGTATCCGGACGACGGCTTCACCAAGGCCGAGGTGCTCGACTACTACCAGCGGGTGGCGTCGGCGCTCCTGCCGCACATCTCCGGTCGCCCGGTGACGCTCAAGCGCTACCCGGAGGGCGTCGACGGCGAGGCGTTCTTCCAGAAGCACGTCACGGAGCACCGGCCGGACTGGATCCGGACCGCCACGGTCAGTTCGGCGAGCTCGCGGGCGCGCGGCACCATGGTCACGCACCTGGTCGTTGACGACCTGCCCACGCTGATCTGGGCCGCCAACCTGGCCGGCCTTGAGCTGCACGTGCCGCAGTGGCGGATGCCCGGCGTGCGCGAGCCCGACCTGCTCGTCTTCGACCTGGACCCGGGCCTGCCCGCCACCGTGACGGACTGCTGCCTGGTGGCACTTGAGCTGCGGCCGCTGCTTGAGGCCGACGGGTTCGCGCCGCTGGCCAAGACCTCGGGCGGGAAGGGGCTGCAGCTGTACGCGCCGATCTCCGGCGTGACCTCGGATCAGGCCAGCGATCAGGCGCGCGCCTATGCCGAGCGCCTGGAACGAGCTCAGCCTCGCCTCGTGGTCTCCCGGATGACCAAGTCGCTGCGCGCCGGCAAGGTCCTCATCGACTGGAGCCAGAACAACGGCTCCAAGACCACCGTGGCCCCCTACTCGCTGCGCGCCCGCGCCCACCCCACCGTCTCCACCCCGGTCACCTGGGACGAGGTGGAATCCTGCCGTAAGGTCGACGACCTGTTCTTCACCGCCGACGCGGTCCTGGACAGAGTGGCCGCCCACGGCGACCTGTTCGCCCCGCTGCTCAGCGACGGCTCTCGCGGATGAGCAGCAGCGCGTAGGCGGCAAGGGTGGAGTCGTCGGTGACGACACCCTCGTCGATCATCTCCTCGAACCTGGACCTCGGCACCCACGCCTGGAGCATGTCCTGCTCTTCGTGCTCGCGGTCAACCGGCCCCGGCTCCAGCCCGGTGGCGAGGAAGAAGTGCCCGACCTGGTTGGTGATGCCGTGCGCGCAGTGCAGCAGGCCGAGCCTGGTGATACCGCGGGCGCGCAGGCCCGTTTCCTGGCTGAGCTCCAGCCTGGCGAGTTCCTCCGGGCTGCCGGATTCCCCCCTCGGCCAGCCGCCCTGCGGGAAGGACCAGGTGCGCCGGCGGATCGGATACCGGTACTCCTCGACCAGGTGGAAGCCGTCGTTCTCGGCCGGGATGACGAGCGCGAAATCGCGCTTCTCCACGTAGGCGTAGGTGCCGCGGGAGCCGTCGCGCCGCTCGATGTCGTCCCGCCGCAGCCGCATCCAGTGGTCCTCGTAGACCACGCCGGAGGAGAGCATGCGGATATCCGGCCCCCCCTCGGTCTGCATCGGCTACGGCACCTGCTCGGAGCCGGCCACCGCGAGTTCGTCGGCCGCACCGGCCTCGATGGTGAGCTGGGCGCTGCTGATCACCGCGGGGACCTTGGGCGCGGTGACCTCGGGCGCGGTGACCTCGGGCGCGGTGACCTCGGGCGCGGTGACCTCGGGCGCGGTGACCTCGGGCGCGGTGACCATGGCCGGCCGGCGCTGCCTGATGTGCCCGGCGATCGCGGTCGCGCCGAGCGCGCCCGCGATGGGCAGCGTGATCAGGGCCGGCAGCTGGTAACGCCAGGAGAACTCGTACAGGTCCGCGCCGAGCAGCACGGCGACGGCGGAAACCGTGATGAGCAGGCAGGCGAGGGCCTGGCCCTGCGGACCCTGGCCGGCCGGGTCGCGGCGCGGGCGCCAGGTGAAGATCCCGGCTATCCCGGCGAGCAGCGCGAGCAGGAGCACGGGACCTGGCGTGTAGCCGCCGTGCAGCTGGTAGTCCCGCAGCAGGGTCTCGGCCGGAAGGTAGATGCCCGCGGTGCCGCCGCCGGTCTGCTGGAAGACCTTGTTGGCGCTGTTGCGGCCGTAGGGCGTGATGCCTGGCTTGTAATAGGGGTAGCTGGTCTGGAACTGCCAGCGGGAGATCGGGGTGTCGCCCTCGTCGGTGTCCCTGGTCAGCGCGAAGATCTTGATCGAGTCCTTGGCGATGTCCCCGGCCACGCGCAGCGGCTGCTGCTTGATCACGCTGTAGGCGAGCGCCTTCTGCATCGGCAGCGTGTTGATCAGGACGCCCAGCTTGATGTTGACCGGGGAGTACAGCACGCGCGGCGCGACGGGCGAGTTCACCAGGCCGTCGACGCCGAACTCGGCCTGCTGGGCGGGGGTGGGGCACAGCGGCCGCTCGTCGGCGGGGATCTTCAGCGTCGCGCAGTCGGCCGCGTGCGCGGCCCGGCCGTACAGGTAGGCGTCGCCCATGTTGGACAGCTCGAACCCGTAGTGCAGGACCACCGCGGAGTAGCCCATGTAGCCCACCACGGGCAGGCAGAAGCAGAAGGTCAGCACCGTGCCGTACAGCACGCGCCTGCGCCAGCCCCTGGTGACGGCGAGCACGTAGACCAGGGCGGGCACGATCAGCGCCTCGCCGACCTGGCGGACCGGCGCGGACGTGCCGAGCGCCAGCCCGCCCAGGACCACCAAGGCCAGGCCGGGCCTCGGCTGCCAGAGCAGCAGCACGATCCCGGCCACCACCAGCGCCTCGAACAGCACGTCCGGCATGATCGTCTGCTCGGCGTTCAGCTGGTAGGCGTCAAGCAGCACCGGCGCGACGGCCAGCGCGGCCAGCCAGCGGGTCACCCCGCGCCGCTGCAGCAGCACGTAGAGCGCGGCCGCCATGCCCAGCCCGAGCAGGTGCTGGAGCGCCGCGACCAGGGCGAGGTTGCCGAACATCAGCACCGGGCGCAGCACGAGCAGCGTGTAACCGATCGGGTCGTAGGAGCCCCACTCGGTGGTGCTGAACTCGGTGCCGAAGATGTACTTCTTCGAGTCGATGAACAGCAGCGCGGGCTGGTAGCCGATCTGGGCGATGACCCGCAGCAGCAGGCCGGCCGCCACGAGCAGCGCAAAGAACCAGTGCCTGCGCAGCACGTCCATGGTGGTCCAGATGGCCCGGTCGACGCGGGAGCCCTCGGTGTCGCTGCTGTCGATCACACAGAATCCTTGCCATGAGTCACATCAGGCAGCGGGAGATGCCGCCGGTGCCAGGCCGCCCTTGAGCAGAGATCATTCTGCCGTATCGGGCCGGACCAGGCGGGCAAGAGCGAGATTTCTCCGCAATGCCGCCATCTACTCGACGCGAAGCCCCGGTGAACGGAGGATGTGAACTTCGTGTGAACTGCGTCACACCCGCATCGCATCGCCGCCCGCTTCGCCGGAATCCGACACGGTGCGTGGATTTGTCAGTGCCTGTCCGTAGCATCGGCGCATGTCCGTGTCCACGGCGTGGGAGGTCGTGCGGCTCCGGCTCCGGTCGGCGATGCCGCTGTACCCGCTCGCGCCGCCGGCCGGCCCGGCGACCTGCGTCGTGTGCCGTGGACCGGCAGGAACCGGGTACGCCCGGTGCTATCAGTGCGCGCTGCACCGGCGCTGTGCCGCTGCCGACCCTGGCCGGGATCTGCTCGCCGACGCCGTCGTGCCCATCTGCTACGCGGTGAAGGGAACGGACTATGCCGCCGCGCTGTGGCGCTACAAGTCCTCGCCGGTGCCGAGCGCCTCCGCCCAGACGGTCCTGCTCGCCCTGCTGCTCGCATTCCTGAACGATCACGGCGGCTGCGTATGGCGGCGTGCGGGCATGTCATCCCCCGACCTGCTGGCCGTGGTGCCGACCGGATCCGGTCGGCCGGGTCCGCACCCGCTGCTCAGGCTGATCTCGCCGTATCTGCGGCTGCCGCTGATCTCGCTGGCCATCCGCCCGGGCGAGCAGGGCCGCGACCTGCGGGTCGACCGGTTCGTTGTCGGCCGGCCCGCGGCCGGAGCCAGCGTCCTGCTGCTCGACGACACCTGGGTCTCCGGCGGGAGCGCTCAGTCCGCGGCCGCGGCGCTGAAACTGGCCGGCGCCCGCCGCGTCGCCACCGTTCTGCTCGGCCGCCACATCAACCCGGCCGATCCCGATGCCGGCCCGTTCGCCGCCCGGCTCGCCGTCCGGCCCTATGATCCGTCCAGCTGCGCCGTGCACCAGACGTAGGGGCACCAGACGTAAGGCGCTAATGGTACATCTCGATATCGGGATAAAGGTAGGCCGAGCGGGCTAGCGGCAATTATTGACTCGTTTCCGTGCGCTAGCGGAAATAGTGCTAGTTTAAGCGCTCGTTTTATTGAATAGGTGGCTGCACGCACGCGTTTGCTCTAGCTTTTTCGCCATGACTGACCAGCAGCTCGTCACCGCCTTGCGCACGAGGTCAGCAACGGCGCTGGCCGATCTCTTCGACGCTTACGGCGAACGGCTATTCAGGTACTGCTGGGGCATGCTGTCCAGTCGCGAAATCGCCACGATGGCGCTCCGCGACACGTTCAGCGTGGCCATCGCGAACATAGCCAGGCTGGCCGATGCCGAATTGCTCGAGCCGTGGCTTTACTCGCTGGCCCGCGCGGAATGCCGACGGCGCCGCGCGGTGCCGCAGGCCGATGAGCCGCCCGCCTGGCCGAGCCAGGCCGATGCGGAAGCCAGGCTGGTGGCGTGGAACGCGGCGGCGAGCCTGGCGCCGGCCGAGCGCGAGGCCCTCGATCTGGCCTGCAGGCACCGGGTCGACCTGAGCCTGGTGCTCGGCCTGCCGGTCCAGGACGTCCGGGTCCTGCTGAGCCGGGCCAGGCTGAGCCTGCAGCAGGCGCTCGGCACCGAGATCCTGGTCAGCACGGGCAGTCATGACTGTCGTGACCGGGCGGCGGTGCTGCACGGCTGGAGCGGCATGGTGACACCCGAGTTGCGGGAGCGCGTGCTGCAGCACGCCGCGGGCTGCCCGGCATGCGGGCCGAACCTGCCGCGCAGCGTCTCCGCGAAACGGGTCTTCGCCCTGCTCCCCGACCCCGCGCTGCCCGCGGGAGCGCGGGCCGAGGTGCTCGGCTTCTTCGCCGATCCCAGATTGTCCGGTTACCGGGAATTCGCCGTGACCAGGGCGCCCGAGCTCGCCGGATCGGGATTCCCGGCCGCCGCTGCGGCGCAGGCGCAGCAGGCCCCGGTCACGCCGCGTGCTTCGCGGCGGGCGGGCGAGGATCAGCGGGCGGGCGCGGTCATGCCGGGAGCGTTCCTGCCGGTGGCCGCCGGAATCGCGGTGGCGGCGCTGATGACCACCGCCTTCCTGGTCGGCGGGTCTGGCACCGGCCGGGTGGCCGACCCGGCCGGGGTGGCGGCGTCGGGGCACGCGACGCCGCGGCAACCCGGCAGCGGGACCGCGACCAGCGTCCCGATCATCATCAGGACGTCCCCGGCGTCCGCCGCGACCGGGACGGCGGGCGGCTATGCCGGGCCCACGAGGGGCCCGAAGCCGACGCCGGTGTGGTCATCCACGACGGCGCCCGCAGGCCCCTCGGGGGCGGGGCTTGGGGGCACCGGCAGCCTGACCGTGACGTCTGGCCACCTGGCGCTCGGCGCGGGCTCCATGGGGTCGATCTCGGTGACCGTCCTCGGCGGACCGGTGGACTGGTCGGCGACCACCACGTCGAAGCAGCTGACGCTGAGCAGCTACTGGGGAACGCTTAAGGCGCAGCAGAGCGTCACGCTGGTGGTGACGGTGCGGCGGGTCAAGGGCACCGGGGGAACCGCGTCCGTGTACATCGATCCGATCGGCGCGGCGGACCAGGCGATCGGCGTGAGCTGGTCCTCCCGGGCGGCCCGGTCGACTCCGTCGCCGTCGGCATCCGCGTCGAGGTCCGCATCGCCATCTGCGTCGCCCTCCTCCTCCTCGTCCTCCTCGCCGCCGCCAAAGGCGCCGGTTTCCCCGTCCGCGTCCCCGTCCCCGTCCGGATCGCCGTCCCCGTCCCCGTCCGGATCGCCGTCCCCCTCGAAGGGCACGATCTCTCCGTCCCCCGCGCCGTCGCAGACCTCCGCGTCCGCCGCGCCGTCCGCGACCCCCAATGAGCCCTCTTCGTTCGAAATACGGCTGCGGCTCAGCATCTAACCCGGACGTCCAGCCTGGCGGGCGCCCTAAGCTTGAACGGTGACCGCTGAGCCCCCTTCGCATACCGTGCTGGTCCGGCGCGCCCGCAGGATCGACAGGGAACTGGCCCTGCTCTATCCCGACGCGCACACCGAGCTGAACTTCGGCACGCCGCTCGAGCTCCTTGTCGCGACCATCCTGTCCGCGCAGACCACGGACAAGCGGGTGAACATGGTCACGCCGATCCTGTTCTCCCGGTACCCGACCGCCGCGGACTACGCGGCGGCCGACCGCGACGAGCTGGAGAAGATCATCCAGTCGACCGGCTTCTACCATGCGAAGACCAACAGCCTCATCGGCCTTGGACGGGCGCTCTGCGAGCGGTTCGGCGGCGAGGTGCCGTCGCGGCTGCGCGACCTCGTCACGCTGCCGGGCGTGGGTCGGAAGACCGCCAACGTGGTGCTAGGGAACGCCTTCGGGATCCCCGGCATCACCGTTGACACGCACTTCGGCCGGCTGGCCAGGAGATTCGGCTGGACCACGAGCACAGATCCGGAAAAGGTCGAGGCCGAGGTGGCCACGCTCATCCCGCGCCGGGACTGGACGGATCTCTCGCAGCGGATGATCTGGCACGGCCGCCGGGTCTGCCACGCTCGCCGCCCTGCCTGCGGCGCCTGCGGGCTGGCCCGGCTATGTCCGTCCTACGGTGAGGGCACCACCGATCCGCAGATCGCAGCGAAGCTCGTCAAGCCCGGCCCGTTCTCGTGACCCCGGGTGGCGAGCCCGTCCCCGCGTGGCTGCGTGAGCTGGCGCAGGCGGCGGGCCGGATGGAGATACCCCCACTGGCCCTGCCGCCCGACGGCGGGGGCAGGCCGTCGGCCGTGCTCGTCCTGTTCGCTCAGGGCTCGGACGGTCCCGACCTGCTCCTGATCCAGCGCAGCGAGGGGCTGCGGCTGCACGCGGGCCAGCCGGCCTTTCCTGGCGGCGCCATCGACGCCGCGGACGCCGGGCCGGTCGGGGCGGCGCTACGCGAGGCCGCCGAGGAAGTGGGCCTCGACCCGGGTGGCGTCGACGTGGTGGGGACGCTGCCGGAACTGTTCATCGAGCGGACCGGGTTCCGGGTCGTTCCGGTGCTCGCGTGGTGGCGGCAGCCCTGCGCGGTGGCCCCTGTCGACCCGCGTGAGGTGGCCGCGGTGGAGCGAGTCGCCGTCGCGGAACTGGCCGACCCGGCCGTACGGCTGATGCTGCGCGTGCCCAGCGGACGCCTGTCGCCCGCGTTCCGCGTCCGCGGGATGCTGATCTGGGGCTTCACGGCCGCCCTTGTCGACCGCCTGCTTGCCATCGGCGGCTGGGAGCTCCCCTGGGACGTCGCCGCCGTCACCGACCTGTGACCGGCGGTCGCCGGCCGGCGACCGCCGCGGGCGCCAACCAAGTGGGCCGGACCCGATACCGTTAAGGTCGTGCACGGTGATGTTCTCGACCTCATCTTGATAGTCGTGGTCGCCGCGTTCGCGGTCTCGGGGTACCGGCAGGGTTTCATCGTCGGCGTGCTCAGCTTCTTCGGGTTCGTCGGCGGCGCGCTGCTAGGCGCGGAATTCGGCCCGAGCATCTCCCGGGCGCTGGTCGGCGGGCAGACGCAGCAGGACGTCGTAGCCGTCGTCCTGCTGGTGAGCTTCGCCGTGATCGGGCAGTTCATCGCCTCCTCCATCGGCGCCGCGATGCGCTCAACGGTGACCTGGCGCTCGGCGACGGCGCTCGACTCGGCGGGCGGTTCCGCGGTCAGCATCGTCTCCGTGCTGCTGATCGCCTGGGTCGTCGGGTCTGTGCTCAGCCAGTCTCCGTTCCCCGTGGTGGACCAGCAGGTGAATAACTCGCTTGTGCTCCAGACCCTGGACAGGTTCATGCCCGCGCCCGCCAAGACGGCTTTCTCGGACTTCCGCAGGCTGCTGACGAGCAACAGCACCTACGCGGAGGTGTTCAGCGGGATCGGCGAGGAGCGGATCTTGGCCATCCCCGCCCCGGACCCGGCCGTGCTCGACAGCCCCGGATACCTCGCGGCCCGCAGCCGGGTGGTGAAGGTGCAGGGGATCGCGCCGAGTTGCTCGCGTTCCATCGAGGGCTCCGGGTTCGTCATCTCACCCCAGCACGTCCTCACCAACGCCCACGTGGTGGCCGGGGTGACGCAGAGCCAGACGGTCACCACCACGACCGGCCAGCAGCTCCCGGCCACCGTGGTGTTCTACGACCCGCAGGTGGACGTGGCCGTCCTGTACGTGCCCGGGCTGGACCTGACGCCGCTGGCATTCGCGAGCCAGGCCCACCCGGGCGACAACGCGGTGGTCGCCGGATACCCGCTCGACGCCCCGAGCCTGGTCACCGTGCCGGCCAGGATCGGCGGCGTGCAGACCGCGCAGGGCCCGAACATCTACCAGACGAGCACGGTTACCCGCCAGATCTACGAGATCAGGGCGCAGGTCGAGTCGGGCAACTCGGGCGGGCCGCTGCTTTCTCCTGACGGCACCGTGGACGGTGTGGTGTTCGCCGCGGCGGTCGGCGTCTCCGATACCGGCTTCGCGCTGACGGCGTCCGAGGTGTCCCCGGACGCCAGGGCGGGGGAGCAGGACATGACGCCCGTCTCCACCCAGGGCTGTGACTAGCCAGGGCTGGGACTAACCACGGGTAAGCCGTGGCCTCAGATCGGCAGGCGGGATATCCGCGAGCCCGTCCCGCTCGATGCGCGCGGCCAGGTCGTCGGTGGCCGCGAGGACGGCCGGCAGGTCGATCCCGTAGGGACCGTCGCCGCCGCCCTCACCGAATGCCCGGTCCCGGTAACCCCGGACTCGCTGGGCGCCGCGCCGCAGCAGCGCGGCCGCGCCGCGAGCGTTGCCGCGGCTCGCGTGCGTGTATCCGACCGCGATCTGTGCCAGGCCCTGCCAGAGGTCGCGTTCGCCGCCCGGGCCGGACTTCCACGATGCTTCCAGGACTTCGTGCGCCGGAAAGGCGCGGCCGCCGCGGAGCAGCCGGTCGGCGAGCCGGACCGCGTCGGTGCCGGTGAGCGCGAGGTCGTCAGGGATCGGTTCCCAGTCGGTGCCCGGTTCCTGGCCACGGGCCAGCGGCCGGCCGAGCGCGTCGCGCGGGCGCGCGTTCCGCGGCCTGCCCGCGGGATCGCGGTCTCGGCTCAACGATCCGGTTCCGGGTCGGCCAGCCAGCCGCGGAGTTCGGTGTCGAAGGCGTCCGGCCGCTCCTCTTGCGGGAAGTGCCCGACGCCGTCGATCACGTGCCAGCGGTACGGCCCCTCCACGTAGCGGCCCGAGCCCCGCGCGGTCTGCGGGAGCACGCAGGTGTCGACCGAGCCGTGCAGGTGCAGCGTCGGGGCCTGGATCGCGGTCCGCATGCGCCGTGCGTACCGGACGCCGTCCGGCCGTACCACGCTGCGGGCGAGCCAGCGGTGATATTCAAGCGCCGAGTGGGCCACCGAGGGTATCCGCATCGCCCGGGCGTAGACCTGCTCCGTCTCGCGGTCCGGCCAGCCCGGCGCGGACCACTTGTCCAGCATCCGGCCAACCCGGCGGGCGCCGTCACGGACCAGTTGGCGCTCGGGCAGGGACGGCAGCTGGAATCCCAGCGCGTACCCGCTGCGCCTGCCCTGGCCGAAGGCGTTGGTGAGCACCGCGGAACGTATCCGCAGCGGGTGGGCCATCGACACCACCGCGAGCCGCCTGACCACCTTCGGGGAATAGGTGGCCAGCGTCCAGGCGATCAGCCCGCCCCAGTCATGACCCACCACGACCGCGTTCGCCTCGCCGAGCGCGCGGATCAGCCCGGCCGCGTCCGCCGCGGCCGTGACCAGGTCGTAGCCGCGCGGCGGCTTGTCGCTGCCGCCGTACCCGCGCAGGTCCACCGCGACGGCGCGGAAGCCCGCGCCGGGCAGCGACGCGAGCTGGTGACGCCAGGTCCACCAGAATTCGGGGAAGCCGTGCAGGAAGAGCACCAGCGGCCCGTCGCCGGCCTCGGCGACGTGAAACCGGGTTCCGTTGGCGCTCACCGACCGGTGCGCCCACGGGCCGCTGATCTGGACAGCCGAATCAGCGGCTGCCATCATCGGGCTCACCTCACCTCATCTCGGGCTGCTGCCGGCGATCTCCGGCCGCTGGCCATCACTGCTCATCTCGGGGTGGCCATCCCGGCGCAGCATGCCGAGCCCCTCGGTGACCGACTTACGCGTCCGGCGCAGGCCGGACAGGTGCCGGAGCTTGAGCACGGCGATCCCGACCGCGAGCCCCGCCAGCAGCACGCACGCCCCGGCGGCGATGAGGAATGCTGCCCACGTCGAGATGCCGACGGCGACCAGCCCGTAGGCGAAGGCGAAGCAGAACAGCACGAGGACCAGGCATACGACGAAGATGGCAACGCCGCCGAGCGCGGCGGCCAGTCCGACCCGCTTCAGATCACCGCGCAGCTCGGTCTTGGCCAGATCGATCTCGTACCTGACGAGCTGCGAGACGTCCTTAGCCGCCGCGTTGACGAGATCCCCAAGTGTCTGGTTGGCGCCGGCGGGTTCCGGCGTGTCGCTGCGGACCATCGAGTCCCTCTCCATAGTGCGGGCGGTTATCCGCTCCGGGCGGTCCGCGCTAAGCGGCGCCCGCGCCCGATTTCCCCCGCGAGCCTGCCGCGTGTCGGCCAAACCCCAAGGCTAACGTGGTTGATCGTCATCATGGCAGCATCTCCGTGCGGGAACGGCGTTTCACGCTCCGGCGCACCGCATGACGCGCTCGGGTAGGCGCCAGGCATGAAGGCGACCCCGGGTACCGCGCGACCCATGCACGGCACCACCGAAAACGCAGAGTACCGGATGCGCCGCGCTCGGCATGATCCAGGGCGCCTATTCGGCGCTGACCCGGCCTTTCACCGCCGTGGACGCCACCGCGATCCGGCGGCGGACCGGCACCTGGGAGATTGAAATCCCGAGAATGCTCAAAGGGAACGTGAGAAAACGCTAGCCCCGGAAGCCTCATACTCGCGCCTATAGCAACGGCGCCCCAGGCAGGGGCGCCGCCGCGAATCCACGTCATACCGGGCTACCAAGCGTGCACCTTCTCTGTCGGCCAGGTGCGGCCGCTCGTCGCCTCGCGGCGACGAATAACGTCCTGACCTGGCCTGACACGCCTCCCGCGGCTGGTCGCGCGTGGGTACCCGGCTGCCGTGCCCGGACGCTGCCGTCCGTACCACCGTTCTACGCCGAGAACGCCGACCTGAATAGACCTGGTGCGTGACCGATTCGTGATCTCAATCAGTTCCGGGGATCACATGTCGCTGACTAGTGGCTCGGGCCGACCGGCGGCTGGTCCCGGGGCCGAGCGGACCGGTTCGTTCTGGAGAAAAGGGGCGGCCCCCGCCGGGGGGGAGAGCGGGGGCCGCGTACGGTCCGGCCCTGGGGGGGGAGGCCGGTTCCGTCCTTTCAAAGAGCTTATCTGCATTGGGCTGTCGAATCGACCATGGGTGTCGTATTGACCACAAGTGTCTACGACCCCGAGACCCGACGCAGAGTCCGCCAATGAAAATTACAACATATGCGGCATGGGCGTGAACAGGTCTTGGGCCTGATGACTACCGTGGGTATCCGCTTTTTTCAAGCGGGGCCGACGAAACGGGACGCCTGGGCGCATGACGCTCACGGTGAACACGGTGCGACACCCACGGTCCCGGCCACCCGGACATATCCGACCGCGGCGGCTCATCCCTGGCGGTCCCTCTGGTCCCCCTGGGCGGGCAGCCCGGCCAGGATGAGGTCCAGCAGGGCCACGGCGCCCTTCTTGGACAGCGGGTGATTGGCGGTCCCGCACCCAGTTGACTGGACACAGGAGGGACAGCCGGTCTCGCAGTCGCAGCCGGCGATCGCCTGCCTGGTCGCCAGGAGCCATTCGGCTGCCGCCAGGAAGCCTCGTTCCGCGAAACCCGCGCCGCCCTGGTGGCCGTCGTGGACGAACACGCTGAGCCGGCCGGTCGCGGGGTGCAGGTCGGCGGACACACCGCCGACATCCCAGCGGTCGCAGGTGGCGAAGAGCGGCAGCAGGCCGAGGCAGGCGTGCTCGACGGCGTGCGCCGCTCCGGCGAGGTCGATACCGGCGGCGGCGAGCACCTCGCGCTGCGCCGCCGAGACGGTCACCCAGACCGCCCGGGTCAGCAGGTGGCGCGGCGGCAGGTCAAGCGGCTCATCGCCGAGCGAGGCGCCGGTGTCGGGGCGACGCTTGGTGTAGCCGGTCACCTGGCGCGTCACCTGGACGTCGCCGAAGCGGATCTCGGCCTCGCCCCAGGTCATCTGCTGATACACGGCGCGAACCTCGACCTCGGTGGTGTCCCGCGCCGTGGTGCTGTAGCCGGGATCGCCGGGCTCGACAAGCGCGACCCGGTCGTCGAGGTCGAGCCTCGACACCAGGTAGCTCTCGCCCTGGTGCACGTAGACGGCGCCGTCGTGGACCAGCAACTGCGCGGACGGCTCGTCAACGGTGCCGACAAGCCGTCCGGTCGCCGCCTCGACCACCAGGACGGGTGCCAGCCCCGCGCCACGCAGGCCGCCGGGGGCGCTGGAGAAGCGGCGCATGCTGAACCAGGAGTCCGCGCGCCTGCGCAGCCGGCCGGACCCGGTGAGGTCCGCTACGACCGCCCGGGCAGCCGGGCCGAACGTATCGAGGTCCCGCTCGGTCAGCGGGACCTCGGCCGCGGCCGCGCACAGATGCGGGGCGAGCACGTACGGGTTGGCCGGGTCCAGCACCGTGGCCTCCACCGGGTGCCTGAGCAGGATCTCCGGGTGGCGGACCAGGTAGGTATCGAGCGGATCGTCGCGTGCGATCAGCACCGCGGCGGCGCTGCGCCCGCTTCGCCCGGCCCGGCCTGCCTGCTGCCACAGCGAGGCGAACGTGCCCGGCCAGCCCGCGATCAAGACGGCGTCCAGGCCGGTGATGTTCACGCCAAGCTCGAGCGCGGTGGTGGTGGCGAGCCCGACCAGGCTGCCCTCGCTGAGCGCCGCCTCGAGCCGCCGCCGGTCCTCGGGCAGGTACCCCGACCGGTACGCGGCCACCTGCGCATCCGGCGCAGGGCCCGCCATTGGCGCGATCGGCTCCAGTTGTCGGCGGGCGGCCATGGCGACCGCCCCGGCTCCCGGCGGGTTCGACTCCAGTTGTCGGCGCGCTGCCATGGCTACGGCCTCGGCGCCGCGGCGGGAGCGGATGAAGGCCAGCGTCTGGACGTTCTCCCGGACCAGGGCGGCGAGCAGGTCGGCGGTGTGCGCGGTCGCGGTCCGCCGCAGCCGGGATCCGGCCTCGCCGCGAGCGTCGGTCAGCGGCGGCTCCCACAGCGCGAAGGCAAGCGGCCCGCGCGGCGACCCGTCCTCGGTCACCTCCTCGGCGTCCAGCCCGGTCAGCAGCCTGGCGCAGGCGGCCGGCGAGCCGATGGTGGCCGAGGTGAGCACGAACACCGGGCCCGACCCCGCGTGCTGCGCCACCACCCGGCGCAGCCGCCGCAGCACGTGCGCGACGTGCGAGCCGAAGACGCCCCGGTACCCGTGGCACTCGTCGACGATCACGTAACGCAGGCGGCTGAAAAATCCCGACCATCGCGTGTGCCCGGGCAGCAGCGCGCAGTGCAGCATGTCCGGCGTGGTGAGCAGGTACCTGGCGTGGCTGCGCGCCCAGTCGCGCTCGGCCCTGCTCGAGTCGCCGTCGACGCAGGCCGCCTGCAGCCCGGGCAGGCCGAGCGAGCGGATGGACGCGAGCTGGTCCGCCGCCAGCGCCTTGGTGGGGGCGATGTACAGCGCGGTGTCCCCGGACAGCACCGACGTGAGCGCGGGCATGAGGTAGCCGACCGACTTCCCGGAGGCCGCCGCCGTGGACAAGATCACGTTCCGGCCAGCCTGAGCGTGGTTCGCGGCGATAACCTGATGTGACCAGGGCGCGCGGATGCCGCGGGCGGCCCAGGCGTCGACGAGGGCACCGGGCACCCAGTCCGGCCAGTGCGCGGCGTGGCCCAAACGCGCCGGGATGTACTCGACGTGGACCGGTCTGCCCGCCCGGACGGTTTCGAGCAGGATGACGAGGGCACGGTTGTCGGCCAGGGCGGACGCCATGGCGTGACCGTCGTCGACCGCCCCGGAAGGCGACGGTAGGGCCGGGGGTACGGGCGTGATGGTGGCCACAGAGTTAAAGTGTGACATCCGTTGGGGGATGCCCGGAGGCATGATTTCGTATAGACATGACATCAGAGCGTGGTTGAATGCGGCAGAGGATCGCCGTCGGATGTGGCTACGATAGCCCGCGTGCCGAGGCGGGACGCTGAGATGACGCCATGCATGGCGCTGGAGGATTTGTGGATCTGAAGCTGGGTCACTACAACAAGGACGGCATCGAGGTCGTCGACGTCGAGGGCGAGATCGATGTCTACACGGCCCCGCGGCTCCGTGAGCTGCTCATCGACCTTGTGAACAAGAACAACTACCAGCTCGTCGTCAACATGGAGAAGGTGGAGTTCCTTGACTCCACCGGTCTCGGGGTGCTGGTCGGCGGGCTGAAGCGAGTGCGCGCACACGATGGTTCGCTCGACCTGGTGTGCACGCAGGAGCGGATACTCAAGATCTTCAGGATCACCGGACTGACGAAGGTGTTCGGCATCCACGGGACCGTGGATGCGGCCATCGCGGCCAAGAAGTCCGAGAATTAACGTCGGCCGGGCCCGGCAGATATGGCCACCGTCGAGGTAGCGTTCACGCCGCTGCCCGCACACGTACGTACCGCGCGGCTCGTCGCCACCGCGGTCGCGCGGCGCAGCGGCGTGGACGAAGCGCTGCTTGACGAGGTGCGCCTCGCCGTCGGCGAGGCCTGCTCTCGTGCGGTCGAGGCGCACCGGCGGCACTGCCCGGCCGAGCCGGTCAGGATCGAGATGACCGACCAGGGCGAGCGGTTCGTTGTCGTGGTCCGCGACTCCGCTCCCGGCCCGTCGGGAGCGCCAGCGGGAACACAGGGCGAGACGCGGGCGGCAGAGCCCGCCGCCAACGGCGCGAGCGGGCCGCTGTCGGCGCAGGAGGCCGGTGACGACGGCGGGATGGCGATCCCGGCCGGGTTCGGGCTGGCCGTGATTTCCGGCCTGGCCGATGACGTGCGCGTCTCGTCGACGAGTTCCGGGGTGAGCGTCCAGATGAGCTGGCCGTCGACCTCGGCAACCGCCTGACCGCCGCGCGGCGGCGAGCACCTCGCAACTGGGCCGGAGGAATGCCACCACCAGCGACGCTGCGTGGTACCGTCACGCCCGTCTATCGTAATGGTAACGATAAAGTTACATTACTGTTAGGAACGGCCCGGTGTTCGTGGTTCAGCCCGGGCCTGCGTAGACTCCCGCCCACTGTTTCTTCCCCGATCGGCACACCTTCCGTTCGGAGTTCCAGGAGGTCGAATGTCCAGGCTCGTCCCCGCGCTGGCGGCGAATCCCGTCAGCGTGAGCGGCTCCAACCTGACCTGGGTTGTCGTTGTGGCCGTCGTCGGGCTGCTGGCCCTGGCGGTGGCAGGCGTGCTGGTGCGGGAGGTGCTCGCGGCCGGCCAGGGCACCCAGAAGATGCAGGAGATCTCCCGCGCCGTGCAGGAAGGCGCGGCGGCGTACCTGCGGCGCCAGTTCAGGACCCTCGGCGTGTTCGTCGTCATCATCTTCTTCGTGCTGTTGGTGCTGCCCGCCGACGGGAACGGCGTGATGTGGGGCCGCAGCATCTTCTTCCTTGTCGGCGCGCTGTTCTCCGGGCTGACCGGGTTCACCGGCATGTCGCTGTGCGTGCGCGGCAACGTCCGGGTGGCGGCCGCGGCGCGGGAGGGCGGCCAGCGGCTCGCGTTCCGGCTCGCGTTCCGCACCGGCGGCGTGGCCGGCATGTTCACCGTCGGGCTCGGCCTGTTCGGCGCGGCCATCGTGGTCCTGCTCTACCGGGGCAACGCCCCGGAGGTGCTGGAGGGCTTCGGCTTCGGCGCCGCGCTGCTTGCCATGTTCATGCGTGTCGGCGGCGGGATCTACACCAAGGCCGCCGACGTCGGCGCGGACCTAGTGGGCAAGGTCGAGCAGGGCATCCCCGAGGATGACCCGCGCAACGCCGCCACGATCGCGGACAACGTGGGCGACAACGTGGGCGACTGCGCGGGCATGGCGGCGGACCTGTTCGAGTCCTACTCGGTCATGCTGGTGGCCTCGCTGATCCTGGGCAAGAGCGCGTTCGGCGACAAGGGCCTGATCTTCCCGCTGATCATCCCGGCCATCGGGGTCCTGACCGCGATCGTCGGCATCTTCTCGGTCGCGCCGCGGGCTGGTGACCGCAGCGGGATGACCGCGATCAACCGCGGCTTCTTCATCTCCGCGCTGATCTCGGCGATCGGCGTGGCCATCGCGTGCTTCACCTTCCTGCCGTCGCATTTCCGCGACTTCGCCGGCGTCAGCACCGCCGGCGGCATCTCGAAATTCGGCGGCGACCCGCGCTGGATCGCGCTGGGCGCGATCTTGATCGGCATCGTGCTTGCCAGCGCCATCCAGCTGCTGACCGGGTACTTCACCGAGACCAACCGGCGGCCGGTCATGGACATCGGGGACAGCAGCGAGACCGGCGCGGCCACCGTGATCCTGTCCGGCATCTCGACCGGCATGGAGTCCGCGGTGTACTCGGCGCTACTGATCGCCGCCGCGGTGTTCTGCTCCTACCTGCTGGCCACCGGGAACGCCACCGTCGCGCTGTTCGCGGTCGCGCTGGCCGGAATCGGCCTGCTGACCACCGTCGGCGTGATCGTGTCGATGGACTCCTTCGGCCCGGTCACCGACAACGCGCAGGGCATCGCGGAGATGTCCGGCGACATCGAGGGCGACGCAGCGCAGGCGCTGACCACGCTGGACGCGATCGGCAATACCACCAAGGCCATCACCAAGGGGATCGCGATCGCGACCGCGGTGCTCGCCGCGACCGCGCTGTTCGGCTCGTTCCGCACCCAGGTTGAGTCGGCGCTGACCGGCAAGGCCGCGGGCTCGTTCAACCTGGACGTGGCCCAGCCCAACGTGCTTGTCGGCGTCATCATCGGCGCCTCGGTGGTGTTCTTGTTCGCCAGCCTGCTGATCATGGCGGTGGGCCGGGCCGCGCAGGGCGTGGTCCTCGAGGTCCGCAATCAGTTCCGCACCCACCCGGGGATCATGAACTACACCGAGAAGCCCGAGTACAGCCGGGTGATCGACCTGGTCACCAGGGACTCGCTGCGCGAGCTTGTCACGCCGGGCCTGCTCGCGGTGATGGCGCCGATCGCGGTCGGCTTCGCCCTCGGCTACCAGCCGCTTGGCTCCTACCTGGTCGGCGCGATCGCGGCCGGGGTGCTGATGGCGATCTTCCTCGCCAACTCCGGCGGCGCCTGGGACAACGCGAAGAAGCTCGTCGAGGACGGCAACCACGGCGGCAAGGGCTCCGATGCGCACGCCGCGACCGTCATCGGCGACACCGTAGGCGACCCCTTCAAGGACACCGCAGGCCCGGCCATCAACCCGCTGATCAAGGTGATGAACCTGGTCTCGCTGCTGATCGCCACCAGCGTCGTCAAGTACAGCGGCAACACCGGCCTTCGGATCGGCGTCGCGCTCGGCGCGGTCATCGTCATCGTCGCCGCGATCTGGATCTCCAAGCGCCGCGCCCACAGCATCGGCACCAGCGAACCCGCGGCCACAGAAGTCACCGGCGCCGTCTCCCCCGCCATCGAAGCCGCTCACCCCGACGTCTCCGCCGTCGAAGACCTGATGACCCCCACCGACGCGCTCCCCGCCACCGGCGACGGCTCGCCCGACCGGACCGCCGCCGCCAAGCGCCCAGACAGCTAGCCCACGACGCTGCGGCCCGGCCCAACCAACGGCCAGCAGCGCACCGTACGGCGAGCGGCGCACCGTACGGCGAGCGGCGCACCGTACGGCGAGCAGCGCGAGGCGCAGCCTCGCCATCGCGCGGTCCGCGAGGGGCCTCCGGCCCCTCCGGCCGCGTGATACTACGGCGGGGACCGCAGCGGGGCGCGGAGCGCAGCGGGGGGTTCCGGGGGGTCGTCCCCCCGGGCCAACACGTCGTCCCCCCGGGCCAACACGTCGTCCCCCCGGGCCAACACGTCGTCCCCCCGGGCCAACACGTCGTCCCCCCGGGCCAACACTTCCTCGCTGGAGATTCCGAGCAGGTAGAGGACGGCATCGAGGTACGGGACGCTGACCGAGGTGTCGGCCGCGTCCCGGACCGCGGGCTTGGCGTTAAACGCGACGCCGAGTCCGGCGGCGGCGATCATGTCCAGGTCGTTCGCACCGTCCCCGATCGCCACCGTCTGCGATAGCGGGACGCCGGCGTCGCGGGCGAACCCGCGCAGTGCGTCGGCCTTGCCGGCCCGGTCGATCACCGGCCCGACCACCCGGCCGGTCAGCTTCCCCGCCTCGACGCCGAGTTCGTTGGCCGCCACGTAGCCGATGCCGAGTTCGGCCGCAAGCGGCCCGATCACCTGGATGAACCCGCCGCTGACGATGCCGAACTTGTAGCCCAGCTCGCCCAGGGTCCTGATCAGCGTCTGGGCACCCGCGGTCAACCGCAGTTCGCGCCGGACCTCGTCGAGCACCTTCGCGTCGAGGCCCGCCAGCACCCCGACCCGCTCGCGCAACGAGGAGGCAAAGTCCAGTTCGCCACCCATCGCCGCCGAGGTGATCTTCGCGACCTCCTCGGCGCGGCCCGCCCGCGCCGCCAGCAGGTCGATCACCTCGTCCTGGATGAGCGTGGAGTCCACGTCCATCACGACCAGCCGCAGCGCCCGCCGGTGCAGGCCGCTGCGCTGGACCGCCACGTCGACGCCGACCTCGACCGCCGTGCGGGCCAGGTCCGCGCGCAGCGCGACCGGGTCCCCGCCGGAGACGTCCATCTCGATGCAGGTCACCGGGCGCTGCGCGAGCCGGCCGATCCGGTCGATGTTGGCTCCGCTGGCGGCGATCCGGCCCGCGATCGCGCCGATCGCGCCCGGGCGCAGCGGGCTGCCGAGCAGGGTGACGTGCAGCCGTCCGCTCCTGGCCGGCGTCTCGGCGCGGCCCGAGCCCGCGGTTATCTCCGCATCCAGGCCCAGGTCTG
>JBOHCG010000015.1:0-34930 GCA_050698735.1 Streptosporangiaceae bacterium | reverse complement strand
ACCCCGACCGGGCCGCGCTGGAGCGGGCCCGACGCCGGGCCGATGTGGAATGGGTCGAGGGCACTGCGGCGGATGCGCCGTGGGAGTCCTGCTTCGATCTGGCCACGATGACCGGGCACGCGTTCCAGTGCCTTGTCACCGATCACGACCTGTCCGCCTCGCTCGCGGCGATCTATACCTCGCTGCGCGAGGGAGGCCGCCTAGTGTCCGAGACTCGCCATCCGCAGGCACGGGCGTGGCAGGACTGGAACCCGTCAAACACATCGGAGGTCACGGACGCGGCTGGCCGCGTCCTGCGGGTCTGGCACGAGGTCGAGTCCGTCGCTGGCGAGGTGGTCACCGTCATCGAGACCACTGCCGGGCCGGACGGGACGGTGTTCCGCGTGGATCGCGCGAGCCTACGCTTCCCCCGTACCGGCACGCTGAGCACGTTCCTCGCCGCCGCCGGCTTCGAGATCGAGGCCCAGTACGGTGACTGGCACCGCGGGCCCGTCACCGGCGCGAGCCGGGAGATCATTACCGTCGCCCGCAAGCAAGGGTGAGTCGGCCTGTAGGCCGGGTTCTGTGCGCCCGCTTGCGCGGGGCGGCGATCATCCATCTGGGACTGCCGTTGCCGACAGCCTCGTGCGGTCTACCCGCGGGCATCGGGCGGGCCGCCCTCGAACGCTCGCGCAGGGAACCGTGGTTCCCCTTTTGACCTTGCTCCGGGTGGGGTTTACCGAGCCGCCGCAGTCACCTGCGGCGCTGGTGGTCTCTTACACCGCCGTTTCACCCTTACCCCGCACCGAGGTACGGGGCGGTCTGTTTTCTGTGGCACTGTCCCGCGGGTCACCCCGGGTCGGCGTTACCGACCACCCTGCCCTGTGGAGCCCGGACCTTCCTCACCGGGCATACGCCCGGCGCGACCGCCCGGCCGACTCACCCGCATTCAGGATACGGCCGATTCGCCGGCGTAGCTGACCGAACCGGCACCCGCGAACGAGGCCAGCGACTCGAGCGCGGTGGCCCGCAGGGGATCTGCAGGTTGCGGGCCATCGCGGAGCCCATGATGCCGGTCCCGAGCACCGCCACGTCTTGGGTCATGGCACACCCTCCTCTACGCTGGCCGGCTCGGCCGACGGGGTCGAGTCTGGCTCCAGTATCGGCGGGGTGCGGGCGGGGCGAAGGCAAGGCCGGCCGCCAGGCCGGCGAACGGGAGGACGGGGAGCAGGTAGCGGTGATCGAAGTCGGCGATCGCGACCGGGAACGCGAGCAGTACGATCCCGGTAACCCAGGGCAGCATGCTGCCCGCACGGGGTGACCAGACCAGGCGCGGCCTGCGCTCACCGATCCCCCGGATCCGCAGCACGCCGCCGAGGCCGATGAGCGCGATAAGGCCGAACAGCGGGCCGTAGGTGTAGACGAGCCGCTGGTAGGTGGCGATCGGGATGGCAAACACCTTGACCACGCGGCTCGGGGGTGGCGTGCCCGTACTGGACCGCATCGCCTCATGCCCGCGGACGCCCATCTTCGCCCGAAGCACCGGATCTTGCGGTATTGTTAGCGTCCCGTCACCTCGTGCTTGATGATTTCGGTGAGCGCTTTCACTTCACTAGTGACCACGCAAAGACCGCTCGCCATCGCCTCCACGGGTTTCAGTGGGGTAACGAGCTGGCATACTCGATCCCGCGTGCGCGGGACGACGAAGACATCGAGGAGCGCGTGGAATTCCCGAATCCTGGCCGCTGGCACGCGGCCAGTGAAGATGGCTGCCTCGCCCGGGCCAGCTCCGGCCGCCTGGCGCTGCAGCGCGGCGCGTTCGGGGCCGTCGCCGACGATCAGCGTCCGCACCGGGACGCCGCGGTTGACGAGCAGCCGTCGTCCGGCACCGCGGCGATTGCGGTTGCCGCGGCCGCCTGCTGGTCGGTGGCCAGGGCGAAGGCGGCCAGGCGGCGGGGCCTGGCGGCCAGTGCCGCGTCGCGCTCTCCCGAGCCCCACAGCGTCACCGCCCGCCCGTAGTGCCCGGCGAGGCGGAGGGTGCCGCGCAGCGGGGCCGGCAGCACCCGCCAGGCCAGCACCAGCGCGCGGACCGGGTCCGCGGTCACGTGCCGCCACGCGATCGAGGCCGCGAGGCAGAGCGCACGGGGCGACGGGCGGGGCGATCGGACGGGCGTCACGGCGGCGAATATTAGCGGGTTCAGGTGAACGGAAAGGACGCGATGCGAGCACCCATCACGCACGTTCTCGGGGCGAGGCCGAACTTCATGAAGGCCGCGCCGGTGATCAGCGCCCTGGCGGCGCTCGGTCACGAGCAGCGAGTCGTGCACACCGGGCAGCATTACGACGATCAGATGTCCGAGGTTTTCTTCACGCAGCTTGGCCTGGCGCGGCCCGACGTGAACCTCGGGGTCGGCTCGGGCAGCCACGCGCGGCAGACCGCCGAGGTCATGACCGGCATGGAGCGTGAGTTCACGGAGAATTCGCCCTCGCTTGCCGTGGTCTACGGCGACGTCAACTCCACCCTTGGCGCGGCGCTCGCCGCCGCTAAGCTCGGCGTCCCTGTGGCCCACGTGGAGGCCGGGCTGCGCAGCTTCGACGACTCCATGCCGGAGGAGATCAACCGGCGGCTTACCGACCAGCTGTGCGCCCTGCTGTTCGTGACCTCGCCGGAGGCGGTCGGCCATCTCGCGCGCGAGGGCCGCCCGGTGGATTCGGTGCACCTGGTCGGAAACCCGATGATCGACAGCCTGCTGGCGAACCTGGAGAAGTTCGACACGGCGGCGGCCCGGGCGGCGTTCGGGCTGCCCGGCAGGTACGCGGTCGCGACCTTGCACCGGCCGTCCAACGTCGACGACCCGGAGTCGGCCGCCGCGCTCGTCCGCGCGCTGAATGAGGTAGCGGACGAGCTGGATATCGTCATCCCGGTGCATCCGCGGAGCCGGCCCGCGCTCGACGCCGCCGGGCTCGGCACGCACCCGCGGCTGCACGCCGTCCCCCCGCTCGGCTACCTGGAGTTCATGGCGCTGGTCAGGGGCGCGCGCGCGGTCATCACCGACTCCGGCGGCGTGCAGGAGGAAACCACCCTGCTGCGGGTGCCGTGCCTGACCCTGCGGCCGAATACCGAGCGGCCGATCACCGTGACCAGCGGAAGCAACCGCCTGGTGACCCGGCGGGAGCTGGTCTCGGCGGTGCTGAAGGCGTGTGACGACGGGCCGTACGCGGGCGAGCTCCCGCCGCTGTGGGACGGCCAGGCCGGCCCGCGTATCGCCCGGATCATCACGGAGTGGCTGGACGGGGTGGGGCGCGCGTGAGTTCCCTGACCGACAGCGCGGGTGACGCGGCGGAGGCCACGGAGGTGCACCCGGTGGCGACAGGTGCGCGGCCACGTCCTAACCACACAAGTTAACGAATGCGATGCCCGCGGGGAACCGGCACCGCTCGCTCGTGCACCCGCCCGGGGTGCAATAAAGGGCCTAGCTCGACTCAGGAAGGACCAGCGCCTCCGCCGCCTGGGTGGCCCGCTGCAGGGCCTCGCGGACCGCCTGTTTCCCATTCATGCTGCCGGAGAACAGGCTCCTGCACGGTGCCCCGCAGATCGCCCGCGTAGACCCGGGACGTCACGATGGCCCTGATCGCGTGCTGAGCGCGCAGCAGAAGCTTCCGGCACTCAAGTTCCAGCGCGAGCGGTGAGACGACCTCGTCGCGGCGGCGGATCTGGCGGAGCGGTCCGGCACGGCCCGCGATCTGTTGCTTCGTCACGCGGATGAGACACTGGCGCTTAGCCTCCCGCAGGCTGGGGTTCACGACGGGCTCGACGTTCCCCGCCCCGGCAGTGCCCACCATAGGAGTATTTTAGGGGCGTCAGCCCCGGCCGTAGCGGGTCTCGGCCTGCCAGAAGTACACGACGCCGATGACCAGGGTGACCACGGCCCAGCCGATTCCGGCCAGCCAGAGTTCGCTGGTCCCGGCCGAGGGGTGGCAGTAGGCCTGCAAGCGCGGGGAGCTTCTTCGCGCTGAACAGGGCGCACTTGGCGTAGTTGCAGGGCTTCGCGCCCGGCGCGTTGTTGTGCTGGGAGGCCATGATGGCGTACCTGGTCAGGGTGATGTACACCGCCGCAGGGTTGAGCGACAGCATGAGAGCCGCCGCTGTCACCCGGGTACACCGGGCAGGCTGGACCGGAAATTAACCGGGCATTCACCAAATCAGGCCGGGTCCAGGTGCCCTGTGTCGTTGAAGGACCGCAGCACCGCGGGGCCGTCAGCGTACCAGTCGATCTCGCACAGCGCGGCCACGTCCAGGTGCATCCGGTACAGCGCGGCAGGCGGGGCGAGCAGGGCCGCGGCGACCAGCGTCTTGATCGGCGTGACGTGGCTGACGATGAGCACCCGCTGGCGCGGGCGGCCGGCCAGCACGCGGCGCAGCGCGGCGGTCACCCTCGTGCTCACGTCGGCGAAGCTTTCCCCGCCGGGCGGCGGGACCGCCGGATCGGCCAGCCAGGCCGCGTGCTCGGCCGGCCAGCGCCGCTGGACCTCGGCGAACGTCAGGCCGTCCCAGGCGCCGAAATCTGTCTCGCGGAAACCCTCGTCGGTCACCACGGGAATACCGGCGGCGACTGCCACCTCCGCGGCCGTCGCCGCCGTCCGCTGCAGCGGGGACGTCACGATCACGTCGAGGCCGGCCGAGGCCAGCCGCTTGGCGGCGGCGGCGGCCTGCCGGGCGCCGGCCTGCGTGAGCGGGACGTCTGACCGCCCGGCATACCGCTTCTGCACCGACATGGCCGTCTGACCGTGCCTGAGCAGGAGTGTAACGGTGGGCTCGCCCTCGGCGGGCATCCAGGCGGACCTGGGGCGCACCCTTAGAGGCCGGATTCAGGGGTGCGGACGAGGATCCGCCGACACTCCTCGCACCTGATGACCTCGTCCGGAGCCGATGCCCTGATCTCGTTCAGGTCGACGGTGTTCAGCGTCAGGTGGCATCCCCCGCACCGGCCCGCCCGCAACGCGGCGGCGCCCACGCCGCGGGAGCCGCGGATCTGCTCGTAAAGCTTGAGCAGGTCGGCGGGCACCTCCGCGGCGATGCCGGCGCGCTGCTCGGAGGCACGGCCTGCCTGCTCGTTGATCTCCTTGACGACCGCGTCCCGGCGGGCCGCCACGGTGGCCATCTCGCCGGCCAGGCTGTCGCGTTCCGCGGCCAGCTCGTCGCGCCTGCTGACCAGCGCCTCGCGCCGCTCCATCAGGTCGAGCACGATCTCCTCGAGATCGTCCTGCCTGCGGTGCAGCGACTCTATCTCCGACTGCAGGGTCGCCAGCTCGCGAGCAGCGGAGACCTGCCCGGCATCAAGCCGTGCCCTGTCCCTGTCGATCCTGGTCCGGACCTGGTCCACGTCGCGCTCGGCCCGGCCCTGCTCCTTGGCCAGGTCGACGAGGTCGGTCTCGGCCACGACGATGGCATCCTTGAGCTCGGCGGCCCTGGCCTCCATGCGGGCCAGCTCGGCCACTTCGGGCAGGGAGCTCCTGCGGTGGTCAAGGCGGGCGAGCTCGGCGTCCAGGCGGGCCAGGTCGAGCAGCAGGAGCTGGGATTGCGGTGATGCCTTCACGGGTCCCAACGTTAGTCGCCCCGGCGGGCTAATGGGTTATCCCTCAGCGAAGCAGGGCGCGTGGTAGACCTTGCGCCATGGAAATCCCCCGGGTCAGCCGGCCCTACATGCCGGGATACGGAATCGCCGGGCCCGAGGAGGGAAGCGGGCTGCTGCACTGGTCCTGGGCGGCAGAGCGGCTCATCGCCGCGCGCAACTACTGGGTGGCGACGGTATGGCCGGACGGTCGGCCGCACGTCATGCCGGTCTGGGGCATGTGGGACGACAGCGCGCTGTGGTTCACGAGCAGCGCCGGCTCGCGCAAGGTCCGCAACCTGATCGCGGATCCCCGCTGCTGCGTCACGACCGAGGACGCATCGGATCCCGTGGTCATCGAGGGCACCGCCCACGTCTCCACGCAGCCCCAGGTCCTGCAGCGGGTCATCGACCTGATGAACGCCAAGTACCGCACGGACTACGGGGTGGACTTCCTTGACCCGGCGAAGAACGCGACGATCGGGGTCCGGCCGCGCCGGGTGTTCAGCCTGCGGGCGGGGGACTTCACCGGCTCCCCCACGCGCTGGATCTTCGACGACTGACCCGGGACACGCGGACCGCGGCCCGGGCTCTTACTGCCGCCACCCGGCACGCGGACGCGGACCTGGTCGTCGAGCCACGGCTCGTTCGGAATAAAAAGGATCTTTTTAAGAGGAGGAACCCAGCAGCTCGCAGAAGTGGCGGGCGAACAGGTACGCGTCGCCGCGCCAGCGGGCGGATACGTAGTTGCGGTCCCGCACGGTGAAGGCCGGTGTGTCGTCGGCCGCGGTGCCGCGCGCGGACAGCGTGACAAGGCTGGCCGGGGGGTATCTCGACTACCAGGCGGAACGGAACCCGGCGCTGGCGACCCGCCTCGGCGACCACAGGTTCGACGCGCACCTTGCCGACCAGTCCGAGGCGGCCCTGGCCGCCGAGCGGCGCGCGCTCGACGGCTGGTCGGCCAGGCTGGGCGCGCTCGACGGCGGCGCCGTGTCGGGGCCGAGCGGTTCGGCCGCAAGCTGTCGCTGGCGCTGAGCTCGGCGGCCGACGCGGACGCGATCCTGGCCCGGGCCGAGGCCGACCTGGACCGGGTGAGCGAGGAGATTGCCGAGGTGGCCGCGGGGCTCGCCGGGCATTCCGGGCCCTCTGTGGTGCGCGAGGTGCTGGATCGGCTCGCGGCCGAGGTGCCCGACGACGCGACCATCCTCGGCTTCTGCAGGGACGCGCCATCCTCGACTCCCGGATACATTCCCGCGGCATGACCGCGGCCGAGGCGATGGCGCTGATGACCGGGCGCGGCTACCAGGAGGAGGGCGAGGCCGCGGGCAAGTGGCGGCGGCGCTGCTCACCTCGGCGCAGCTATCCACCTATTACGCGGCTCGCCGGAGGAAAAGGGGTCAAATACGGCACCTTTTCCTCCGCTGAGCCCCGATCTTCCGCGAAAACCTGGCCCCAGCCACTCACGCTAGCTCGAACGCACCTCCTTAACCTCAATAGCCTCAGCGCCGCGCGCCCTGGAGACACGAGAGCGCCAGACGAAGCGCTCGGCAAGAGACCACGCGGTGGAGGTGATCAGGTAGATCCCTGCCGCGAGCGGGGCGAAGGCGGCGATCACAACTGTGAGGTAGGGAAGCGCCTTGACCAGCGCGCCGCCGGGGATCTGGGGCGGCTGGGCCTGCGCCGAGGCTGCCTTGGTCCTTGTCGGCGCGGCCTTGGCCCTGGCAG
Organism: Streptosporangiaceae bacterium; assembly: GCA_050698735.1. Classification (GTDB taxonomy): domain Bacteria; phylum Actinomycetota; class Actinomycetes; order Streptosporangiales; family Streptosporangiaceae; genus Palsa-504. The sequence goes on along the minus strand of JBOHCG010000015.1, from coordinate 27,614 downwards.
GTGCTCGCTTGGCCGACGGCGCCTTGGCGAAGGCAGGGGTGGGGGCCGGGGCGGGCGCGGGCATGGGCATGGGGGCGGGGGTCCAGCGGCGGGCCAGCCGGGCGGACAGCCAGCACAGGGCGGCCAGCAGGGCGAATACGCCAAGGAAGACCGCGCCCTGGGCGCTGAGGGCGCCCGGAGAGCTCAGCCAGTGGGTGCCGAGCCGGACGCCGAGCAGGTCGCGGGTGAGCAGCGTGTTGGTCTTGCCGCCGACCTGCGGGGAGCGGAACAGCAGGTACATCACGGACAGGAACGGCCACTGGAGCAGGATCGGGCCGAAGCCGGCGAACATGGACGTCCCATCCCGCTTGTACAGGGCGGACATCTCCTTCTGCAGCTTCTCCGGCTGCCGGGCGTAGCGCTGGCGCAGCGCCTGCAGTTGCGGGGCGAGCCGGGCCTGGGCGGCCTGACCGCGAAGGGCGCGCAGGCTGAGCGGCATGAGCAGGACGCGGATCGCCATGGTGAAGGCGATGATCGCGGCGACGGCGGCCAGGCCGCCCCCGACGGGGGTGAGGATGCCGGTGAACCCGGAGACAAGGGAGTAGGCGGCGTCGACCGGGACGCCGAAAATGCTGAGCATCGTGTTACGGCCTTCCAGCTGAAGGGAGGGTGGAACTGATGATGGGCTGGAAGCGGCCGCGAGAACCCGCGGTCAGGCGGACGTGGCGGCCGCGGGGGCCGCCGATGGTGCTCTGGGTCTTGCCCGGCCCGCCGCGTCCGGGTCGCGCTGGCGCAAGAACGCCGCGCGCCAGGACTTCTCCCGCAGCGCGCGGGCGCGGCGGATCAGCGGGATCGCGGCGGTCGCACGGGCCAGGCCCGCGACCGAGGTGAGCAGCGCGAATACTGCCGCGAACGCGGCACCGGCGAGCACCGCACCGGCGAGCACTGTCAGCGCCGACGGGCTGACCGCGAGCTGCGCGATGTCGCGCAGCAGCCCGGCGAGCACTGCAAGCAGGCTGCCGAGCGCCGTCACCGCATCGTCCCGTTCAAGCGACCCGTCCTAACACCGACCCCCGCGAGGGGGCCGGTTTCAGCGTACGCGGTCTTACCCGAGTTCGGCGACAGCGGCGAGCAGGCGGTCAACCTCGGCCGCGTCGTTGTAGTGGACGAGCCCGGCACGGACCGCGCCGCCGCTGTCCCGCAGGCCGAGCGCGCCCGCCAGCTCCCACGCGTAGTTGTCGCCGTTCCACACGTTGATCCTGCGGGCGGCCAGGTGCGCAGCGACCTCGGCCGGCGAGTGCCCCGCTACGGTGAACCACGCCGTCGGCGCGCGGCGGGCGGCCTTGCCGTAGAGCGTGACGTGCCGCATCTCGCCGAGGCCGCCGAGCAGGCCCGCGAACAACTGCCCCTCGTACGCCTCCACGGCGGCCATCGAGGCCAGCACCCGCTCGCGGCGGGTACCCGCGGCGGCGGGGTCGAGCGCGGCGAGGTGCCCGACCGCGGCGGTCACCCCGGCCAGGTCCGCGAACGCCGCCGTGCCCCGCTCGAACCTGCCGGGCACGCCGTCGGGGGCGGGCACGAGCTTGTCCGGACGCAGCGTCTCGAGCAGCGCCGGGTCGGCTACCACCGCGCCGATATGCGGGCCCGACCACTTGTAGGCGCTGGTGGCGTAGAAGTCGGCGCCGAGCGCCGTGACGTCCACGGGAACGTGCGGGGTGGCGTGCACGCCGTCCACGTAGCACAGCGCGCCGACCGCGTGCGCGGCCGCAGCGATCGCCGCAACGTCCGGCCGGGTGCCGACGATGTTGCTCGCCGCGCTCACCGCGACCAGCCGGGTGCGCTCGGACACCAGCTCGCCGAACTGGCTGGCCGGAAGCTCCGCGGTGGAGACGTCCACCTCGGCCCAGCGCACCGTCGCCTCGCGCCGGGCGGCGGCCTGCACCCAGGGACGGACGTTCGCGTCGTGATCGAGCCTGGACACGACCACCTCGTCGCCGGGCGCCCAGCCCCGCGACAGGGTGTCGGCGAGCCGGTAGGTCAGCGTGGTCATGTTCGGCCCGAGGATCACGCCGTCCGGGTGTCCGCCGGTCAGGTCCGCGACGGCACCGCGGCACCCGGCCACGATGGCGCCGGCCCGGTCGCTCGCGGGGAAGGCGCCGCCCGCATTGCCGATCCCGGCCCGGTAGGCGTCCGCGATCGCCTCGATGACGGCGGCCGGCACCTGGGTTCCCGCGGCCCCGTCGAGGTAGGCATAGCCGTCGTGCAGCGCCGGGTAGGCAGCTCGCACCTTCGATGCGTCAAAGGTCACGACGAACAGGTTCTCACACCGCGCTCCAGCCGGGATCACGTCCCGAGGCGCGCAGCAGGAAGTGCCACGGATCGTCGCCGTCCGGTTCGGCGGCGAGCACGGGCCACAGCTGCGGCGTGCCCGCCCGCCACCCGGCGAGCACCAGCTCGGGATCGGCCGGCCGGTAGTCCTTGCCGAGCGACCGTGCCAGGTCCCAGGCGTGCAGGTGCCATTCGGCGCTGGCCGCGCCCGCCATCGCGCCGACGGTGACCTCGGTGTCCCGGTACCTGTGGTGCGGCAGGTCCCAGGACGGCGACAGCCGCCGCCCGTAGGACCTGGCCGATTCGGCGAACGCGGCGATGTGCTCGGGACCCGACACGTCGGGTAGCGCGGCGAGCTCGGCAGCGTTCTGCCGGGCAAGCTTGCGGGCCAGGCTGTCGGCGGTGACGCCGGTGGCCATCAGCCGGGCGAGCCTGCTGGCCGGGGCGTCGTCCAGGTACTCGTGGTAGTCGTCGGCGACGCACCGCAGGTGCCCGGCCAGGTCCACCGCCCGCCATTCGGTGCATGGGGTGGCCGCGAGCCAGGTCACATCGGTGAACTGAGCGGCCAGCTCGCAGACGACCGTTACGCCGTCGCGATAGGCGGCCAGGACGCCCGCGCGCGACACGCGGTTCATCTAAGCCTGGAGCGACTGGAGGTGTTGCTGCGCTTCACGGTTCCTCTCCCCTGCCGGTCGGACCGGCGACCGGTTCGCGAAGCCCCCGGGGGAGCCAGCGTGCCAGAGTTGGCGCTCACGGACAAGTCGTTCGCCGCCAGGAAAATCAGGTGACAACCTCTTAGCCGTCCGGTTAACCTCACGGCTAATGCCCCCTGTTACCCCTTTGCCGGTCTCGCGCGCCTCTGTCAGGGTACGGCCAGTCGGGGCGCTGTGGCGGCTGCGCGGCTATCTCCGTCCTTTCCGCGTTCAGCTGGCAGTCATGTTCGCCGCGGCGTTCGGCGCCGTCGCCGCCGCGATCTTGGTCCCGCTGCTCACCAAGGCCGTGATCGACGGGGCGGTCGCGCACGGTGTCAAGCACCAGCTGATCCCGCTCGCGCTCGCCGCGATCGGCCTGGGCGCGGCCGAGGCGCTGCTGAACATGACCCGCCGATGGGTGCAGTCCCGGGCGGTCGCGGAGATCGAGAAGTCGATCAGGGACGACCTGTACGCGCACCTGCTGCGCCTGCCGCCCTCGTTCCACGACCAGTGGCAGTCCGGCCAGCTGCTATCCCGCGCCACCACGGACCTGTCGTCGATCCGCAGGTTCGCCGGGTTCGGCCTGGTCTTCCTGGTCACCAACGTGATGACATTCGTCGCGGTGGTCGCGCTGCTCATCCAGCTCAACTGGTGGCTCGGCCTGATCACCGGCGTGGTGTTCTTCCCCGTGGTACCGGTCTGCATGCGGTTCGAGCGGCGCTACCGCGTGCTGTCCCGCCGGGTCCAGGACCAGGAGGGCGACCTGGCCACGCTGATCGAGGAGGCGGCCACCGGCATCCGGGTGCTGAAGGCGCTCGGCCGGGGCCGGCAGGCCGCGGCCAGGCACGGCAGGCAGGCCGAGGATGTGTACCGGACGCAGGTCGAGAAGGCGGGCATGCTCGGGTCGTTCTGGGCGATCCTCGACCTGATCCCGAACGCCGTCACCGGCCTGATCGTCGTCCTCGGGGCTGTTGCGGTCAGCAAGCACTCGCTGAGCCTCGGCGGGCTGGTCGCGTTCATCACGCTCGCGCTGCAGCTGGTGTGGCCGGTCGAGGCGCTCGGCTACATCATCGCCTCGGGCCAGGAGGCGGCCACCGCGGCCCAGCGCGTGCTTGAGGTCTTCGACACCCCGCCGGAGATCACCGACAAAGATCAAGATCATTTGGCCGAACGGGCCGTGGTGCGTGCCCTGCGCCCGAGCGCCGGCCCGCGGGTGGTGCTGGGCCCGCGCGGTTCCGCGGGCCCGCGCGGGCGGGGGCATCTGGTGTTCGACCACGTGAGCTTCGGCTATCCCGGGGCGGCCGAGCCGGTGCTCCGCGACATCGTGCTCGACCTGGCGCCCGGCCAGACGATGGTGCTCACCGGGGCGACCGGGGCGGGGAAGTCCACCCTGCTGCAGCTCATCCCGCGGCTCGCCGAGGCGAGCTCGGGGTCGGTCAGGCTGGGCGGGACCGACGTGCGCGACCTCCCGCTCGCCGAGCTTCGCGCGGCGGTGGGCTGCGCCTTTGAGGACGCGACCCTGTTCTCCGCCAGCATCAGGGAGAACGTGACGTTCGGCGCGCCGGACGCGGACGCCGACGCGGTCGAGGCCGCGCTGACCGCCGCGCAAGCCCGGTTCGCCTACGACCTGCCGTGGGGCCTGGACACCAGGATCGGCGAGCAGGGCATGGCCCTGTCCGGCGGCCAGCGGCAGCGGATCGCGCTGGCCAGGGCCATCCTGGCCAGGCCGGACGTGCTGATACTCGACGACCCGCTGTCCGCGCTGGACGTGCACACCGAGGCGCGGGTCACGCAGGCGCTGCACGAGATCCTGGCCGGCTCGACGGCGCTCGTGGTGGCGCACCGGCCGTCCACGGTGGCGCTGGCCGACACGGTGGCGCTGCTGTCCGGCGGGGTGATCGCGGCCGCCGGCAGCCACCGTGAGCTGCTGTCGTCGAACGCCGAGTACGCGGCGCTGATGGACGTGGAAGACCTGGAGGAGAGCGCGTGAGTTCGGACACGTGGCGGGGAGTCGCCGCGGAGAAGGCGGATGAAGTCAGCGCCGGGCTGGCCGCGCTGCTGCGGGAGCGGAGCAGGCGGCTGCTCGGCGACCTGCTGCGGCCCTACCGGCGCGCGGTCATCGCGACCGTCTCGCTGATCGTGGTGGAGAGCCTGGCCGCGCTGGCCGGCCCGTGGCTGGTCGGCATCGCGATCGACAACGGCCTGCCGCCGCTGCTGCACTCGGGCGACGCGGCGCCGCTGCTGGTGATCACGGCGGCGTTCGGCGTGGCCGTGGTGGTGCAGGCGGTCACGACGCGGATGTTCGTCACGATGACCGGCCGCGTCGGCCAGCGGGTGGTGCTCGAGCTGCGCCGCCGCCTGTTCGCGCACTGCCTCGAGCTTGAGGTGGCCTTCCACGAGGACTACACCTCGGGCCGGGTCATCTCCAGGCAGACCTCCGACGTCGAGGCGATCTCCGACCTGTTCGAGGAGGGCCTCGATTCGCTGATCGCGGCCATCTTGACCCTGCTCCTCGTCGGCACCGGCATGCTGCTGCTCGACTGGCAGCTCGGCCTGGTCGTGCTGGCGGGCTTCGTCCCGCTGACCTGGCTGACCGCCTGGTTCCGGCGTGAGTCCGCCAGTGCGTACCGCCGCAGCCGGGAGGCCATCGCGCTGGTCATCGTGCACTTCGTGGAGACGTTCGGCGGGATACGGGCGGTGCAGGCGTTCCGCAGGGAGGACAGGAACTCGGCGATCTTCTCCGGTCTCGGCCAGGACTACTCCGACTCCAGCGCGCACGCCTCGCGGCTGATCGCGCTGTACGGCCCGTCCATCTCGCTGGTGGGCAACATCATCACCGGCATCGTGCTGGGCTACGGCGGGCTGCTCGTCATCGACCACGACATCAAGGTCGGCGTGCTCGCCACCTTCCTGCTCTACCTGCAGCGGTTCTTCGACCCGCTGCAGGACGTGTCGCAGTTCTACAACACCTTCCAGGCGGCAGGGTCCGGCCTGGAGAAGATCTCCGGCCTGCTCGAGCAGGATCCCGCGGTGCCGGAGCCTTCGTCGCCGACGCCGCTGCCCTCGCGATCGGGTTCCGGCAGGGGCGTGCGTTTCGAGTCCGTCACCTTCGGCTACCGGGACAACCTGGTGCTGCCGGGGCTTGACCTGGACATACCGGCCGGGCAGACGGTCGCCCTCGTCGGCGAGACCGGGGCCGGCAAGACCACGATCGCGCGCCTGCTCGGCCGCTTCTACGACCCGCGCTCGGGCCGGGTGACGCTGGACGGGGTTGACCTCCGGCGGCTGCCCGATGCGACGCTCCGCGCCGAGGTCGTGGTGATCACCCAGGAGAACTTCCTGTTCGGGGGGACGGTGGCGGACAACATCAGGCTCGGCCGCCCGGATGCGACGGCCGAGGAGGTGCGGGAGGCTGCCGGGATGATCGGCGCGCACGCCTTCATCGCCGCGCTGCCCGACGGGTACGACACGCCGGTGGGCAAGCGCGGCGGCCGCCTGTCCGCGGGGCAGCGGCAGCTGATCTCGTTCGCGCGGGCGTTCCTTGCCGCCCCTGCCGTGCTCGTCCTCGACGAGGCCACCTCGCTGCTCGACATCCCGAGCGAGCGGCTGGTGCAAGGCGCGCTGCGCACCGTGCTGGCGGGCCGGACCGCGGTGATCATCGCGCACCGGCTGTCGACGGTGGCGATCGCGGACCGGGTGCTCGTCCTTGGCCGGGGCCGCATCACCGAGGACGGGCCGCCGGGCGAGCTGATTGCGGGCGAGGGCGAGTACGCCGCCCTGCACTCGAGCTGGGCGGCCAGCCTGGCCTAAGTCCCGGTGCGGGCGGGCCGGTCCCGGCGTGCGGGGGGTGGCCGCGGCACGCGTACCCTATGGGGCATGAGACCTGGGTTCATGGCGCGGCCGAAGCCGAGCGGCGAGGCGGAGCAGCTGTACAAGGCCGACGTGGCGCTGGCCGGGCGGCGCACGGAACTTCTTGACGCGGCCCAGCAGGCCGAGACCAGGCTCCGCGCCGCGCAGGCCCGCCATGCCCCGGAGGCCGAGATGCGCCCCCTCGCCGTGAATCTCGACACCGCGCTCACCGCCGCCATGCACGCCGCGTACGCGGCGCAGCGCGCGGAGATCGGCCCGCGCGGCTACGACGACCGCATCTTCCGGCGGAAGGCGAAGGCCACGCCCCGCGTGCACGCCCTCACCGCGGAGGCCGAGCACCTGCTCACCCTCCGCGAGACCCACCGTCTCAACGACATCCCCGCCGTCACCTTCGAGCCTGCCCCGTAACAGTCTCACCCGCCGTCGCAGCTTCCTGCGAGCTTGCCGGCCTTAATCGGAAATGATCCGCAGTCACTGGGCGGTCACTTTCAGGTGCTGATTTTCTGGCCGTCTTGGCGTGAACCTTCCGGCGGGGTGGCACGTCCTCACTTGTAGGGGACTCAAGATCGCAGCGGATGTGAGCGGCTTAAGGGGAGATCGGCCGCAATCGATTGCCCGGAATGAGCGTGTCGCTTGCGGCGCTAACATAATCGGAGCACAGTTGGTCTAGGCCACTTGCCTCGGCAGGGGGCCAAAGAGACATAACGATCACGAACAGTAGTCAATAAGTGCCAGACAGAAGTCAGCGGAAAGCTACACGATGACCACCCGGAAACGGTCATCGAGTGCCATATAGCGATCGCGGGACCTGCGGCACACTAGCATTTGATCAACACCACACACGATGAACCGTCCAGGAGGCACTGAGATGTGCCCACACACGCCGCCCTGTCCGGACGCGTCAGCGCCGGACCGCGAAGCGGCACACACCGTTGTCAGCCACCCTGAGCAGGGATGGAGCCTGCTCTGCAATGGCGTCGTGATCTTCGAGGACACCGGGGAGCTTCTCCCCGATGGCGCGTCCATCGCGCCGCACCGGCCCACCGACCTGGGGTTTGAGCGTCCGGTCGAGTTGGGTCACGGGCACGGCGGCCAGGCCCCGGCGGCCTGAGCCGATTTGCCGCGGGGGTGGCGCGGCATAGCGTGGGGGTTTCTGATCCGACTTTTCTGGCCGCAGGCGAACGTCACGGTTGGGCGTCGGTTACAGCACCGATCGGCCACCAGTCGGCATCGGTTACAGCACGATTCCCAGCCAGTCCGCCACGGCGGCGGAGATAACCTGCCTGTGCCCTTTCAGCGCGTGCGTCTCCGCCGGCACGACGACGACCCGGTCCGCGTCCCCGGGTCCCGGGATGCCGAACGGGTCGCGCTCGCCGTTCACGACAAGCACCGCGGCGCCGGCCGCGCGAGCCTGGAGGAGTTCGGCCCGCCTGCTGCGGTCAGGCGCGTTCGGAGGGCGCAGCGGAAACGCCAGCGCGATCACGGCCCCGGCACCCACCTCGGCCGCGGTGCGGCAGGCAACCCGGGCGCCGTTGCTGCGGCCGCCCTGGACGAGCGGGACGTCCGGGGCCAGGCGCCGGAGCGCGGTGATGATCTCGGCCCAGGCGGCGTCCTGGCGGTCGGCGGACCCTGGGGCGCGGCCGCCCCTGACCCGGTACGGCTGGACGACCCGCGCCACCAGCCCGCCTATCTTGAGCCCGGCGTCACGGGCCGCGAGCAGGTCGGGCGCCTCGACCCCGCCGCCCGAGCCGTGCGTGAGCACCAGCAGGAACCGCGCGGTCGCCGCGTCCCCTTCGAGCTCAGCCGTAGCGGCTCCGCCGCCGGTAGCGATCTCCACGGCGCCATTGTCCTCGCGGCCCGGAACGAGCGACCGGCCGACTACACGTTGAGCAGCTTCTTGAGGAACTGGCCGGTGTAGCTTTCCTCAGAGGCGGCGATCTTCTCGGGCGTGCCCTCGGCGATCACCTGGCCACCGCCCGCGCCGCCCTCGGGGCCGAGGTCGATGACCCAGTCGGCGGTCTTGATGACGTCCAGGTTGTGCTCGATGACGATGACCGTGTTGCCGGTCTCGACCAGCCGGGTCAGCACTCCGAGCAGCTTGCGGATGTCCTCGAAGTGCAGGCCGGTGGTCGGCTCGTCGAGCACGTAAATGGTGCGGCCGGTCGCACGGCGCTGCAGTTCGGAGGCGAGCTTGACCCGCTGCGCCTCGCCGCCGGACAGGGTGGGCGCGGGCTGGCCCAGCCGGACGTAGCCGAGGCCGACGTCGACAAGCGTCTTCAGGTGCCTGTGGATGGCCGGCACCGGCTCGAAGAACTCCGCGGCCTCCTCGATCGGCATGTCGAGGACCTCGGCGATCGTCTTGCCCTTGTAGTGGACCTGCAGCGTGTCGGTGTTGTACCTGGCGCCGTGACAGACCTCGCATGGCACGTAGACGTCGGGCAGGAACTGCATCTCGATCTTGATCGTGCCGTCGCCCGAGCAGGCCTCGCAGCGGCCGCCCTTCACGTTGAAGGAGAACCGGCCCGGCTGGTAGCCGCGGATCTTCGCCTCGACAGTCGCCGCGAACAGCTTCCGCACGTGGTCGAACACGCCGGTGTAGGTGGCTGGATTGGACCTGGGGGTGCGCCCGATCGGGCCCTGGTCGACGTGGACCACCTTGTCCAGCTGCTGGGTCCCCGTCACCCTGACGTGCTTGCCTGGCACCGTGCGCGCGCCGTTCAGCTCCCTGGCAAGCGCCTTGTACAGGATGTCGTTGACCAGCGTGGACTTGCCCGAGCCCGACACGCCGGTGACCGCGACCAGGCAGCCGAGCGGGAACGACACGTCCACGCCGCGCAGGTTGTGCTCGGTCGCGCCCTTGACCGTCACCTCGCGGCCCTTCTTCGGCTTCCTGCGGACCGCCGGCACCGGGATGGCCTCCCGGCCGGACAGGTACGCGCCGGTCAGCGACTCGGCGCTGGCGAGCAGTTCCTCCACCGTCCCGGAGACCACGATGTTCCCGCCGTGCTCCCCCGCGCGCGGCCCGATGTCCACTATCCAGTCGGCGGCGCGGATCGTGTCCTCGTCGTGCTCGACGACGATCAGCGTGTTGCCCAGGTCGCGCAGCCGCAGCAGGGTCTCGAGCAGCCGGTGGTTGTCCCGCTGGTGCAGCCCGATGGACGGCTCGTCAAGCACGTACAGCACGCCGACCAGGCCCGAGCCGATCTGGGTGGCCAGCCTGATCCGCTGTGCCTCGCCGCCGGCCAGCGTGGCCGACGCCCGGTCCAGGGTGAGGTAGTCCAGGCCCACGTCCAGCAGGAAGCCCATCCGCGCGTTGACTTCCTTGACGATCCGCTGGGCGATCTGCATGTCGCGGTCGGACAGCTCCAGCGTGAGCAGGAGCTTGGCCAGGTCACCGATCGGCAGCGCGCACAGCTCCGCGATCGACTTGCCGTCCACCGTCACGGCCAGCGAGACCGGCTTGAGCCTCGCGCCGTGGCAGGTCGGGCACGGCACCTCGCGCATGTAGCCGGCGAACTTCTCCCTGCTCGAGTCCGACTCCGCCTCGGCGTGCCGACGCTCGACCCACGGGATCACGCCCTCGAAGTTGGTGTAGTACGAGCGCTCCCGCCCGTACCTGTTCCGGTACCGCACGTGCACCTGCGGGCCGTAGCCGCGCAGCAGCGCCTGGCGGGCCGGGGCGGGCAGCTTCGCCCACGGCGTGTCCATCCGGAACCCCACCGCCTCGCCGAGGGCCTCGATGAGCCGGACGAAGTAGTCGCTGAGGTGGCCGCTGCTCCACGGCGCGAGCGCCCCGCCGGCCAGCGACAGGCTCTCGTCCGGCACGATCAGCTCGGGGTCGACCTCCAGCTTGGTGCCGAGCCCGGTGCAGGCGGGGCAGGCGCCCCACGGCGAGTTGAACGAGAACGAGCGGGGCTCGAGCTCGTCGAAGGACAGGTCGTCATACAGGCAGGCCAGGTGCTCGGAGTACATCCGCTCGCGGTGCTGGTCGTTCTCCGGCAGGTCGATGAAGTCGAGGATGACGACCCCGCCGGACAGGCCGAGCGCGGTCTCCACCGAGTCGGTGAGCCTGCGCCGCGCCGTGTCCTTCACCGCGAGTCGGTCGACGATCACCTCGATGTCGTGCTTCTCGTACTTCTTCAGCGCGGGCAGCTGGCCGGACAGCGCCTCGTCGAGGCGGACGACCACGCCGTCCACCCGCGCCCGCGAGTAGCCCTTGGTCTGCAGCTCGCGCAGGAGCTCGCCGTACTCGCCCTTGCGCCCGCGCACCACCGGGGCAAGCACCTGGAACCTGGTGCCGTCCTCGAGCTCGAGCACCCGGTCCACGATCTGCTGCGGGGTCTGCCTGGCGATCGGCCTGCCGCAGATCGGGCAGTGCGGCTTGCCGATCCTGGCGTAAAGCAGCCGCAGGTAGTCGTATACCTCGGTGATCGTCCCCACGGTCGACCGCGGGTTCCTGCTGGCCGACTTCTGGTCGATCGAGACCGCGGGCGAGAGGCCGTCGATGAAGTCCACGTCGGGCTTGTCCATCTGGCCCAGGAACTGCCTGGCGTAGGCGGACAGGGACTCCACGTACCTGCGCTGGCCCTCGGCGAAGATGGTGTCGAAGGCCAGGCTGGACTTGCCCGAACCGGACAACCCGGTGAACACGATCATGGCGTCCCGCGGCAGGTCGAGCGAGACATCCTTCAGGTTGTGCTCGCGCGCGCCGCGAACGACGAGCCGGTCAGCCACAACGCCTCTTCTCTGCGGGCTCGGAAAGTAGGTGGACCGATCGCTTGGCGATGGTAGCCCGGGGGTCTGACATTTTCGGGGGGTCCGGGGGGTCGCCCCCCCCGGGTCGGCACTGTCGCCGCGTCCGGGGAGCACAAGCGCCGCACATTGTAAGAGCGCTGGCTGAGCCTCCGTTATGCCCGTACGCGTGCGCCGCTAGCTCCTACGATAGCCAAGGACGACCGCGCGCGCCCGCTAGAAATCGGCGGCGGTGCCCGCGCCCAGGCGGCTGGCCTTCTCGTACAGGTAGCTGGCCGCGGCCAGGTCCTCGGCGGCCAGGCCGAGCGACTCGAACAGGGTGATCTCGTCTTCGTCGGCGCGGCCGGTGGCCGCGCCGATCAGCAGTTCGCCGAGCTCGGCCCGGATCGGGAGGTGATAGGCCTCGCGTTCGGCCAGCAGGTAGTCGCCTGCCTCGTTGCGGACCGACTCGCGGCTGTCGGCGAACAGGGCCGCCTCTGCCATCGTCGCGGTGTCGATCTCCCGGTCGCCCGGCACGCACGCGCCGACCGCGTTGACGTGCGTGCCCGCCGACAGCCAGGCACGCTGAAGCACCGGCCGCGACGAGGTGGTGGCGGTCACCACGATGTCCGCGCCCGCCACCGCGTCGGCGACCTCATGGGCGCTGACCGGCAGGCCGAGCTCCGCGGCCAGCCCGTCGGCGGCCTCGCGGGCGCGGCCGGGATGCCGGCCGGCGATGCGGATCCTGTTGAGCGGCCGGGTCGCGGCTATGGCGCGCGCGTGCGCCCGCGCCTGCACGCCGGTGCCGATGACGGCCAGATCGGCGGCACCCGGCCTGGCCAGCAGGTCGGTGGCCACGGCGGAGACCGCCGCGGTGCGCACCTCGGTGACCGCGGACGCGTTCACCAGCGCCAGCGGCTCCCCGGTGTCCGCCGCGAACAGCAGCACCCCGCCCTGGTGCGCGTCCTTGCCGATCGCCGGGTTGCCCGGTGAGATGCAGATCGCCTTCAGGCCGTAGCCGGGCCCGCCGGGCTCGGCGGCAGGGGCGTAGGCGGGCATCAGCGCCATGAAGCCGACCGTGCCCGCCGGCCTGACGATCGTGCGCAGCGGCTGCTGGATCCGGCCGCGGGCCAGCTCGGCCAGGGCCTCGCGCATCACGTGCGCGCACTCCCGGTAGGGCAGCACCTCGTGCACGTCGCGGGCGGCAAGCACAAGAATCTTCACGCGGCTCTCCAGCTGGGGCGTGGCTCAACCACCGGGGCTAATGCGCCGACAGGGGTAGTGCCGATGGTCGTTCGGTATAGGTTCTAGGGGTGACGTACTCGGGAGACGTACGTGTCGGCGGCCCCGCTGACACGCGTGAGATCGACGGCCTGACCGTGACCAAGATAGCCGTGGGTCCGATGGACAACAACGCTTACCTGCTCCGCTGCGCGAGCACCGGCCAGGCCATCCTGATCGACGCGGCCAACGAGGCGGGCCGGCTGATCGAGCTGATCGGCGACACGCCGGTCGGCACGATCGTGACCACGCACCGCCATGGCGATCACTGGCAGGCGCTGCCTGAGGTGGCCGAGCACACCGGCGCCGAGGTAGTCGCGCACCCGGCTGACGCGGACTTCCTGCCCGTCACGGCCGGGCGCAAGGTCGAGCACGGCGAGGTGCTGCGCTTCGGCGACGCCGAGGTCTCCGTCATCCACCTGCGCGGGCACACGCCCGGCAGCATCGCGATCGTCTATGACGCGGGCGGCAGGCTGGCCGACGGGCCGCACGTCTTCACCGGGGACTCGCTGTTCCCCGGCGGCGTCGGCAAGACCACCTACGGCTCGGGATACATTACCGGACAGGAGCCGCCAAATGGCCCTGACAGCTTCACGCTACTGCTCACCGACGTGACTGAGCGACTGTTCAACCGCCTACCCGACGCCACATCGGTGTATCCCGGCCACGGCAACGACACGACACTGGGCGCTGAGCGCCCTCACCTAGGCGAGTGGCGCGAACGCGGCTGGTGACATGGCGCGGCGCCCGACCAGGTGACCTGACCGGGCGCCGGGCCTGCCGCGCCACCTGAGCTGGTCCGCGCGTCCGGTTCACCAGCTCAGGCGGCGCGGCGTCGTTTATGCCGGGCTTCCCCGGCGTCGTCATCCCGGTGGCGGACTTGGCGCAGGCCGGCAGCGTGCCGGTCGTCCCTGACGAGGTGCAGTGGCTGCGCGGCCGCCCGCGCGGCAGGCAGGGCCGGTCGCGACCCCGGCCGAACCTGGACGGCACGTCCACCATCCCGTGAGGCGTGGCCAACGTGCTGGCCAGCGCCTCCCTCGACAAGGCGGGGGCGGGCCGCAAGACCGCCTTCGAGCTGGTCCGCGGGGACTGACGGCACGGTCCGGCTTTCGCCGCGTCGTCCCGTACCGTCTCCGGCGCGGCTTTCGGCGCGCCGTGCTTTGCGGCTTGCGCGGCCGACCAGCGGCAGGCTGCTCAGCGCGAGGCCGCCAAGGATGGCCGCGCCGCCGGCGAGCTGCTCAGGGCCGAACGGGTTGCCGAAGATCACGACGCCCGCGGTGGCGCCGACCAGGGGCTCGAGGTTGATGAACGCCCCGGCGACCTCGGCGGGCACGCGGCTCTGCCCGAAGGCGAACAGCGTGAAGGGCAGCACCGTGCCGCCCACGGTCAGGCCCACGACGGCCAGCACCGGGAGCAGCCGCGACGGGGCGGCCGGCGTGCCCTCGGTGATCGCGGCGAACGGCAGCGCGCCGAGCGCCGCACCGAGAAACTGCACGGCGGTGACCGCGACCGGGTCGCGCCCGGTCAGCAGGCGGGTCTGCGCCACGGTGAACGTGGCGGAAAGCACTAGCGAGGCGAGTACGAGCCCGTCGCCGGCGAGCGTGGAGCCGCCCCCGCCGTGGCTGCCGGTAATCAGGCCGACGCCGGCCAGCGACACCGCGAAGCCGACCCAGGCGGCCGGCCGGGCGACGGCGTGGTGCCACACCGCCGCGATGACCGCGATCAGCACGGGCACGGCCCCGATCAGCAGTGCCGCGTGGCTGACGCTCGTCCGTGCGATGCCGAGGTTCTGCACGACGACTGACCCGCCGTACCCGGCGGCGCCGTAGGCAAGCAGCTTCGGGGTGAACGTGCCGCGGAGCCGGGGACGGGCGACCGCGAGCAGGATCGCGGCGGCCAGGCCGAAGCGGGTGACGGTAAGCCAGCCGGGCGCCAGCCAGGGCAGGGCGAGCTTGGACAGCGGCACGGTCGTGCCCCACAGCAGGCCCGCGGAGGTAAGCGCGGCGACGGCGTGACGGCGGTTGGTGCTCATGTGGCCATCATCGGCGACACGTCGCGCAAAATTTGTCAGTTGGCTGCTATAACGAGATATTATTTTGTGCTATGGCGGTTGAGCTTGATGAAATTGATGTAGAGCTGCTCACTGCGCTGCAGGAGGATGCGGACAGGACCAACGTCGAGCTGGCCCGGCTGGCCGGGCTTTCCCCGGCGGCCACCCTGCACCGGGTCCGCCGGCTGAAGGAGTCGGGCGTGATCCGGATCATCAGCGCCCAGCTCGACCCTGCCGCCGCGGGCTTCCCGCTGCAGGTCTATGTCACGGCGACGCTGGCCAGGCACGATCCGCGCTCGTCGCGCATTTTCGATGACGAGATCCGGGCGCTGCCGCAGATCATCGCCGCGGACAACGTCGCGGGCGAGACCGACTACCTGCTCAGCGTCGTCGCGCGTGACGTAAGCGAGCTGCAGGAAGTGCTCGCCAGCCTGGCCACCAGGGGCGGTTCGAGGCTCGTCACGTACCTGCGGCTGGCCGAGGTCAAGCCCCCGTCGCGGCTGCCCCTGATGCCGACCACGCCGGACGCAGAGCGGCCGCCGCGCCGCCGCCGCCCGGCCCGGACGAAGCGCTGAGCGTTGCCCGATCGTGAAACCGGGCCCGGCCGGAGACTTAGGACCGGTGGCCGATGTGTGCCGGGTGCAGAACCGGCACACTGGTAGGATGCCGGTTCTGCTGCTGGATGACGACGACGTGCGGGCTCGCCTCGACCCGGGCACGGCGGTCCGTGCCGTGCGGGAGGCGCTGCTCGCGGCGCATTCGGGCCAGCTGCACTCGCCGCCGCGGGTTGCGGCCGATCTGGGCGGCGGGAACCTGGTGTTCACGGCCGGGCTGATGGAGCCGGCCGGGGTGTTCGGCTTCCGCGCCTACGACACGCTCGTCGGCGCTGAGCAGCTCGTGGCCGTATGGGGCCGGGACGATGGCAGGCTGCGGGTGCTGGTGTACGGCGACGAGCTCGGCGCCCGGCGGACCGGGGCCATCGGCGCGGTGGCGGTGGACGCGGCGGCCAGGTCGGGAGCGATCAGGCTGGGGCTGGTGGGGGCCGGCACGCAGGCGTGGACGCAGCTGTGGGCAGTGCGCGCGGTTCGCCCGGTGACGTCCGTAACGGTCGCGGCCCGGCGCCCGGAGCGGGCCGCCGCCTTCGCCGAGCGGGCCGCCGCCAAGCTAGGCCTGACGGCGCGGGCGGTGACGGCCGTGCAGGACGCGGTCCGCGATCAAGACGTGGTCATCGTCGCCACCAACAGCGCGGTCCCAGTCCTTGAGGCCGACTGGATCGCGCCGGGGACGCACGTGACCACGCTGGGCCCGAAGTCCGTCACCAGACACGAGGTGCCCGCCGCGCTGGCCGAACGCGCCGACGTGATCCTCACCGACTCCCCCGCCCAGCTGGCCGCCTACCCTGAGTCGCATCTTTTCGCCCGTGAGCCAGTGGTGGACCTCGGCGCAGTGCTTGCCGGGGCAGTCGCTGGCAGGACCAGCCCGGAGCAGATCACGGTGTTCTGCTCGGTCGGCCTGGCCGGCACCGAGGTCGCCGTGGCCGCAGCCATGTGCGGTGATCGTAGGGATCAGCGTGACCTGTAGGGATCAGCGTGACCTGTAGGGAAGCAGCAACGCAACGGCAGCGCCTACAGCGCGCGAGCGGGCTTAGGAGCGTTCGCCTTTGATTTGCGTGGCGAAGTTGCGCCAGGCAGAGGGGCTGAAGCGCAGTATCGGGCCAGTGCTGTTCTGGCTGTCTCGCGCGAGGATGTGGCCGTCAGGTCCGGTTGGGGCGACTTCGATGCAGGCTCCGCCGTTGCCGCCGCTGTAGCTGGACTTGCGCCAGCGCGTGATCATCGTTCCCATCGTTCGTGTGCCACCTTCACGATCAGGTCCCGCGATGCACCGCGGGGCAGGGCATCGGCACGGAGCCGGTCGAATATCAGCGCTGCCCGTCCGGTGAGCGCGGATCTGCCGGTGATCTGGGCTTCGACCGCTGTTTCCAGATACAACGTACCGGAGGGGTCGGCCAGGATGAATGCGCCGAGCATCCCAGCGTGCGCGCCGAGGTCGGCGGGGACGACCTGGACTGTCACCGAGGCGCGGCTGGTCATGTCGGCGAGGTGGTCAAGCTGGCCATGCATGACCTTCGGGGATCCGACCGGATGGTGCAGGACCGTCTCATCCAGGAGGACCCACAGTTGTGGCGGGTCGGCGCGGTCCATGATGGCCTGGCGTTCCAGCCTGCCAGCCACCAGGTCCTCGACCTGCTCGTCGCTGTCGGCCCGCTGCCAGGCGCGGAACAGCGCGCGGGCGTAGTCGGCGGTCTGCAGCAGGCCGGGTATCAAGATCGGCTCCCACCAGCGTAGGGCGGTAGCTTCGCGCTCGATCCTGAGCCAGTCCAGGAACCAAGGCGGGTACGGCCCGGCCCACTGGCCGCTGGACTGGTAGAACCGGGTGAACCATCCGCCCATCTGCGGGAACGCCTCATCGCACGCTTGGGCGAACCGTTCGGAGGGGCTGAGCTGGCCGGACTCGATCCGGGACACGGTGGAAGCGTCGCAGGGCACCAGCGCGCCCAACTCGGCCAGCGTCATGCCCCCGGACTCGCGAGCTCGCCGGACTTCTGCGCCGAAGAAGTGCAGCGGCGAGGCTTCAGGGTCCAGGTCGCGTCTGGCGGGCATATCGGCTCCTTTTGCGGATGCTTGCAGGCGGACGGCAGAGTTCGCCGATCTGGCTTGCTGCTTGCGGATAGCCGCTAGGTGACTTCATACGGTAGTCCCAGCCTGGCACGGTGAGAGGCAGTTCGCCCGTGCCGCCGGAAGGATCACCCTTGATGCCCATCCATGTCGTGGCCGTCTGCCAGTGAGAGGACATCGTAATGCTCACCGCTGCCCAGCTCGACGCGATGACCCGGCTGGCCGACCAATGGTCCTTCCTGTGGGACAAGCGACGGCAGCTGTGGATCGCCGCCGAGGACAGCCCCAACGGCGAACAGATCAAGGAAGCCGACCTCGACGCCCTCCTATCGCATCGGTCAACCGCCGGACTAGTCGGCGCCCGGCCATGTCTCGGGGTAACCGCAAGTCGTCATGACGGCGTCAGCCGTTGACGGTCCCCGATAGGGGGACTGAATGAGCGCTCCCGCAATCAACCTGGTCGTTCACGTCAAGCGCGAGCGGACACTGGAGACCGGAGCCTGGGTGTGGACGGCGCTCCCGCAGGGGTACCCCGGGAGCGCGGGCGGCCGCACCATCTCCGAACTCCGCGAGGAAGTCGAAGCGCTGAAGCATTTCATCACCGGCGCCGAGCCGTTGGCCGAGATTACGGTCGACTACGACGGTCTCGGCGGTTAACGGTCGTTGCCTGCGCGGAGCCAGGCGATGTAGTCGGCGGCGGCGCGGTCGGTGTCGTAAGCGGGCTGGTAGCCGGTGTCCTGGCGGAGGCGGGTGATGTCGAGGTAGTTGTGCTGGCCGGTGCCGCCGGTGGGACGAAGATGTGGGCAAGCGGGCCGATGCAGGCGGCGTAGATCACCGTGCCGACGCCGACGTTGCCACCGAGCAGCTAGCCGATCAGCAGGACGGTGGCCTCGATGCCGGTGCGGACGACGCGGATCGAGTGGCCGCGCGCTGCCAGGCCGGTCATCAGGCCGTCGCGCGGGCCGGGGCCGAGGCCGGCCAGCAGCAGCATCGAGTCGCTGATCCCGTACAGGAGGAGCCCGGCGAGCAACTGGATCAGGCGGCGCGGCATGGCGTCCACCTTGCCAAAACTGGCTCCATATCGATAGCGCCAGTTGACGTCTCATTGGCTCTCTTGAAGTCCTGCCACGCGGGCGAGGACGCGGCCCTGGCGGTGATACCACGACCCGTTCTGAATACGGATTTTTGACGGCGGCGTACGGCGGGCAACGGAGGGGACGGCGCTGACCAGCCGCTGGGGCCGGGGTCCTTTTATCAGGCAGAACGGGCAGTGGTGGCGGTCGCAGGGTCCGTGGCACCGGGCAGCGGCTGGCCGGCCGGCCGCAGCAGGATGGCCACCAGCGGCGGCGGCCAGCAGGGCGAGGCCGGAGACCCACATCGCGGCGTGCAGGCCGGCGGGGCCGCGGCGCGCGTCGATGATCGCGCCGAGGACGGCGACGCCGAGTACCTGGCCGAACTGGCGGAGGGCGTTGTGCACCGCGGAGGCCATCCCGGCCCGGGAGGCGCCGACCGCCGACACGGCGACCTGGGTCATCGGCGTCAGGCAGAGGCCCACACCCGCGCCGGCCAGCGCGAAGTCCCACCAGATGGCGCCGATCCCGGTATGCGTCCCTGCTGATCTTCACCGACACGCTGGCCGAAGGCGGCAAGGCGGCGCGCGACGGGGCCGGCTGGCACGTCTGCCTGGATGCCCTGCGGGCCTGGATCGACGGCGCGGAGCCGCCCGCTGCCGACCGCTGGCAGCAGGTCCATCCCGGCTACGTGGAGCGCTTCGGCCCGGAGGCCGCCACCGTCGGGCCGCCGCCAAGCTCGCGCCGGTAACGGATCTCGACGATGCCGCCGAGGCCGGCGAGCACGTGGCTGGCGCCGTCCGGCCGGAACCCGGCGCGCTCATAGAACCCGCGGGCGCGGGCGTTGCGCTCGAGCACCCACAGCATGACGTTCGGGAACCCGGCGCGGGAGACCTTGGCGAGCACGTGGTCCATCAGCGCGCGCCCGGTCCCTGTTGACCACCAGGCGGGGTGGACATAGAGGGCGTAAACCTCGCCGACCTGGCCCTCCCGGCCCGCCGGGCTCACCGGATGCGGCCAGGGCGCGAACACGTCGAGTTCCGGCCCGAAGGACGCGTAGCCGACGATGTCTTGTTCCTCGGCCGCCACGACCACGCGCTGCCAGGGCCGCGTCCGGAACACCTGGCGCACTCGCGCGCCGCCGTCGGGCGCAGTCACCCGGTCGATGATCTCGTGGGCGATGATGCCATGGTAGGCCGCCAGCCAGCTGTCTCGCTGCACGCCGGAGATCTCCGCCGCATCCGCAGTCGAGGCGGACCGGATCATCACCACCCGGACAAGCTAGCGAATCCGCAGCGCGAGGAAGAAATCGACCTGGTCCTCGAGCGAGGACAGGTCGCGCCCGGTGAGCTCCTCGATGCGCCGCATCCGGTAGCGCACGGTGTTGACGTGAACGTACATCTTCGCCGCGCAGACGTTCCACGAGCCGGAGCAGGCGAGGAATTCGCGCAGCGTGGGCAGCAGTTCGGCGCGGTGCCGCTCGTCATAGGAGAGCAGCGGGCCGAGCAGCCGCTCGCGGAACGACCGCAGCACGCTGCCGGGCACGCTGGCCAGCAGGAGCTCGTGCGAGGTCACCTCGTCGCTTGTCACGACGCAGACGGCGGCCGGGCCGGCCCGCATCGCGGCGAGCCGCCGGGCACTGCCCGCCTCATGGAGCGCCCCGGCCAGCGCTGTCACGCCTTCGGCGGGCGCGCTGACGCCGACGCTGAGCCTGGCGCGGCCGGGATCAGACTCGAAGACCGGCTGCGTCGCACGCAGCCGCTCCGCGAACGCGTGCGCGGCCTGCACCTCGCCCCGGACCGGTTCGGCCGGCAGCGGCACCAGCGCGACGGTCTCCTCGCCGAGCGCGGCGACCACCGCACCGCCGGAGTACGGCACGGCCAGTTCCTCGGCCAGATCGCAGCGCCAGCGCTCGGTGTTAGGGCCCGTCAGCCGGTCCGCGTCGGCGCGCATCGCGACCACGAGATAGCCGCCATCGGGCGGCAGCCCGACCGTCCGCATCAGCGACGCGACCTCGCCAGGGGCAGTCCCGCCGCTGGTATCGGACGCGAGCCTGGCGACGATCGCCTCGGCGAGCTTGCGGTCCCCGGTCCGGCCGGCGTCCAGCCTGGCCCGCTCGAGCGCCACGTCCGCGGCGAGCTCGACCACCGATTCGCGCAGCTCGTGCGGCCAGTCCTGCTCGCGCCCCGGGCAGGCGAGGAACCAGCTGGTGAGCCTCGGCTCGCCGCCGACACCGAACAGCGAGTACTTTCCCGTGCCCGGGGCGTCGCAGACACCGCCCACCCGCGTGGACGCCGGCAGCCTGTCCGCCTTGAGATAGTCGCAGGCCAGCCGCCTGGCCAGCGGCGAGGGCAAGGCCGTCCCCGTTCCGCCGACCACCCGGCCCAGCCCGGTGAGCAGCCAGCATTCGGCACCGATCTCCTGGCCCATCAGCCGGAACAGCTCATCGAGCCCGGCCACCGCGGCCACCGCGGACAGCAGCAGCCTGCGCCGTCCGAGGACCCTGGTCATCGCGCTCGCCCGGTCACCGCTCAGCCGCCGCGCGACCTCCTCTGTGACGGCCGCGAACGAGGTTTCGGCCGGCACCGCGAGCAGGGTGATGCCGTGCCTGCCGCACGCCCGGATCACCTCGCCCGGCACCTCGCCGAGCGCCTCTCCCGCGCCGAGGACTCCCGCGCCCGCCCTGACCAGCGCCCGGACGAACCGGTCCGCGTCGCCCGGCTCGCGGCACCAGATCAGGCCGGTCAGCACCAGGTCCCCTGGCGTCAGGTACCGGCTGGGGTCCGGCAGGTCGGTGGTGAATACGTGCCGGATCGCGCGGTCCAGGCCGGCGGCGGCGGTGAGCAGCCTGAGGCCCAGGCCGGGCACGTCGAGCAAGTCCCGCACCCGCACGGAATCACCCCCCTGGCGATAAACCGTCAGCGCGCGTCACGACCGTCACTTGTTTAGCGAAAGCTACAAAATAGGATGGAACCAGGTTACCGGTGATTGATTCGATAGGCGCCTTCCGAGCCCGCGACCCGGGCTGATTGGATGGCTCGCATGGCGGACTCCCACTCCTGCGGCGCCCAGGCGTCCTCGCTTGCCGCCTTCAACGCGGCTCCGGCGGACGCCGCGGAGCGGGATGCGTTCGCCTGCTGCGCGTCGTCGTCGTTCGCGAGGGCGATCGCCGACAGCCGGCCCTATGTCGACCCGGACGGCCTCCTGGCCGCGATTGACACCGCCTTCAAGTCTTTGACCTGGGACGATATCCTCAAGAGCATGGAAGCGCACCCGAGGATCGGGGACCGGACCGAAGGGGTCTCCGCCGCCGAGCAGGCGGGGGCCGCCGCGGCGGGCGACGCGGTGCGGCAGGCGCTTGCCTTGGGCAACGTCGCCTACGAGGAGCGTTTCGGCCACGTTTTCCTGATCTGCGCGAGCGGCCTTTCCGGCCAGGAGATGCTCGACCGGCTGCAGGTCAGGCTCGGAAATGACGAGGATGCCGAACGGGCAGTGGTGCGCAAGGAACTCCAGAAGATCACCCGGCTGCGGATGACGAAGCTGCTGACCTCGTGACGGCCGGGCTGGTGACGTTCTCCACGCACGTTCTCGACGCGACGACGGGACGGCCGGCGGCGGGCATCGGGGTGCGGCTCGAGCGGAGCCTTGCCGACGGCGGGTGGGTACCGGCCGCCGAGGGGCAGGCCGACGCCGACGGGCGGCTGCGGCTACCTGATGGCCTGGAGCCCGGCGTGTACCGGGTCACCTTCGGCACCGGGGCGTACTTCAAGGCGCGCGGATCGGCGTCGTTCTACCCGGAGGTCGCGGTCACCTTCTCCGCGACGGTGCCGGGCGAGCACTGTCACGTGCCGCTGCTGCTGAGCCCGTTCGCGTATTCCACCTACCGGGGAAGCTGACTGCTGGCCCCTCAGCCGACGCCGTCAACCGACGCCGTCAGCCGGCGACGAAGATCATGCCCTGCGGCTCGAGGCGGGGGCCGTGCAGCGAGACGGGGGTGATCTGGCCGGTCCACATGTTCAGCCGGCCCAGGTAGTTCGCGGGGAACCCGGGACCTGGGCAGGTGGCGGGCGCGTTGTTGGCGTCGCACGGCGTCACGGCGACGAGGGCGGTGCCCTCCGGCCAGAAGGTGCCCGTCACCTTGTCGATGGTGTCGCCGTCATGGTCGGCGGCGAAGAACGCACCGTCCCAGGACGTCGCCCACGCCGTGTCGTCGACCGACTGCGACAGCTTTAGGACGTACAGATGCTGCGAACCGGAGCCCGCGTCATGCGCGTAGATCTGCTCCTTGTCGCCCTGGCTGGTCAGCATGAAGTCGCCGGCGAACCGCGGCGTACTGCTCGGCACGACCTCGTTGGAGTCAGGATCGGTGAGCGCCAGCCGCACCGTCCCCCCGGACACTACGCCGGTGACCTGGGTCGCGTCGGACTCGTCGTAGTAGATCGGCCGGATGTTCGCTATCCGCTTGGCCGAGTTCAGCGTCACCGCGTACACCGCCGGGTAGGCCGGGTTCGGCGCGCCCGCGCCGGTTGTGCCCGGCGCCGAGGCGCTGATCAGCATCTGGCCCTTGTAGAAGGAGATGGCGTCGGTACCGCCCTTGCTCGGCAGCGCCTTGTTGTAGGCGTAGTGCACAACCTGGCCCGACGACGGGTTGATCGTGTAGAGGCTGGAGTGCGCGTCCTCGTTGACCGTGGCGAGGACCCAGCCGGTGGCCGGGTTGGCGGTCAGGCCGTCGACCTTGCCAGTCACGTCCCACTGGTGCAGGACCTTACCGCCCTGGGTGAACTCCACGATCGTGCTGTCGTGGTTCCCGTCGCCGCTGGCCTGGCCCTGCGGGCCGACCCCGTTCTGGAATCCGGTGAACAGGTTGCCGCCGAGGATCGTGATGTCGTCGGGCTGGGCCAGCGGCTCGGACTTCCTCGTTTTCTTGCCGGCCGGGGTGTACCAGTGGTGCAGGCTCGCGCCGGACAGGATCTGGTGCACGGTGTACGTGGGTGTCGCTGGCGTGGCTGGCGTCGCGCTGGCCGGGGCGGCGAAGGCGGTCATGCCGGACAGGACGGCCGCTGCTGCCCCGACAGCCGTCAGCGTCTTCACGGTGCGCCCGGTCACCGCGCGCCCGGCCACACTGAACCCGTCGAACACGTGCATCGTCTTCGGCCCTTCATGTGCGATGTTGTTAGTTCTAGCGCGCGCTTCCGGTTTGCCGCTGACCATCACGTGGCGTGCGGATGAACGCACAGAGACTGACTTGCGGGACCGAACTTCCGGCTGGGCGCTCGTGATCCGAAAATCTACACCAACAGGGCCTTGCCAGGAACCACGGGTGGCCTCGTGTCGGATTCCGTGCCGGCGAGTCAACGGCGGGGGATCCCGGGGCGGATCCTGGTGCAGGCCCTCGGGCTGACGTGGTGAGAGACTGGCGGCTGTGCACACTTACGGGCTGCGCTTCGACGTCAACTGCTCGATCCTGTTCACCGAGCTCCCGCTGCTGACGCGGCCGGCCGCGGCCCGGTCGGCCGGGTTCGACGCGGTCGAGTTCTGGTGGCCGTTCGCCGGCCCGGTGCCGGAGGACCGCGAGGCGGACGCCTTCGTCGCGGCGCTCGGGGACGCCGGGGTGCGGCTGGTCGGCCTGAACTTCGCCGCCGGGGACATGGCGGCCGGCCAGCGTGGGCTGCTGTCCCTGCCCGAGGGCTCGGCCGCGTTCCGCGACAACATCGAGGCCTGCGTCGGCATCGCCGGGCAGACCGGCTGCACGGTGCTGAACGCGCTGTACGGGAACCACGCGGACGGGGTGCCCTTGGAGCAGCAGTCGGAGCTGGCCACCGAAAACCTCACGCTGGCCGCCCGTGCGGCCGGGCGGGTGGGCGCGACCGTTGTCGTGGAGGCGATTAACTCCTACGACAACCCGCGCGCCGTGCTGGTCTCCAGCAGGAGCGCGCTCGCGGTGATCCGCCAGGTACGCGCGCGCGGCGGGGCCGACAATATCGCGTTCCTCGCCGACCTGTATCACCTGGCCAAGATGGGCGAGAACCTGCCGGATGTGCTGGCCGGCGACGCCGCCGACATCGCGCACATCCAGGTTGCCGACGTGCCGGACCGCGGCGCTCCCGGCACCGGCACGCTGCCGTGGGAGGACCTGTTCGGCCAGCTCGCGGCCGCGGAATACGGCGGCTGGATCGGCTGCGAGTACAAGCCGTCGGACCCGGCGGACAGCTCCACGAGCTTCGGCTGGATGTGGGCAGGATGAGCTACGAGCTGGTCGTCAGGTCCCGGCGGACGGTGCTGCCCGGGGACACCGCCGCGGCGGCGGTCGCGGTCAGCGACGGGACCATCGCGGCCGTGCAGGAGTACGGCACGCGCCTGGACGCCGCCCAGGACGTCGACCTCGGTGACCTCGCGCTGCTGCCGGGCCTCGTCGACACGCACGTGCACGTCAACGAGCCGGGCCGGACGGAGTGGGAAGGGTTCGCGACCGCGACCCGCGCGGCGGCGGCGGGCGGGATCACGACGATCTGCGACATGCCGCTCAACTCGCTGCCGCCCACCGTGTCGGTCGCGGCGCTGCGGGAGAAACAGGCGGCCGCGACCGGGAAGTGCTGGGTGGACGTGGCGTTCTGGGGCGGCGCGGTGCCGGGGAATTCCGCCGACCTGGTGCCGCTGCACGAGGCCGGGGTGATCGGGTTCAAGTGCTTCCTGCTCGATTCGGGGGTGCCGGAGTTCCCGCCGCTGGACGCGGCGGGCCTGCGTTCTGTCCTCGGCGTGCTGGCGGCGGCCGATGCGCTGCTGATCGTGCACGCGGAGGACGCGGCGGAAATCAGCCCGGCGGCCGGCCGCGACTTCGGCGCGTTCGTGGCCTCCCGGCCGCCGGTCGCGGAGCGCCGCGCCATCGAGAAGGTGGTCTCCGCCGCGGCCGCCACCGGGGCGCGGGCGCACATCGTGCACCTGTCGGCCGCCGAATGCGTGGCCATGATCGCCGGCGCGAAGGCCGCGGGCATCCGGCTTTCCGCCGAGACGTGCCCGCACTACCTGTTCTTCGCGGCCGAGCAGGTGCCCGACGGCGCGACCGAGTTCAAGTCGTGCCCGCCGATCAGGGACGCGGTCAACCGCGAGGCGCTGTGGCGCGGCCTGGAGTCCGGGGTGATCGACTGCGTGGTGTCCGACCACTCGCCGTCCCCGCCATCGATGAAGGCCTCCGGGGACTTCGGCACGGCGTGGGGCGGCATCGCCTCGCTCCAGCTCGGCCTGCCCGCCGTGTGGAGCGTCGCACGGCGGCGCGGGCGGACGCTCGACGACGTGGCGCGGTGGATGGCGGCGGCCCCGGCCGCGCTCGCCGGCCTGCCCGCCAAGGGACGCATCGAGGTCGGCGGCGACGCTGACCTGGTGGCGTTCGACCCGGACGAGACGTTCGAGGTGGATCCGGCCCGGCTGCAGCACCGGCATCCGGTGACGCCGTACGCGGGGCGGACGCTGACCGGGCGGGTGCGGCAGACCTGGCTGCGCGGAACCGCCCTGCTCGACGGTGAGCGCGGAGAGCCCAGTGGTGAGCCAGTTGGCAGGCTGCTGAAACGAGGCTAACGGGATTTTCCGGGTAGGGATCTTCTATGAATGAGCAACTTCTTCCCGACCTGCTCCGGTTGCGCGGCTCGGTGGCCGCGGCCAGCGACGAGTTCTTTGCCGCGAAGGAAAACCTGATCAAGGCGGACGCGCCGACCTCCGTGCAGCGCCGCTGGGAGGAAACCGGGTGAGCGTGATGGACCCGGGGCGGTCTCCCTGCGCTGTGCTTGGGCCTGCGTGAGATGCGTCATCGTCGTGCGACGTGAGCGTATTCGGCTAGGGCAGCGGTTACCGCGTCCTCCTCGGCGGGGAGGGCGCGGGCGCGAACCAGAGCGGCCCGGTGCAGGCGGTCGGCGAGCGCGGGGTCGGCGAGGACCGAGCGCACCGCGGCGGCAAGGGCCTGCGCGTCGCCGGGAGGGACGAGCAGCGCGGCGTCCTCGCCGAGCAGGTCCGGGTTGCCGCCGACGCGGGTGGCGACGATCGGGACGCCGGCGCGCAGCGCCTCCTGCAGGATCAGCGCCTGGCCCTCCCACGCGCTCGGCAGCACGAAGACGTCCGCGGCCGCCAGCAGCGCCGGCACGTCGGGACGCTGGCCGGTGAACGTCGCGGCCAGCCCGAGTGATGCCGCCTGGCGCCTGAGTTCTGCCTCGAGCGGCCCCTCGCCGACGATGACCAGCGACGGCTCGGGCCGCAGATCCCGCCAGCCGACGGCGGCGTCGAGCAGGACGCCGAACCCCTTCTGCGCGGCCAGCCTGCCGACCGCCAGGACGACAGGTCCGGTACCGAAGTCCCCGAGTTCGGCGCGGACCGCGGCACGCGTTTCCGCGGAAACGTCCCACGATGCGACCGAAGGGGCAGGAAGGGCGGCTGAGGGTGAGGTGGCGACCGAAGGGGCGGGAGCAGGTGCGGGAGCAGGTGCGGGAGCAGGTGCGGGAGCAGGTGCGGATGTGGGGGAAGCCGAGGAGGCGGTCAGCGTGACCAGGGGGGCGGGGACGACGGCGTGGGCGACACGGCGGGTGCCCGCGGCGCGCATGCGTTGCTCCAGGTCCGTGGAGACGCACAGGACCGAGGCAGCGTTGCGGGCCACGATCAGCTCGAGGACGCGGTAGATGGCCCCGGTGACGCCGCCAGCCGGCGGGGCGTTGTGCACGGTGACGACTAGCGGGGTGCGGCTCCGGCCGAACGCGATCGCGATTGCGGCCAGCGCGCCGGCCCGCAGGCCATGCGCGTGCACCACGTCCGGCGCGCCGACCGGAAGGCGGTGTGCGTGCGCCGTGTCCGGCGCGCCGGATCGGAGCAGGCGGCGCAGTCTGGCGATCGCACGCAGGTCGCGGACCACGCGCGGGCGGTCGGCGATCTCGACCGCGGTGAACGTGACCGGGGGGGA
>JBOHCG010000014.1:0-36193 GCA_050698735.1 Streptosporangiaceae bacterium | reverse complement strand
GGCCTCACCCATCTCGCAGGAAACCTGATCAACAGGCCAGCAGCCAGCAGCGATCACACAGTGCAACCAGGAACAGAACCGGTCTTCAACCGTTTCGCCTTAAAGCCGCTGGCATTGGGTCCTGACGGGGCTTGGGGGGATATTTTCATGCGAGTGCTTGCGATGGTGCCTGCCCATAATGAGGCAGCGAGCATCACCGATACTATCAAATCGCTTTTGTCGCAGACGCGCGCGCCTGACGAGATCCTGATTGTCGTCAACAACAGCACGGATGCCACGGCGCAGATCTCGCGCGACCTCGGCGTGTGCGTCTATGACGTCGGCGAGATCGACGGCCGGAAGGCCGGGGCCCTGAATATGGCGCTGGACCGCTATCTCTCGCACCTCGACGATGACGATCTCGTGCTATCGATGGATGCGGACACGGTTCTCACCGCCGACCTGATCGAGAACGCCATCCGGCATTTCATCGCCGACCCGGAACTCGGCGCGCTCAGCTCCAATCACCTCGTCATGCGGCACGGGAATCTCCTGGAGCTCCTACAGGCCATGGAGTACGAGCGGGATCGCGTCATGATCGGGCGGCACAAGGGGCGCGGGGGGTGCATGACCGGCATGGCCGCCGTCTTCCGCGTGGCCGCGCTGCGCGAGATGAAGGAACTCTACAGGTCAGTCTACGACCCGGAGAACTGGACGGAGGACTGGAAGCTGACGATAGCCCTGCGGCACTCGCACTGGCACATGATCCGGCCGCAGGACTGCCTCGTGTCGACCGTCCCGGTCACGCGCATACGCTCGCTGTTCAGACAACGGGAGCGCTGGGCACGCGGCTACCTGCAAACCCTCATGCAGTTCGGGTGGACGCGGAAGACAGCGATCTTGTGGCTGAAACAGGGGGGATTCGCTTTCTCGATTTTCGTCCGGCTGCTGTTCTTTGCCATGCTCGGGGTGCTCATCGCCGGCCACAAACCGCTTGTGGCCTGGTGGATGCTGCCAGGCGCGGCCGTCTTTATCACCGACGCCGCGCGCTCGGTACGCGGGACGGGAAAGTGGGGGATGCTCGTTGCCGCCAGCCTCGTCATCGAGGTCGGGTACGCCTGGATTCTCACGGTCGCCATCGCAAGCGGCTACTTCAAGCAGGTGACCGGCTACGGGTCCGGCGACACCTGGGTTTCTGTCAGGGATTCCGTTGTCAAGGAAGGGAACTGAAAATGTACGCAAACACGGGAACCGGCGGGATGCTCGGAACCGGTCTCGGGCTCGGGTCATTCTCAGCCGCGGGCGTGATCGGCATCATGTGGGCGTCCCTGCTGGGCACGATGCTGATCGCATTGATGGTGGCGCTGACTCACTTCATCCCGAGAAAGATGGTGTGAGATGAAGAGCGTCGTTAAGATACTGACGGCAGCGATCCTGGCCGTTACCCTCGGCGTGCTGCTGGCGGAAGGGTCTGGAGGGGCAACAACGCCCGCGCCTATATCTGCGCATACGCCGACCGCGCTACCGGCGCAGATTCCGGTCCTTGTTTACCACGGGATCGGCACACCGTCCTCGGTGGTGGGCTCGGTCGCGAATTACAATGTCACGCTGGCAAACTTCCAGGCCGACATGAAGACCCTCGCGGCAGCCGGGTACGCCACCATCACCCCGGCGCAGTACGCAGCGTGGCTGAACGGGACCAACAGCAATCTCCCGGCCAAGCCGATCCTTATCACGTTTGACGATGCCTTCACGTCGGACACTCAGGCAACGTCCGTCCTGGCGCGGTACGGGTTCCATGCGGTCATGTTCGTTGTGACCGGGTACGCGGACGGCGCCTATAACGGCATCGACAACAGCGGGTATGCGCCATGGAGCACCGTGGCGGCCATGGCCGGCCAGGGCTGGTACCTCCAGCTTCACGCCGGGCTGTGCGGGCACGCCTACCTGCCTTACGCGCCTGCCTCCTGCCTGGCCGGCCTCGACACGGCGGTGATGGATGCCTCGCACTTCCAGTACTACGTCTGGGACTTCGGGCAGACGGATTCGGCCTACGAGGCGCGTGTCGAGGCCGATATCACGAACGGCGAAGCCGACCTCGCGAGCCACGCCGGTTTCCCGGCCGGCTGGCAGTCGACGTTGTTCGCGGTGCCGTTCAGTGCCTGGACCAACGGCCAGAATCCGTGGCTGGACGGCTACTGGGCCAGCCTGTTCGGTGCAAGCTTCGTGCAGCAGATCCCATCGGCGGCGGAGGGCGCGGCCAAGAAGTACCGCATCCGGTTCAGGCTGGAGCTGGGCTACGGGGCACGGAGCGCGTCCTACCTCATGAGCCATCTGAACAACGCGGCCTTCACGCGGGCCGGCGCCACGGGGACAGTCAACAATGCACCGACGCTGGGAAGCGGCGGGTGACATCGCCGTCAATAGCAGGCGGATTCTGCGACATATCGTGCCCGGTCGCCTTGCTTGCTCCGGAGATACGGACCGAGGGACAGCAGGACCAAATTACCTACTGGCGCCCCTCCTGTCAGCCATTATAACATTTAGTAGCTTATCTGTCGCTAGTTGTGTCCGGCTTCCTCGCTCACTTAAGGTGAGCAGACTGCAACCAAGACAGCCTGGGGGACGTGGCTATGGGTCGGTCGAGGAGTTCGGTGCGAGGGTGCTCGTGAGCGCCGTGGTGGTGGTTGGCCTCGGATACGTGGGCCTGCCACTGGCGATGCGGGCGGTGACGGCCGGGCACGTGGTCACCGGCTATGACGTCGACGCGGTCAGGGTAAAACGGATGGAGGCCGGCGAATCCTACGTCGAAGACGTGCCGGACGAGGAACTGGCGGCGGCGCTCGGGACCGGGCGGTTCCGGCCATCGGCCAGTGCCGACGCCTGCGCCGGCTTCGACGTCGCCGTGATAACGGTGCCCACGCCGCTGCGGGACGGCCTGCCCGACCTAACCTATGTCGAGGCAGCCAGCCGCACGCTATCGCGTTACCTGCGCCAGGGTGCCACGGTGATCGTGGAGTCCACGTCCTACCCGGGCACCACGCAGGAGCAGGTGCTCGGGTGGCTCGAGGAGGGGTCCGGGCTGGCCGCGGGCACCGGCTTCCATCTCGGCTACAGTCCGGAGCGCATCGATCCGGGAAACCGGACCTGGACGCTGGCCAGCACGCCGAAGATCGTCTCCGGCATCGACCCGGACTCGCTGGCGGCGGTGGAGAGCTTCTACGGGGGCATCGTGGACCGGACCGTGGCGGTGTCGTCGCCGCGCGAGGCGGAGATGGCCAAGCTCATCGAGAACACCTTCAGGCATGTGAACATCGCGCTGGTGAACGAGCTAGCGATGTTCGGGCGCGATCTCGGCGTGGACGTGTGGGAGGCGATCGACGCCGCGGCCACCAAGCCGTTCGGGTACATGGCGTTCAGTCCCGGCCCGGGCGTGGGGGGCCACTGCCTGCCCATCGACCCGTCGTACCTGTCGTGGCGGGTGGAGCGGTCGCTCGGGCGGCGCTTCCGATTCGTCGAGCTTGCCAACGACATCAACAGCCACATGCCGGACTACGTCGTCCGCCGGCTGCTGCTCGCGCTGAACGAGCGCGGGCGGCCGGTGAACGGATCGCAGATCCTGCTGCTCGGGCTGGCCTACAAGAAGAACACCGGCGACGCGCGGGAATCGCCCGCGATCCGGGTTGCCGAACTGCTGCTCCGCATGGGCGCGGACGTACGGGCGGCCGATCCGCTGGTAACGGAGCCCGCCGTCATCGGCCCGGCCGTGGCCCGCGTCGAGGCCACGCCTGAGGAGATCGCCGCCGCCGACGCGGTGGTGCTGCTCACCGAGCACGATGCCTTCACCGCGGCCGAGGTCAGCCGTCACGCACGGTACGTCCTGGACTGCCGGCGGGTGCTCTCCGGCCAGAACGTCGAGACCCTGTTAAGCGAGGCCGTGCTAATCGGCAGCCGCGTTCGGATGCGCTCGGCGCTGGAGCAGGCGACCCATCGGCTGGTCGTCCGGAGGCGGCTGCCTGCGCCCTTTGCTGACGCGCGGATCTATGTCTCGTCAGAAGGCAGGCTTCGCTACCTCGGGCGCCGCATGGCACAGGTGGACCCCACGCTCTTGAGGCTCGCCGCAGAGACCGTCACGCCGGGCGATACCGTCTGGGACATCGGCGCCAATCTTGGACTATTTAGCTTCGCCGCCGCGGTCGCCGCAGGGCCAGCCGGGCGTGTCCTCGCCGTGGAGCCCGATATCGCCATGGTCAGGCTGCTCCGCCGCTCAGCCGTCCTCAACCACGGCCACGCGCCGGTAGATGTACTGTCTGCCGCGGTATCAGATCGCCTGTCTGTGGCCCGTTTCCATATCGCCGCGCGTAACCGGTCAACCAATCACCTGGATGGTTTCGGTACCAGTCAGACGGGCGGCATTCGGGCCACGGAACTGGTTCCGACATTCACGCTCGACTCCCTAGCTGAGCACTTCCCGGCCCCCGACGTGATAAAGATCGATGTGGAGGAGGCCGAAGCGACCGTCCTCGCGGGCGGATCGCTTGTGCTGGGACGAGCTTCGACCGTCATCTGCGAGGTGGCGGCGCGTAATTCCGCTATCGTGTGGGACACGCTCAACGAGTACGGTTTCAATCTGTATGACGCTGACCGGCCAGCCGCTGGGCGAGTGCTCATGGCAGAGGCACCGCCGAACACCCTGGCCCTCCGCGATCTGCCCGGCCGACCAGTACGGCCGGGAGACGCGCCTTGACCTGACGGGCGCGTCGCCGCTCCGGCCGTGGGCGACCATTACGCCTGTGGCCTCAGTCAGCTGGCTTTATTACGAAGGGTATCTGAGTAGTATCTACTTGTGACAGTCGATACTCTCTCCGACCTGCGGAGGCGCCTCTACAAGGTATACGCCTCACAGCACGCAGGGTGTGGCGGTGATGAGGCGGCTGCCCTGGTCTACCGGCGTGACCTGCGTCCCCTGCTGCCGCTACCCGCAGCCGGACCCGTTGTCGATCTCGGCTGCGGCCACGGAGAGCTTGTCCGGTTGCTGCAGCTGGACGGGTTCGACGCAGAGGGCATCGATATCAGCCCCGAACAGGCCGCACTCGCCCGCGCCTCAGGTGTGAACCGCGTCCTCCAGGGGGATTTCCGCGCCATACTCGCTGCGCATCCGGCACATTATGCGGCCGTCACGGCCACCGACCTGCTAGAGCACCTCACCAAGCCCGAGGTTCTCCGGACTTTCGACGAGGTGGCCGCGGCGCTGGTGCCCGGCGGCGTCTTCGTGGGCCGGGTCCCGAACGCCGTCAGTCCGCTCGGCGGCCATATCCGGGCCGGAGACTTTACCCACCTGACGTCTTTCACCGCCCGCAGCATCCGGCAGCTCGCCGCGGCGGCTGGCTTCGAGTCCGTCCTCACCCGCTCTTCACCGCCGGTGGCTCACGGGCTGACCAGCGCCGCGCGCGTCGCGGTATGGCAGGTAGTGAGCGCGGGCTACCGAATTGCCCTGGCCGCCGAGACAGGCATGCTGCGCGGTCATATAGTCACCCAGAACCTGACGTTCGCCGCCAGAAAGGGTGCCTCGATCGCGGAGCGCACGGAGGGCTGACAATGTGCGGAATCGCCGGGGCGATCGACACGATGGCCGAAAGAGCGAGTCCGAGAGTACGCCTTCTCAACGAGGCTCAGGCACATCGCGGTCCCGACCACGCGGTTATCGTGCGGGCCGGGGAGGTCACCCTGGGCAACACGCGGCTTGCCATCCAGGATCCAACGCCCGCGGGGAACCAGCCGTTCACCTCCGCGGACGGGCGATACGTCTGCGTGTTCAACGGCGAGATCTATAACCACCGGCAGCTCGTCGAGCGTTTCCGGTTGCCGGTCCTTACGGTCTGTGATGGCGAGGTCATTCCTCAGTTGTGGGCCAAGCTCGGCCAGGAATCGCTGGCCGAGCTGCGCGGGATGTTCGCCATCGCACTGGTAGACACTCTGGAAGAGCGCCTGTACCTGGCCCGCGACCCGTTCGGGATCAAACCTGTCTACTGGCGCCTGCTGCCTGACGGCAGCCTCGTTTTCGCCTCCGAGGTGAGGCCTCTCGCGCGTTTGGCGGCCGGCGCGCGGCTCAACAACGCCGCAGTCGCCCGGTACCTGCGCTTCGGGGCGATGGCCGCGGACCAGAGTCCCTTTCTTGAGATTATGGCCGTCCCGCCCAATAGCGTCGCGGTGGTGGGACGCGACCGCCGGGTCGAGATACGGCCGATCCGGCCTGGCGGCCCAGCCGCGGTCCAGCAACTGCCGTCCGACCTGGGCACGGCGCTGACACAGTCGGTTGAGCTACACCTAGCCGCCGACGTCCCGACGGCGCTGCTGCTATCCGGGGGCGTGGACTCGGCGACTGTCGCTGCGGTCGGACGCCGTCTCAATCAGGATTTGCACTGCCTGACGGTGGTGGCCGACGGAGCTCCCGACGAGACCCCGGAGGCATCACGGACAGCACAGCGTTACGGGCATCGCTTCCAGCGGGTGCCTATCGTCCTGGCAGACGACGACGTGGCGCGGTTCTTTCAGGCGATGCAGCGTCCGAGTTTGGACGGGCTCAATACCTACCTCATCTGCAGAGCCATCCATGAAGCCGGTTTCAAGGTTGCGCTGTCCGGAGTCGGCGGAGATGAAGCGGTAGGTGGATACTCGCACTTCCGCCTGCTTAAATACCTGCCCCTGCTGCGAGCCATGGACACGGTCCCCATCCCGCTAGGCGTCGCGGTCGCCAGGGCAGCCAGTATGGTGGGAGTGGCGCGCGAAGCCAAGGCCGGTCGGCTGCTGAGCAAGGGAGGCCCGCGCCGCGGTGCGGATCTCGCTCTCCTTCGTCGAGAGCTACTTCCCGTCTCCCTGGCGAACGAGCTGACGGGGGTCGAGAGCGATCAGATGGCCGGGCACGCGGACGTGGCTGACTGGCCGACCGGGTGCTCACCGACCTCGTTCGCGGCCATGGCCGCCACCGAGGTTGCGGTCTACCTACAGGCCACGCTGCTTCCCGACGCCGACAGCTTTTCGATGGCGTCGTCAGTTGAGTTGCGCGTTCCCTTTGTGGACAGTCATGTCTTCGCTGCCGCGCTGGAATGCGCCCGCGGCCGGAGCAGGGCGCCGGGCAAGGCGGTGATCGGCGCGGCGCTGGGCGATCCGTATCTCGAAGCGCTTGCGACGCAACCGAAGCGCGGTTTCAGCTTGCCCATGGGGCCGTGGCTCACCGGCCCGTTGGCGTCGCTGGTCACCGCGACTTACGAGCCTGGTGCTCCTGTGTGGTCCGTGGTGGATAGGGCCAGGGCCATGCGAGCCGGACTGGTGTCACCGCATCCGCGCCGTCGCTGGGCGGAAACATGGGCGCTGACGGCGTTGAATTCATGGCTGCAGGCATGGGCGGGAAACCCCCAGGGGGAGGCCGCCAGTTGTTCATGAATGCGGTCAGTGACCGGCCAGGCGGTGAGTGCGGCCGGGTGCTGTTGTTGAGCCCTTCCCGCGGCCTTAACGGTGGTATCGAGCGGTACGTCCACACAGTGGAATGGGCCCTCGCGGTCGAAGGCATCGGATGCCAGCGCCTGGACCTGAAACACTCCGGGGTTCAGGCCCACCTGCGGCTCCTCGCCGAGGGCCGAGCCGTCCTGCGGGCTGCGCCTGAGCCCACCCGGCTGGTGGTGGCGCACCGGGCACTGCTGCCTGTGGCAGCGTTGCTCGCCAGGTACCCCTCGACTCACGCCATGTCGGTCCTCTGCTACGGCACCGACGTGTGGGGTTCCCGGTGGCGGCCCCGAAGGAGTTTGGAGCGCCGCCTGATGCAACGCGCTGGCGTCCGGGTGGTAGCCATCAGCGCTTTCACAGCAGGGGTGCTCATGAGAGACCGCCCGGCCACAGTGCTACCGCCGGGCTTGTCGCGTGAGTGGTTCGACGCACTGGCCGTGGCTGCATCGGATCGGCAGGACTGTGGCCCCGGGACCCGGCTCGCTACCGCCTTCCGGCTGGAAGCATGGCGGGAGAAAGGGCTTGCGCAGTTGTTGGCGGCCGTGACCGCACTGGGACGTCCGGATGTCAGCCTCACAATCTGCGGCAGCGGGGATCCGCCTGCCGACCTACTTCGCCTGGTCTCCGAATATCCCTGGTGCACGATTCAGTCGAGGCTCAGCGACCGTGACCTCGCACGCGAGCTCGCCTCAGCGGACTTGTTCGTGCTTGCCACCCAGACCATGAGCGGCCGTCACGCTGTTGGCGAGGGATTCGGGCTTGTCCTGCTTGAGGCTCAGGTCGCTGGCACGCCAGTAGTCGCGCCTGCTTACGGTGGGTCGCACCAGGCCTACATCGACGGGGTTACAGGGACTGCCCCGGTGGACGAGTCAGCGGAAGCCCTGTCCCGAACTCTACATGACATGCTCAAAGATCCGATCCGGCTGGCCTTGATGGGCAGGGACGCCGCCCAGTGGGCCCGGCAGGCGTTCGCCCCCGAACGTTACCCTCGGCTCGCGGTCGCGAGACTACTGTGACGTCACAGGTCACAGCCGGTCCTGGCAGGCCGCGACTGAGAGAACTTGCCTCGGCGCTGCGGCGGCGCGGCATCGGGCGTCTCGTGGCCCGCACGGCCGGCTTCAACGTGGCCTCGGTTATGGCGGCCGCGCTGGGCGGCATCATCGTAGCGCGTGCCCTAGGGCCGGAAATGCGGGGCGAATACGCCGCGGTCTCAGCGTGGTTCGGGCTGACGCTCATCGTTGGCTCCATGGGCCAACCGGCGGCGCTGTGCTTCCACGTGGCCCACGATCCAGACAACGCCGCCAGCTACGTCGCGACATCACGGACGCTGATGCTGATAACGGGAACGGCCGCGATGACCGCAGGCATGCTGTTTGCTCCGCTCCTCGCCCGGGGAGACACGGATCTGACGGCTGCCTACCGGATAGCCTTCGGCACTTCGATCGTGGCCTTCGTCGGGAGCAGTTACACTGCCTCACTCCAGGCGAGCAACCTGCGCTGGTGGAACACGGTGCGACTGAGCCAGCCAGCACTGAGCCTGGCCTTTCTTGCCGTGTTGTGGCGGCTGCGGCTGCTCACGCTGACGAGCGCGCTGTACGTCCTGGCCTTCACCCTGCTCATCCAGTTCGGCTGGGCTTACTACCGGTGCCGGTCGGCCGACCTAGCCCCCGGCCGGTGGCAGGCCGCTCTCGTGCGCCCACTGGCCGGGTACGGCATTGCCCAGATTGCCGCCCTGGCACCAGCCACCCTCAATGCACAGCTCGATCAGCTCATCCTCTCCCAGGTGGTCCCGGCGGCGGTCCTCGGCCGGTACGCGATCGCGGTAACGTGTACGCTGCTCCCGATCCCGCTGGTAGCAGCGATCGGATATGTCGCCTTCCCGCGGCTGGCGTCCAGGCCCAGCGTGGATGGCCTGGCGCACCGGATGCAATGGCTTGGCATCTTGTGCAGTGGCTGTGCCGCTGCGGCTGCGCTCGTGCCGCTTGCCCTGGCCGCGCCATGGCTCATCCCGCTAGTCTTCGGGCCCGGGTACGCCGGCGCGGTGCCATTGCTCTGGGTCCTGGCCCCTTCGGGCGTATTCATGGCCTGCAACCAGGTCACCGGAGACATCCTGCGGGGCAGGAAGCGCCCACTGGTGGTCGCCAGGGCAGAGGGACTTGCGGCCATATTCACGGTTGTCCTGCTGGCGGCGCTCCTGCCGATAGTCGGCGTCTACGGCGCGGCGATCGCGTCAACGGTGGCATACGGCGTCGCGCTCGTCATGATGCTGCTGTCATTGCGGAAACTGCCGTACGAAGGTTCCGGGTCTCGCCATAGCAGGCACGCGCGTATGAAGCCGGGAGCGGTGAGAGCCTCGAGTGCAACTCCGAGTTAACGCGGTAACACGCCCCACCTGATCTTAGGAGCCATATCAGCACTGATCCCTGTCCTGCTGGAGCCCGCGTCTGGCCTCGACTCGGATCTCACGCGACCAGCCGAGGCCCTGCCCCAGATCCCGCCGACGCACAGCCAGAAAAGAGGCTGAATAAGCGGGTCGTCGAGCGACTGATGCCCTTTCAGGAAGACGATTCCCAACGCGATGGCCAGCACCGTAAGTGCCGCGCCCACTCCGTCAAGCCGACGCAAAGACCCGATGGCAGGAGCAAGTGCCGTCCAGAAAACCGCCCCGTAAAGAGCAACTCCCACGATCCCGAGTTCCAGCCACGTCTTGCCCAGACCACCTTCCACCGTAATGAACGTCCTGCCATCCAGGACGTAGCCCTGAACTGACCCACCGCCGAGAGATTGCGCTCCAATGACAATGGCGCCTTGCGTCGACGTCCCCGGGCCCTGGCCTATCGGCGAACCCGTGCCGTGGAGGGCGAAGATGGCTGCGATCCTGCTTTCGGGAGAACCGGAAGTCAGGAAGGATGCCAGCCTCGCTCCACCTACAAGGGCGGCGCAGGCGACAGCACCGGCCACTGCCAGGATGATAGCAACTGCGAAACGTCGGGGTGCCTTGCCCCTTGCCCTAGCCGCGAACCGGCCTACCGACGAAGGCGCTCGGATGCGCCCGACCATGAGCGCGGCGATGATTCCCCCGATGGCCACATATATATCGGTACGCCTAGCGGCCTCGATCAGGCCAAGAGATGTAAGCAGGAGCAAGAATGTGGACAGCCTGTGCGACGATTTCCCGCTGGCCGGGTAGGCTAGCGCGGCCCAGGCGAAGAGAGCTATCAGCAATTGCTCCGATGCCTCTTCGGAGGTGGCGAAGATCGAGGGGGCGAGATAGATGTTTCCCGCACTGGAGCTGTGAATTCCTACGGCGGGGATGATGGGCTGGAGCAGCGCGGGCGCCGATTGGCCTAGGACGGCACTGCCAATGACGCCTACGGCTATCACGCCACCGCTGCGCGCCATCACCCGCAGAGCCTTGACGGTTAGGCGGTCATCAGCGGCCAGTTCGGCACCGACATAGAACAAGGGTACGAAGAAAACGTATGATGCCCAGCCAAGAAATGCCATCTGAAGAGGCACATGCTGGACAAGCGCGACCGCCAGGCACCACAGGGAGAGCATGAACAACCACACGGGCAGCATCCGGGGGACCGCTTCTTGAGCCTCTCGCCTCCGGCCTGCGTTTCCAGGAAAGACAGCGATGTATATAAGTGCGGTAATGACGTAAACGATGCCGAGTATGCTAGCCGGCGCCCCAGTGACCTTGCGGATGGCATCTACTGAGAGCGTAGCCAGGTACAGGGTGAAGACGAGGCGGGCTATCCGCGACCGCCTACGTTCCAGGCTGACCTGATGGGCCGACACCACGGGCACTGCAGGGTTTCCGGCTCGCCGTGAACCCTGCCATTCCGCAAACGGCCACCGTGCCGCCGGGCCAATGCCCCAGGCGTCAGGTGACGCCCCATGACGCAGTGGCATGCCCTCGCGCCGTCCCGGCAGCGGTGAAGGGTTCAACTGTCCTCCGAATCGCGTCCCCGTAGCGCCGCGAGCCTAGCCTTGTCGGTTGTGGCATCGCACGCCGGCGCGCATACGGACAGATGATACCCGTTTATCGAACTCTACGTAACTCTACGACTACACTAGGTATTACCGGCTGCACCGCGACAGGGGACGAAACGACGCCATGATCCGAGAGGAACTCTGCATCGCTCTGGTCATCGACCATCCAGCCCAGCACTTCGCACGGGCGCTTCAGCTTCTCGCCGCCGAACCCGGGCTGCGGACGCACGTCCTCTACGGCGCCATACCGGAGCACAGCTTCGACGTGGGCTTCGCCCGGACCATCTCGTGGGACGTCGATCTGCTCGGAGGATATCCCTGGTCGGCTCCCGAAACCGGCTGGAAAACGGCCTGGCTGTTTCGGGAGCTCCGCAGAACAGGACCGGATGCCGTGGTCTGCTACGGGTGGGCAGCGCCGATCGCGCGTGCGGCGATCACGTACTGCCTACTCGCGCGTAGGCCGCTGCTCATGTACGGGGACACCACATGGCAGCATTCGTCGACTGGACGCCCCCGCATGGCCAGGTCGACCGCGCTTAACTTGCTGCTGCGAGGGTGCGCTGGAGCCGTATCAACCGGGGCGTTCAACCGCGAGTTCT
This sequence comes from Streptosporangiaceae bacterium, assembly GCA_050698735.1. Classification (GTDB taxonomy): domain Bacteria; phylum Actinomycetota; class Actinomycetes; order Streptosporangiales; family Streptosporangiaceae; genus Palsa-504. Next base: position 24,113 of record JBOHCG010000014.1, on the reverse strand, counting down.
ATATCCAGCACGGCATGAACCCGCGCCGTATCTGGCCCGGCGTCTGCCCGGCCGATATCGAGCCGTTCGAGGCAGCGCGGGCCGGGCGCAGGCACCTGCCCGGCGTGGATGAGCTGCGGGTCGGCTTCGCCGGCAAGCTGATTCCCCGCAAGGGCGTGGAGGAGTTGATACGTGCGGCGGCATTGCTTCCACCCGCACTTGCCTGGTCCGTGACTGTGATCGGGGACGGGCCCCTGCTACCCGCGATGCAGGCGCTGGCCGCGGAGCTTGGCCTCAGGGAACGGGTGATCTTCCACGGCTTCGCAAACACGACGCAGATGCCCAAGCTGCTGGCCGACTTCGACGTGGTAGTCGTCCCGTCTCGGCTCGACATGCGGGTTCTCGTCACGATCGAGGCGATGGCGGCCGGAGCCGCGGTGATCGTCAGCAATGCCACTGCGGTGTGGGGGCTGGGCGACCTGATAGAGGATGGAGTGACCGGGCTGGTTTATCGGTCGGGCGACCCTGACATGCTCTCCGGGCAGCTGCGACGGCTACTGGAGGACCAGGCGCTGCTAAGCCGGCTGCAGCGCGATGGCGCGCAACGCGCTGCAAGGTTCGGACCCGCCGCGTTCGCGAGCACAATGAGGGACGCCATCCGGATGTGCCTGTCCGAGAGGGAGGTCAGCCCTGACGGCCGAGAGTCACCACGGGGCCGTGGTGGCCGATAATCCGCAGGCCCGCGGCAACGGCCGCCTCGGCTAGGTCGGACACCGACACAGCGCAGCCGTCGACGGTAGTTCTATGACTGCCCGCCGGCATCCGCTCGGTGCACCGGGATCCTGCAGCAGGAAGACCGATTCCGCGCCCTCGATGTCGCAGACCAGGTCGAAATCGTCCATGTCGGTTCGCCGCAGGACCTCGCGCAGCGTGAGCGCGGGCACCTCTACCGCGGGTTCGCCCGGCCAGACGGTGCCGAGCCGGGATGCGACCGTCACGGGGGACACGGCGAGGACCGCCTCGCCGCAGTAACTGGCTACCGCAGCATGAATAATCTCGATCCGTAGGAAGAGGCGCGGGCGGCTAACCCTTTTGCGCAGCCCTGGCAGCAGCGCCGGATTCGCTTCGACTCATACCAGGCGCGCATCCGGTGCCATCAGCGCGGCTACATACGCCGCGACAACGCCCAGGCTGCTTCCGAGTTCGACGACGGCCGGACTCCCGCTTAGCAGGCCACGGACCACCCGTGTCTCGGCGCTCTCGTATGCCCCCAGAACATCTGTGCCGTGTCGCTCGCCAGAATCCCGGCCACCAGGAGCTTGAGCCTGGATGCGGTGCGGCGTTCCATTTGGCTCCTGGCCGACGCACTCACTGGCGCACCATCCTTGTGTCGGTAGCTCATCACCGTCGGGCGTAGGCGTAATCGAGCCGACCCGAGGAGGCGGAGACCCTGTTACCCGCGTTGTCGCGCAGGTCGAGATCGAGGCCGCGCGCGCGGAGCCTGCCGATCAAGGCAGTGGCATCACCGAAATCTCGATGGACCTCCAACACCACCTGGTCCACCTGGTCCAGCCAACGCAGATCCTCGTCACCGCCGAAGACCGCGAACTCACCGCCTTCGATATCTACTTTTAGCAGCGCGATCCTGGCAATCTGGTAGGCCGACATGAGCTGCGGGACCGACAGGCCGACGGGCCGCTGCGGAGTGCCATGCGAGGTGGCGGCCCAGCGCTGGTCGTCCGCCACCACCCCGGCGGTAGCTCCTGCGGTGACTATCCCGCCGACGACAGCGATCTCCACGTGGACGCGGTCGGCTACGCCATTGTGCTCGGCGAGGTACCGGATTTGCGGACCGAAGCCCTCCTGGGCTTCTACCGCCACCGCTTGCGCCCCTGCCACCGCAGCCCAGACGGAGAAGAGCCCGCGGTTGGCACCGAGGTCAAGTACCCATCCCGTGCGCGGCATGACGAACCCTGTGCGCAGGTATACATTCCGGCAGTACATCTCGCGCGCCCCAGCCGTGTAGGCGGCAGGGAGCGAGATTACCGCCCGGCCCGGCGCATCGAAACGCGCCCCCGTGCGCGCCCAGACCCGATCCGCGGCAGCCAAAGACCGCAAGTTCCGGGCCTCAGGCAAGTGGACTGCCAAGGATGTTAGCCAGCGGGCCGCCGAGACGGGACGGGCATGCCGACACACGGACGAGATGTCGGCCACGGCCCGCCGGACCATGCGTGTTTCACTCATGTGCCCTCCCCTCGGCTGCGAGCTTCGGCCTGGAGCGACGCCACGCACATCTCATACCAGGCGTGGTAGAAGCAGAAGCGAAACCCGGCCGCGCCGTCGAGGAAACCGAGCCTCGCGACGTACATGTACAAGAAGAGCACGGCGGGCTTGGCCGGCATCCTCGGGAAGATCAGCTCCCTGGCGATGCTGCGGGCGAGCGGACGAGTGCTGCCGTCGTGCCGCAATGAGCGTAGGCGCTGCCTGAGGCGGTAGGCGCTGGCGCGCCGCTCGCACTGCAGTTCGGCGTATCGGACGTGCTTGTGCAGCCAGGCGGCCAGGCCCTTGCGGTCCTCGTCCACGATGTCGTTCTCCAGCCGCCGGACCCGACCGTCGATGCATGCCCTTTCGCCGACCACGCTGCCGTCGTATTTGGTGTAGCGCCGGTCGACGAGCCGGACCACCCAGGAGCCTGGATACCAGCCGCAATGACGGATCCAGGTGCCCATGAACACCAGGCGCAGCCGGTGCGAGAACCCGGCACAGTCCGGATCATGGAGCTGCCCGGCGATTTCGGAGGCGAGCTGCGGTGACACCCACTCGTCCGCGTCCACGAAGTACACCCACTCATGCCTGATCGTCGGCAGACGCAGGGCATACTCACGCTGGGCCGAGTAGCCCAGCCAGGGTTGTTCTGCCACCTCGGCACCCATCGACCGGGCTATCAGCGCCGTCCTGTCTGACGAGCCCGCGTCCACGACCACCACCTGGTCCGCCCATGCCACCGAGGCCAGGCAGCGGCGGATGTTCGGCTCCTCGTTCAACGTGAGTACGGCCACGCTCACCGGGACGCTGCCCGGACGCGGGTCATCACCGGCCTGATACGGTCGCAAGTCCTGCCTGGTCATCGTGGCGTCCGCCCGGCAATCGCGGTCATCTCGGCCCTCCTAGCAGCCAGCCGAAATACCGGTCAGGATCGAACGGGCCGGGATCGGGAGCGACGTCCGCCTTCAGCGCGGCCAGGACTGCTTCCCGCAGTGAGTCAGGATCGCCCGGCACATATCCGCAGAGGGCCGCGCCGGCGATTTCCCGGTTCTGCGCCGTGCTGCGGGCAATTGCAGGCAGCCCGCTGACCCGAGCCTCCGCGAGCGGGTAGCCGAATGACTCGAGCCCGGTCGGAAAGTAGATGGCGCGGCTGCGCGCCTGCATCTCACGCAGTTCGCCGCAGGACAGGCGGCCCAGCAATTCGACCTGCGGATGGCGGGCCACGGATGCTGGCACTTCCGCGGCGTGGGCCGTCACCCACACCCTGACCGAGGGGTCATCCAGATCCCCGACAGCGGCCAGTAGCTCGGTGAGGCATCGCGTCATCTGCTTATAGGGGGAGAAAAGCACCGGGCACAAGATGACGGGATCACCGGGCACGCGCGGGATCGGCGCGGCGGAAACAGGATGCGGCCGCACCACGACCCGGCTGCTCAGTTCCGGCCGGATCGCTGCGATGCGCTCGGTCATGGCCGTAGACGGCACCACGATCACGTCGGAACGACGGGCAGCGAGATGCACCACGAGTGCCTCGCGCCGTGCCTCGGCGCGGACGGCGGGGTCGAGCCGCGCCTGCTCGTCCTCGGTGAGGAAGTGCATGGCATTGCGCAGCAGGGTCCAGCGCTGCGCGCCGGGGGCGATGAACCCGACGTTGTTCAGCGCCACCCGCCGACTCCGGGCACGGCTGCGCAGCTCACGGCGCATCAGCCAGACGGGTCCTACACGCCGGCGCGAGCCGATGATCTCCACGTCCTCGCGCCCGGTACGCGCGAGATAGCCGCGCAGCTCGGTCAGGTACCGTGCAGCACCGCCCATCCGTGCCCCGGCCGCATCGACGACCACCGCGGCGGTCATGCACGGGTCCTGTCGGCTGCCTGGATGGTGGCCCGCATGCTGCCGAGCATCGCCTCAGTCGGCATGGCAGGGCCGCCCTTGACGGCCTCGAGAAACGCGGCGGCATGGGCGCGGTGGCCCTTGTCCGGGCGCCCCTTCCACAGCGCGCGGCCGTCGACGTGGACCGACCGGAAATCGTCAATGATCACCTGATGCGACCCGGCGAGCACCTCGACCCGTTCCTTGCCCGCCACCGGCGGGGTGCTGCTGTAGGCGATCGACGCGATGGAGCCGTCCGCGAACCGCAGTGCCACCACCACGCCGTCGTCACCCCGGGACGCGTCCCCGCCCAGGACGCCCGCCGTGTCCTCGATGTCGGTACCTATCAGCGCCTGGGCGAGGTCGACGAAATGGCACACTTCGCCGAGCAATCGGCCGCCCTGGCGCCGGTCGAGATACCAGTGGCCGTCATGGACGCGGCCAGCGGCGATCCGGTAGACCACGAGCTTCGGCGCCTGCACCTCCGCCAGCACCCGCCGTGCGGCCAGCCCGGCGGGTGACCAGCGCCGATTGAAGCCAAGCGTGAGCTGCCGCCCGGAGCCCCGCCACGCCTTCTCTACCTCGTCCATGCCGGCGCAGGTCAGCGCCAGCGGCTTCTCGCACCACACGTCCCGGCCGGCGGCGAGTGCCCGGCTCGCGAGCTCGGAGTGCACGTCGTGCGGGGTGGCGATCACGACCACGCTGACGTCCGGGTCGTCTATGACGGCGCCGGCGCCCGAGACGGCCTTCTCGAACCCGTGCCGCTCAGCGGCCCTGCGTGCCGAGATGCCGCTGGCCGTCGCCACGGCCACGAAGCGTTCGAAGCCGGCCTCACGGAACGCCGGCAGCAGCGTGCCGGTGGAAAAGGCGCCGGCCCCGATCCAGCCGACTCCGGGCGCAGACCGGTGGGCGGGACCCGGGTTGACGTGTACCGGCCCGTCCCGGACCGCCGAGGCCGGATAGCTCAGCCGGATCGCCAGGCTGGGCTCGGACCGCTGATCGAGCAGCCGGAAGGCCTCGTCCGCGTGCCCGATATCGAAGGACTGAGTGATCAGGTCGGACACAGCAAAGCGGCCGCCGGCGAGAAGGTCGAGCACCGCCTCCTGGTTCCGGCCCTCGGTCCAGCGCACCTGCCCTGGCGGGTAATCGACCCCCCATTCCTCGTAGCTGGGCTCATACCGGCCCGGGCCGTAGGAACGGGCGAACAGCAACGAGATCTCCCGCTGGTAGAAGGGAGCACGGTGGGGCGGCATGCCCACGTCACCGACCATCACCACGGCGGCCCGGTCACGGCACAGCGCAGGCACCCGTGACATCGGGCCGGACGACTGGTCGGCGGCGCACACGAGCACCGCATCCGCGCCGCGCCCCCGGGACCAGGCGAGCACCTGCTCCGTGGTCGGGTCACCCGACTCCTCAAGCGCGAGCACGCCGGCGCTCTCCGCCTTCTGCCTGGCGAACCTGTCCGGATCGATCCCGGCCACGTCGCACCCGGAGGCCATCGCCAGCCTCGCGGCAAGCTGGCCGATCAGCCCGAGGCCGAGCACCACCAGCTTGGCGCCCGGGCCTAGCTCCGCCAGGCGCAGCGCATGCAGCGGTATGGACGCCAGGGTGGCGAACGCGGCGTCCTCCGGCGGCACGGCGTCGGGTACGACCGCGCACAGCAGACCGGGCACGGCCTGGAACTCGGCGTGGTTGGCCTTGCCCGCGCCACCTGTCGCCACGAGCTGGCCGACTCCGATCCCGTCGACGGCCACGCCGACCTCGGCGACCAGCCCGGCCGCTGAGTACCCGAGAGGCACGTCGGTGGCGAGCCGGCCCCGGACCGTCCTGGCGGTCGCCAGGATGCCCTCGGCCCGGGCCTTGCGCGCAACCTGGCGGACCAGGTCCGGCCGGGCCCGCGCCTTGGCGAGCAGGCTGGACCTGGCGAGCGCGGTCACCGCCCGTTCGGTGCCCGGAGAGATCACCGAGGCCACCGTCCGCACCAGCACCTCGGTGGGGCCGATCACCGGGCAAGGGACGTCGATTACCTCGACCGGCCCGCCGCTGACCGGCTGCACGACTTGCTTCATGTCGCCCTCTCTGCGTCCGCGCGGTCGGCGGCCCGGCTCCAGACCGTGGTGGCATGAACGGGCAGGATCGCCTCGATCCGGCAGGTCAGTACGGGCGCGGCCGCGGTACTCCCGAACCCGACGGCAACCGGCCTGGTCTCGACCGCGAGCAGGACCGGACCGGTCGCCGCGAAGAGCACGCAGAAGCCCCCGGCCGGTGCGGTGACCTGCGCCGTGTCGCCTGTTAGCCGCACCACCGAGCCGACCGCCAGCTGCCAGCTGATGACGATCTCGTGCCGTCCCGCGCCGACGACGATGTCGTCGACGCGTAGCCCGTAGCTGGTCAGCGACCAGCGGCGGCGATGGAGCGGACAGCCGCGCAGCCCTCGGAACCCGTCGTGGACCGCTTCGCAGGTGACGCCGGAAGGGTCGGCGTAGGCGGCCATGCCGCGGACCCTGGCTCGCCGCCCGGCCCGGAACACGCCCCACACCTCGGTGGAGTCCGCGCCGTCGAGCTGGACCGTGCTGTGCGCGGCTGTGGACCGCTCGTACCGGCGCACCTCACCCGGCTCGTAGGTTGACGTACCGGTATCGACAAGCAGCGGGGCCCCGTCGACGTGGACCAGGCAGCCGAACGTGTCGGCGTGCGCATGAGCTGGCAGTGACGGCGGGCATGGCGGCCCGACGTCGGCGAGCAGGTGCCAGTCGCCGGCCACGGCCCGTACCAGGCCGGTGGCCGGGAGCACGAGCACCGGGCTGACCGGGCTGACCGGGTCCGGGCCTGGCCGCAGCGCGGCGAGCAGCTCGCGGTCGACTGGGTAACCGTCGTTCAGCATGGGTACCTGGCCGTCGGGGGTCAGCACCGCGCCCAGCCATCGCCGCATGCTGTCGATGGCAGCGATGATCTCACCGACCGGAGCCCGCCCCGCTGCGCGTAGCAGGTCCGCCACGTCAACCAGGTCGGTCAGCACCTGGCAGTGGTAGGCGGGCGCGCGCTCGTAATGACCGCCGTCGGCCAGGATCTGCATGGCCAACTGCCTGGTCAGCCGTCGGACCGTCAGCCGGAGCAGCCGATCGTCGGCGTAGAAGACGGCCAGTCCGATCAGGGCCTTGAGTCCCTTGATCAGGTGATTCCCGGCTACGTCGTACTCGAGGTGGCGGCGGAGGAAACCCGCGTGCGGCGCGAGCCCGGCCACGAAATCCGGCTCGATGTCGCTGCCGGCGACGAGGTCGCGGTACTGGCCGCACCATGACCAGGCGCGCAGCGCGACGGGATATGGGTGCCAGGCATCGCCGCGGCCGAATTCGGCCGACGCCTGCCAGGACCGCCATAGCCGGGCGAACAGGGCCCGGGCTGCCAGCCGGTCGGGGGCCGCGGCCAGTCCCCAGGCCCAGTCCCAGTAGTGCAGGTGAAAGCGCCACAGCCGCTCCGCGTCGGCATGCTGCCAGCCGGGTCCATCACCTATCTCCCTTACCTGGCCAAGCAGCCTGATCTTGCCCGCCTGCAGCTCAGGCAGCGTGGGCCAGCGGCCGGTGGTCAGCGAGTCCACCGGGCGGCCCGCATCGGGCCAGCCCACGGCGGCCGCGGGATCCGGGCCCGACAGGATCCGGCGGCCTGCTTCGGGAAACAGGCGCAGGGACGCGGCTTGCGTCCGCAGCCGGGCACGGTGCGCGATCTGAGCAGGCCGCAAGTGCACCATGGTGCGGCTCAGCCGGGCGAGGTCAGCGGGGGTCACGCCGCGAGCCCGAGCAAGCGGGCCTCGTCCGCGATACCGCCGGCAAATGGGCGCGGAGCATAGCCCAGATCCCTGATCGCATGGTCGATCGCGAACGCCTTGTTCTCGCCAAGTCGGCGCAGTTGCTCCGTCCTGATCCGGGGGTGACGGTTCACCAGCTCGTAGCCGCGCGCCAGCATCAGCAGCGGCGCGAGCGGGACGGGCACGAGCCGGGTCCTGCTCCCGACCGCGCGAGCGCAGGCGTGCAGCAGTTCGGTGAACGGGAGCGGCTCGGGCCCGGCCAGGTTATACAGCGAGCCGATCGCCGCGGGCACCTCCAGCGCGGCCAGCACGGCGGCGGCGGCGTCCGCCACGTGAACCGGCTGGTGCAGGCAGCTGCCCGTGCCCGGCACCGGGAGAATAGCCGCCCGGCTCAGCAGTGTCAGCAGCCGGGACAGGTTGCGGTCGCCTGGGGCGCCGTAGATCATCGTCGGCCGCAGGATCGTCCAGTCCAGCGGGCAGGCACGGATCTGCTGCTCCGCGGCCAGCCGGACCTTCTTGGTCGGCGGGTGAAGGGTCGTCATCACCGCCGTGGTCGAGACGAAGACGGCCCGCTGAATGCCGGCCTCCTCGGCGGCGGCGACGATGCCCGGACCGTGGCCGCGGCCCAGCGACGCGAGGCAGACCAGTGCGTCACAGCGCGCGGCGACGAACGCATCGTCGAGATGGCGGGTGTCGTCCAGGTCGCCGGCGATGGACTGCGCGCCGTAGCCTTCCACGGTGCGGGCGGCCTTCGGGCTACGGGCCAGAGCCAGGCACTCGTGCCCGCGCCGGGCCGCCTCGCCGAGCACGTAACCGCCGAGAAAGCCGCTGCCGCCGACGACCAGGAGCCTCACCGCCGTGCTCCAGGTGAGTCGATGAGCTTGCGGTACTGCCGGGCCAGCGTGCCGCGGTCGAAGTACTCCTCGACGTAGCGGCGCCCCTGCCGTCCCATCGCCTGGCGCCGCTGCGGGTCGGCCGCGAGCGCCCGGATCGCGGCCGCCAGGGCGGCGCTGTCCGCGGGCGGCACTACCAGGGCACCTGCCTCGCCCAGGATCTGCGCGGCCTCGCCGGCCACCGCACCCACTACCGGCTTGCCTGCCGCCAGGTACTCGAACATCTTCGACGGGATGAACCCCGAGAACAGCGGCACGTCCCGCAGTGGTACCAGGCAGATGTCGGCGGCGGCCAGCAGGGCAGGCACCTGCTCGTGCGGCACGCCATCCAGCAGGGTGACATTATCGAGCCCGAGTTCGGCAACGCGGTGAGCCAGCCGCTGCTTGTCGGCCCCCTCGCCGACGAAGGCGAACCGGATCGCCTGCCCAGTGAGCCTGGCGGCGGCGTCCGCCACCGCGGTGAGTCCCTGCGAGATGCCGTGCGTTCCCGCGTACAGCACCAGGCAGTCATCGGGGCGTGCCCCGAGCGTCGCGCGCAGCCGTGCGTCCGCCGGGATGCCGGGGTCGAACTCGCCGGGGGTCACGCCGTTGCGGATGGTGTGGACCTTGGCGGCCGGCACGCCGCGCGCGATCAGGTTGGAGCGGAAGCCGTCGCTCACCACGATCACGGTGTCGGCGGCCGCGTAGGCGGCGAGTTCCAGCCGCTCCAGCACGCGGATGAGCGGGCGGCTGGTGAGCACGCCGAGTTCGGTGAAGATGGCCGGCCATAGGTCGCGGACCTCGACCACGAGGCGTGCGCGCTTGAGCCGCGCGAGCAGCCAGCCGGAGCCGATGGCGAAGAAGGTCGGCGAGGAGACGACCACCACATCGGCGGGCCCGCTGGCGCGGCCGCCGAGCAGGACGCTGGTGATCATGAAGCTCAGGTGGCCGACGGTCTTGCGGGCAACCCCTTCATTCGGGGTGGCATAGAGCCAGGTCCGGAGCACTCGGTAGCCGTCGCGCCGCTCGCGGCGCCGGATCGCGCCGCGGTACCGCGGCGGCATGACGCCGGTGGGATGGTTGGGCATGCCGGTAAGGACGGTGACGTCGTCCCCGTCCGCGGCCCATGCGGCCGCCAGCGCGGACAGGCGGGCCTGCGGGGCTCCGGTCTCGGGCGGGAAGTAATGAGTGACGAGGATGATCCGCATGCAGTCACGACTCCGCTCGGGCGGCGGGGCGGTCGGGGCTGGAGAGCCGGACGGCGCGTCCGGCGAGCACCGCCGGGGATCGCAGGTAAACAAGGACGACGCCCGCCGCGACCAGGTCGGCGGCGACCCGCAGGGCGGGAACGCTGGTCAGGCTGGCGGTCCCGAGCAGGCTAAGCAGGATCGTGGTGGCGGCGGCTGTCAGGGTGACCCGCTGGTGTGACCAGCCGACGTCACACCAGCGCTGGTAGATGTGCGTGCGGTGCGGCTCGAGCCAGCGCTCGCCTGCCCGGATGCGTCGCTGCAGCGTCCAGGCGGTGTCGGCGACGTAGAGGGAGAGGGGGCCGAGCGCGGCCTCCGGGGGGATCCCGCGCAGGACTGCGTACGCGGCAAGGAACGCCAGGGCGGCGCCCAGCGCATAGCTTCCCACGTCACCAAGGAACACCCGGGCCTGGCCGGCGTTCCACGGCAGGAACGCGAGCGCGCTGACGGCGACTATCGCACCCGCAGGGACCAGGAACCCGTTATGCCGCCACCCGCCAAGGCAGGCGTACACGACGCCCGCGATCAGGGCATGCGCGCCGGAAATTCCGTTGACTCCGTCCATGAAGTTGAACGCGTTCACGAACCCGGTAATCCACACGGCGCCGAGGGCAACCAGCAAGACCAGTACCACCCTGGGCGCGGCCAGTTTGTCGACGAGCACGGCCGCGACTACGGCGCTCCCGATAACCTGCATGATCAGCCGATGGCCGGCCCGCAGCCCGCGCACGTCCTCGGCGAGACCGAGCAAGCCGAACGCAAGGACGGCACATGCGAAGACAGTTGCCGTCCGGCCGCCGATCACCGCCGCCGCGACAAGCAACCCGGCAGCGACCGGGATCCCGCCGCCTCGCGGAGTCGGAACGGCATGCGATGACCGCTGGCCGGGAATGTCGATAATGGCTGCCCGGCGCAATAGCGGAATCGTCAATGCTTCCGCCGCGGTGACGACCGTGCCGCATGCCGTCACCGCGAACAGGTCAGAAAGTTCCCCCGACACGAGACCGTCAATGCCTCCCCCTGGCACGAGCTTGTCAGTTATCCCGCATGTACTTTTCGCCCCTCTTTGCGGGCAGAACGGTCATTCCAACCTGTGACTTCGCACCTTGCCGCTCCCGTTGAGATGCCCGGCGCGCTGCGCGGGCGGCGTCTCCGCCGAATAGGGCTTGTAGGCATACGCGTAGCCGTAGTAGCGCCCGTGCTGCCTGGTCACCTTATTGAGGACGATCCCCAGAATCGTGGCACCAACCTGGTCCAGCCTTTCCACAGCGCGGTGCAGGTCGGCCCTTCGGGTCTGGCCGGCAGCCGCGAGCATCAGGGTGGCATCGGCGTACCGAGACAAGATGGCGGCGTCAGTGACCGGAAGAACCGGCGGGCTGTCGATGAGGACGAGGTCGAAGTGTTCCCGCAATTGCGTGAAGATCTCTCCGGCATGGGAGCTGTTGAGCATTTCGGCCGGATTCGACGGCACCGGTCCAGCCGGGAGCAAGCTGAGCCGATCGAACCCCGGCACGGGCAGCACTGCCTCCGCGAGCGTCCGCTGGCCGAGCAGAACACATGTCAGCCCGGCCTGTTCGGACAGCCCAAAGAACTCTCCGATCCTCGGTCGGCGTAGGTCGCAGGAGACGAGTACTACCCGCTCGCCCGCCTGCGCGAAGACAACGCCCAAGTTGGCCATGACGGACGTCTTGCCCTCGCTGACACCGGGGCTTGTCACCACCACGCTGCGAAGCTGCTGCCCTTGCCGGGCGAACTGGAGAGACGTCCGCAGCGACCGGTATGACTCGGCGGCCGCCGAGGTGGGCTCAGTGACCGAAACCACCAGCAACTGATCCCGTCGCCAGGAGGTCACCAAGGGGGCCGTGGCCAGCACCGCTGCACCCCCGGCATGCTCGGCCATCTCCTTGGAGGTCAGCCTGTCATCAAGGCTGTCCCGCAGGAATGCCGCGCCCAGGCCAAGCACGAGTCCGGCGCCGAGGCCAAGGAGCGCGTCCTGCACAGGCCGGGGCGAACTCGGTGATGTCGGCGGCTGCGCGGGCGTGACCAGCACCACGGGGCTCGTGTCCACCGAACCGCTGACCTGCATCTGGGCTAGCTGCTCCTTGAGCACCGCCTCCTGATTGAGCAGCGCCGACGCCTCGGGCGAGGTGTAGTTCCCCTTGAACGGCTTGAGCTGCTTACCAACCGAGGCGATCTGCGAGCGCAGCTGCGCCTCAGCCGTGGCCAGGCTCCGGCTCGCTACCGTCTGGCAGTACTGCACGAAGGCGGTCGCGTAGAGGTTCGCTATGCGGGATGCCTGAGACGGTAGCCTGCTGATGGCCGCGACGGCTATCACGTTCGTCTGGCCAACTTCCGAGGCCGCCACGGCCGGAGTGCTGTTCAGCTGACGGCGGACGGCCTGCTGCACCGGGGCGCTCGTGACCAGCTGCAACTCGGTCTGGACATCTGTCTGAGTGACAGGCTGCTGTTGCAGCGTGCCGATCCCGCTCGCGCCGAACGACGACTCGACAAGCAGCTGAGCAGTTGCGGAGTACTGCTTGTGCGCGGTCAGCGACAACGCCAGGCTGGCCGCCAGGCCGAGCACGGTTATCGAGACAATCCACCATTTCCGCTGGCCTAGAACCCGCAGATATGTACGGAATGACGGCTCGGTGCCAAATTGGTTCATAATGGCTTTCTTTCCGACTGCCAGGATGCGGCAGCCAGTGCCCGAAGACGAAACCCGACCGGAAGATCTCGTTACCAGGTACAAGCTGCGTGAATTGAGTGTACGTCAATCATGCCTCCGGTAAGGTTTCCGCAAGCGCCAGGCAAACCGCGCACCGCGGGCAATCCCCAGAAGTTAGGCTATGAGCGACACAGGCGGCATTTCGCATTTTCCCGCAGAGAATACGCCGCGGCGCGGACATGACAACCCAGACGCTGACGGCATTATCGTACTGTGCACGGCGAACATTTGCCGGTCTCCGATGACCGCCGCGCTGCTGAGCAAGCGGCTGGCCACGCTTGGCGTGAGTGTGCCCGTCCGCTCGGCTGGAATGCTGGCCGACGGAGACCCGCCGAGCCCGGAAGTCATCGCGGTCATGACTCGGCACGGGGTCGAGATCGCCTCGCACCGCAGCCACGTCGCCCGTGCCGCCGACCTCGGACGCGCCGACCTGGTTCTGGCGATGGCCAGGGACAATCTCCGCCACGCGGTAATCACCGAACCCAGCGTCTGGCCGCGCGCGTTCACCCTCAAGGAACTCGTGCGGCGGGGTGAGCAGATCGGGCCGCGGCGACCCGGCGAGCCGCTCTGCGGCTGGCTGTCGCGCGCCCATGCGGGACGCGAGCGCCTTTCGCTGCTTGGTGACTCCGCCGAGGACGACGTGCCAGATCCCACCGGGGGGCCGCTCGGAGCCTACGCGGAGACCGCCGACCTGCTGGATCTGCTGGTGACGAGGCTGGCCGAGCTGGGCTGGTCGCATGCCGGGCCGCTATCCTAGCCGACCCGCCGGACTGGATCCGGCGCGCCGGCCAGCTTGGCGCCGGCTTCCCTTGCGGCCTTGACCCCGGTGTTGTCCTGGGCCGGGATGATCAAGCCTTCCCCCTCGACTGGCCCGCAGGCATGCCTGGCCAGTGCAAGGCGGAGCGAATCGGCATCGGCGCCGGGATCCAGGGCGGTGATCTGATCGGGCCGCAGGGCGGGCACCGGGACCTGGCAGATCAGCGGGTGACGGGGGCGCTGATCGGTTTCGCCCGGCCCGAGCCTGTCTTCGGTCAGCTTCTCGCCGGGGCGCAGCCCGGTGAATACGATCTCCACCTCCCGGTCGCTGGCGGCCGACAGCCTCCGCGCCATATCGGCGATCCGCACCGGTTCTCCCATGTCGAGGACGAGAACCTCGCCGCCGCGGCCGATCGCGGCGGCCTGCAGCACAAGATGCACCGCCTCGTCGGCGAGCATGAAGAAGCGGCTGACCTCTGGATGGGTCACCGTGACCGGACCGCCAGCGGCTACCTGCGCGCACAGGACGGTGAGCACCGAGCCGCGGCTGCCGAGGACGTTGCCGAAGCGGACGCTCATGTACGTGCCGCCGGTCTGGATGGACATGTACGCGGTAAGGCGCTCGGTGATCCGCTTGGAGTAGCCGAGGACGCTCACCGGGTTCGCGGCCTTGTCGGAGGAGATATTGACGAATGCCCCGACGCCGTGCTCGACCGCGGCCTCCAGGACGGTGAGGGTGCCCCACACATTCGTCTTCAGCGCCTCCGCCGGGTAGCGTTCCAGCAGCGGCAGGTGCTTGAGCGCCGCGGCGTGGAAGACGATGTCGGGCTGGAACCTGGCGAACACCTCCCTGACCCTGCGCTGGTCGCGGATGTCGGCCAGCACGGTCTCCTCGGAATCGAGCAGCGCACGCCCGCGCAGCGCAAGCTCGACCGCGTGCAGGGCCGACTCATCGCGGTCCAGCATGATCAGCTGAGCCGACTCCAGCCGGTGCAGCTGGCGGCAGAGCTCCGCACCGATGGACCCGCCCGCGCCCGTCACGAGGACGCGCCTGCCCGCGATGCGCTCGCGCACCGAGGCAGCGTCGGTCGTCATCGCCCGGCGCCCGAGCAGGTCGCTGATCCGGGGGTCACGCACGCCTTCGATCTGCGCGCCACCGGCTAGCAGCTCCCTGACAGAGGGAATGACCTTCGGGACGAGCCCGCAGCGCTCGGCGGTCTCCGTCAGGTCGCGGATGATCTCCGCGCTCCCGCCGGCGATCGCGATGACCAGTACTCCGGCACCGGTGCTCGTGGCGACCTCCCCCATCTGGCCGCGCCCGCCGAGAACGGGCACGCCGTGAATGCGCAGCCGCCTCTTCACCGGGTCGTCGTCAAGGATCGCTACCGGCCGGTAGGCAGCGCCAGGCTGCGTGGCCAGGCGGTGGATCAGCATGCTGCCCGCGTCCCCGGCGCCGAACACGATGATCTTCGTGGCGGTCGGTGCGGGCGGCCGTGACCGCAGCCTGGCCGCGAAGGCCACATATCTCGCCCCGAGCATCGCTATCAGGGCGAAACCCGCGCCGCCCAGGACGGCCTCTGGCACCGCGGGTCGCCTGATCACCAGGGCCAGGTCCAGGGCTGCCAGGCAGCATGTGGTCAGCAGCGCCGCGAATGCCACCGCGGTCACCTCGTCACGGCTGCCTCGCAGGTAGCGGCCACGGTAGAGCCCGGCCGCGAGGCCGCATCCAGTTACCATCGCGCAGATTCCCGCCACCCCCGACCATAGGACGGGCGGGCTCATGTGGGCCACGGTCTGATCGCCCGCCGCCCTGGCCGCCACGAGCAGGCCACCGATCCACGCGACGACGTCGTATCCGGCCTCAGTGACCTGCCGCACTCGCGTGCACCTGTACAGGCGACGAAGTAGCCGTCCCCCGACCCTGCCAGCCAGCGCCTCCTGGCTCACGCAGCCCCTCCTCCAGCATGGCTCGGTAATGCCGGATCAATGTGCCCTGTCCCCCGACCCGCAGGCCCATTACCTTGTGTAATGTAGATATCACACACTGCGGGGAGAACCCTACTGGGGAAGAGCAAGAGATTTACGCAAGCCCCCACGCAGTCTCAGCCGGCAGAAAGCGGCATTTCGCCTAAATACTGTTATGCGCGCCAGTAGCACGGAACGGGAAAGCCTGCCGGGCAGCGCAAAAGCGATTAGGCAAGGGGGATATGAAATGTCCGTCGCCGAGCGCATCCGCAGGGTCCGGCACCGGACGCCACGGTACGTCTGCGCACGCACCAGGCAGTTGCTGTACGAGCGCGGCCATCCCGATGCACCGTGGCTCACTCCCGAGGCCGTCCGGCTGCTTGGCCGTATGCTGCTGCCGTCCGACCGTGGCCTGGAGTTCGGCTCCGGCCGCAGCACGATCTGGTTCGCGCAGCGCGTCCGCCACCTGACGAGCGTGGAGCACGACGAACGCTGGTACGCGGACGTGTCCGGCCGGCTCAAGGAGCGGGCGCTTGGCAATGTTGACTACATCCTCGCGCCCAGGGACGAGCCCGCCGAGCGCGGCGGCGGCAGTAAGTACGCCCAGGTCGCGCTGGCATTCGCCGACTCCAGCCTCGACTTCGCGCTGATCGACGGCACCTACAGGGAACACACCGCAAGGTACGCGCTCCTCCTGATCAAGCCGGGCGGAATCCTCATCATCGACAACGTGAACTGGTACTTGCCGTCGGACTCGCGCGCCCCGAACTCGCGCGCGCCGGCGCACGGCCCGGCCGGGCAGCTATGGGCCGAGATCGCCCGCGACCTGGCGGGCTGGCGCCGGATCTGGACCAGCTCCGGCGTGTCGGACACGGCGATCTTCGTCAGGCTCGGCCTGCCGTAAGCCGCGCTCAGTCCGCCGCCCGGTCTGCGGAAATGCCGGAATCATCGGCATTTGCCCGCAGCCCTTTGCGCCTATCACTCCGTGTAATTTCGATATAACATATCAATGCAAGAAACTGCATTGGGGATTACGAATTCGCAACGGCCGCCGGCCCGCGACAGATCTACCGGGCAATGCCCAAAACGCCCGGGGCGAGGGGGATAATGAAATGTCCGATACGTCCGACGTAAACGTCGACAGCCGTGCCGCTGCCTCAGCAGGAAACTCCGGCGGATCTTCCGACGCTACGCCGCCCCACCGGCGTAAGCGCGGCCGCACGCGCGTCGTGCTGATCTCCCTCGGCTCGGTCCTCGCCCTGACGGTCGCGGCAGTGGTCGGCATCCTCTTGTACATCAACAACGAGGTGAGCAGCATCCCGCGCGTTCATGTCGGCGGGCTCACCCCGTCCAACTCGAGCAAGGAAACCTTCCTGATCACAACCCGGCAGGTGGGGGCCGCCGCGTTGACCAACGAGGTAACTGCCAGCGCCGCGCACTCGGATGGCGGCCTCATCATGCTGCTGCACATCAACGCTGACGGGGCAACCGGGGGTGCGGTGACCATCCCGGGCAGCGTCAGCGTCAGCGTGCCTGGCCACGGAACTGAGTCGATCTGGGACGCCCTGGCGCAAGGGGGCCCGACCCTGCTGGTCAAGACGGTCACGCAGCTCACGGGGATCCCCATCAATCATTACGCTCAGATCGACTTCAGCCACATCACCAACCTGATAAACGCCGTTGGCGGGCTCGACGTGGATGTGCCCGCTCCGAGCCAAGGCAACGGATACAATTTCGTGAAGGGCGTCAACTATCTCAACGGCACCTCCGCCATCTACTACGCCCGCGATCCGAAGATCAGCGAACTGGACCGGCTACTGCGCCAGGAGAACCTGGTCCGCTTGCTCCTGGCCAAGATCGCCGGCGACCATCTGCTTACCAGCCCCGTCACGGCGGTTCACGTCCTCAGCTCGATCAAGAGCATGCTGACCGTGGACAGCAACCTGAGCAACACCCAGGTCGCGTCGCTCGCCACGAAGTTCGGCAACAAGGACGCCAGTGCGGCGGTCTACCTCACCGCGGCCACCCAGACCGTTGGCGGCCAGCAGTTGCTGGACACGGCGATCGACGATCAGCTCTGGACGGCGGTCGGCAGCGACTCGCTCGCGACATTCGCTCAGAGGTACCCGTCGACGGTGACACCTGAGGCCGCGCCGTGACGCACATGTCGTAACGGTCGGCTTGTCCCGGTCACGTTATCGCGCAGCCTGGCCAGCAGGGCTTCGAGCAGGGCTATGTCCTGGTCGGACAGGCCTGCGCGCAGTTGCTCGTCGAAGGCCGCCGCCGCGTCCCTGAGACGGAAGAAGAGCGCGTCGCCGGCCGCGGTCGGCTCCACCACGTGCAGCCGCCGGTTACCGGGGTCGCGGCGGCGGGTGACCAGCCCGGCCGACTCCATCGCGTTCAGGTGATGGGTGAGCGTGGCCCCCTGGATGCCGACGGCCTCCGCGAGCTCGCGCTGGCTGGAAGGATGTCCGCGCTTCAGCGAGATCAGCACGAGCCAGGCCGGCAGCGAGCCGCCTGCCTCGGCCAGGGCATCGTCGAAGGCCCGGCTGACGGCCCTGGATACCCGGGTCAGGTGCAGTCCGAGGGGCTGGCGGGCGGGACGGGGCATGCGGAAAGCCTAACGCTAGCCGATAGCTCTCTAATCATTTGATATCGTACGCTTAGATATCGAATCTTTAGGAGCCATCATGGATGACCAGTCACAAGACCAGCCCATGCGCGGCCGGGTGGCACTCGTGGCCGGCGCGAGCAGGGGCATCGGGGCGGCCACCGCCGAGGCCTTCGCCGCGGCCGGAGCCGCGGTGGTCCTCGGCGCCCGCGACACCGCCGCCCTGAAGTCCGTGGCCGGCGGCATCGAGGCGCGCGGCGGCCGTGCCCTTGCCGTCGGCACCGACGTCACGGACGCCGACTCGGTCCGCCGTCTGGTCGAGGCGGCCATGGCCAGCTACGGCCGCCTCGACGCGGCGTTCAACAATGCCGCCGCCGGGCCGCTGCCCGCGCCGCTCGCCGAGATCGATCCGGACGAGTTCGATGTCGGCATCGCCACCAACATCCGCGGCACCTTCCTCGGCATGAAGTTCCAGATCCCCGCCATGCTCGCCAGCGGCGGCGGCGCGATCGTCAACATGGCCTCCATCGCGGGCCTGAACGGCACCGCCAACCTCGCGGCCTACGTGGCCGGCAAGGCCGGGATCATCGGCCTGACCAAGGTCGCCGCGCTCGACTACGCCGATCAGGGCATCCGGGTGAACGTCGTGGCACCTGGCCCGATCCTGACCTATCACCTCGAGGCGGCCGGCCCGCAGGCGCAGCGCGGGGCCGCGCTGTCGACGCCAATGCGGCGCGTGGGCACCGCGGCGGAGGTGGCACAGGCCGTGCTCTGGCTGTGCTCGGATCAGTCCTCGTTCATCACCGGGACCGTGATGCCCATCGACGGCGGCCAGGCCGCGGGGAACAAGCCGCCGCAGATGTACCGGCAGGGCCAGCCCATGCGCGACTAGGGGTGCTGGTCGGGTACGTGGGCGAGGTCGACGATGCAGAACCTGTTGCCTTCGGTGTCGGCAAGCACGATGAAGTCCGGGTCGGCCGGGAAACTGTCCCAGTCCACCCTGCTAGCGCCGAGTGAGGTCAGGCGCGCCGCCTCAGCCTCCTGCTCGGCGACGCCGGTCACGTGCAGGTCGAGGTGGATGCGCGGGTGTTCCTCGGCGGGCGTCTGGCTCGTCTGCAGCGCTATCGCGGTCCCGCTGGCGCCTCCCGGGGGAACGAGCGTCATGGCCCAGCCGCCGTACCCGTCCTCGCGTGCCTCGTACCCGAGCGCGGCACGCCAGAAATCAGCCGCCCGCTGGCGATCGGCCACGCCAAGAACCACCACACCGAACGTAAGCACGGATAGAACCTCCTCCTCATTCCCCCAACGTTTTCCTACCGTTTTCTCAGCGCAGTACGGCTTTCGCGCAGGCTGCGCGGCAGGGCTGGCCGCTAGCTTGAGTCATCATGTCCGACTCTGCCACCGGACCAGTGCCGGGTCTCCTGCCGCGGGCCGATCAGCCAGCCGCCGCGGCCGGGCCACGGCTGGCCTGGCTGGACGCGCTGCGCGGGATCGCCGCGCTGTGCGTGGTATTCGACCACCTGACCTACTCCGTGCTCCAGCCCAGCGCTCTGGGCGCCGACGCTGCCCAACGTGGTCTGGTCGCTGGCCTACGAGATGGCGTTCTACCTGCTGCTCACCGCCCTGTTCCTCGGCGGCGCGCACCGGCGCAGCGGCAGGTACGCGCTGATCTTCGGGGTCGCGGCGGTGGCGCTCGGCGGGCTGCTGCGCCCCGGGAGCCTGTCCTTCGGCCTCCTGGGGCCCGGCGTCGTCGTGGCGATCACCGACTCGGTGGTGCTCGTCGGCCTTGCCCTCGCCGTGGCCGCCAGGGCATGGCCGCGGACCGCCGGCGCCGTGACCGCCGCGGTGACGGGCCTGCTGCTGATCGTGTTCAACGGCGGCTACGCCGCGGGGTGGGAGACGTTCACCATCTTTGCGCTGATGTTCACTGGAACCCTGCTCTACCGCGCGGAGAGCGGTCAGGTCCCCTGGCGCCGCGCGCGCCTAGCGGTGATCGTGGTGTTCGGGTTCGTGCTCGTGGCGGGGCTGTGGCACATCTCGCCGGACGGGAACCCCTCGTCGATACGCGTCGGATTCAACTCACTGGAATTCGCCTGGCTCACGTTCGCGGTCGCCATGCTTTGCCGCAACCGGAAGGTACCGCGCTTCGTGGCCTGGCTCGGCCTGGTGAGCTACTCGATCTACCTCATTCACCCGATGCTGATCGAGGCCTATACGAGCGTGCCGGTGACCCGCAACGATAACTTCGTGCCGATGGAACTCGGCCTTGTCGCGGCCTTTGTGCTGGCCTTGCTGATCTGCTCCGCCCTCACCCACCGCTTCATCGAGGCTCCCATGCAACGCCTGGGCCGGAGGGTCGCACGGCGGCTGGACGTCCGGTTCGGGGAAGACCTGTCGCGGCGCGGACGCCCCGTACTGGCCGGCGGGTATGCGGACCGCTCCGGCGTGCCCGCGGTCGAGGGCGCGGGCCGCGCCTAGCCTCCCGGCGTACGGCAGCGCTCCCCCGCTAGGCCGACGGTGATGCCACATTCGCCGCTGTCAATGACCTTGCCTCTCGCCCCCCGGGCGTTTTCCCACGCCTTCCCACGCGGACTGGAACCGGCTCCGTTTCCGCCACTCCAGGCATGGCTCGAATGGGCGGCATGCTTTCTTCCTCGACCATACGAGGATCGGGATAGTGCTCAATGACTTCGTTTCGACTACGGTATGCATCGGCTAACTGAAAGGCTTCGCGAACCTCCTTCCGCGATCCTGCTCGGCAACTTGTTTCCATAGGCCGGACGAAATACCCAGGGCAATTACTGAGAGTCATTACACGGTCACGATGCTGGCGCCCTTGGCCGAGCGCGGATCCAGGCGCCTGGCACCGCCCACCAGGCAGCGACCATGTGTTAGTTTACGGACACTCTGGGTTAGATGTCGGCTTGGCACACCAGCCTCGGTGCGACGAACGGAGGCACGCGGGCGACCGCTGACGTGGGCTTTTACCCTTCACCGGACGACTCCGGCGCCATATTTACACTCTCGATATACCTTCGAGATAACTGTGTTATCTCCTGTTAAAGCTGATACGTATGTTTATCAAAATGTTCCATAACTTGGAACAATCTCCTGATTTGGCCCATTTCCTGGTAATGAAGACGCATGCTGTTTGAGCGCAAGGGACGTTATAATCGCAGCGTGAATAAGCGCTTTCCCTGCGTTAGGTGGGTACACGAGACCGGTCGCGCCTAAGCCGCGACTATGGCAGACCCGCCACGCCGGCCTGTATAGGCCCGCGTTCAGTCAACCGGAACGCACGTAGGAGGATGCACGATGTCGGTTCGACATAAGGCAGGCACCATCGCCGGAACGATGGCAGTAACTCTGGCGTTTTCAGCAGGAACGGCTAGCGCGCGCACGGAGTCGTTCAATCAAAGGACAGCCTCATATGTCAAGACGTTCGTTGGGACGGTTCCTTACACCTACGGCGGTACCTCCCCGGCCACGGGGTTCGACTGCAGCGGGCTGGCCCAGTACGTGTACCGTCACTACGGCAAGTCGATCCCCCGGACCGCCGAGGGGCAGTTCGAGTACTTCCGCCGCGAGAGCAAGCGCGCGGCATGGGGCGGGGACCTCGTGTTCTTCCACGAGACGTCCGACCCCAACAGCTACGTCTACCACGTGGCCATCTACGAGGGCGGCAACCACATCGTCTCCGCCATCGATTACGGGCAAGGGATCGGCTGGCAGACCATCTGGACCAGCGACGTGACGTTCGGCACGATCACCCACTGAGGCCGGCGCGAGGGGGGCGCTTCATCGGCGGCTAGGTGGGGACGGCCGCCGATGTCCCCGGATCAGCCTCAGCCCGCGGTCAGCGTGATGCTCCACGAACATTCCGAGTTGACCTCGAGATGGTAGGAGCTGCCCTGGTTCTGCGGGTAGAGCGTGGTGGTCTGGCTGCCGCCGGAGCCGAGCGCGTTAGCGATTGACTGGTCGTCGTACGACAGGCTGGAAGGGCTTCCGCTGACCATGTCCGCGATGAAGTTGCCCGACTCCCCGAACGCCGAACAGTCGTAGCTGTAGTGCGCGGTCACCGTCGAGCTGTTGACCACGAACGACGCCGAGTTCCTGATGCCGCTGCCGGAGAACGTCATCAGCACCCCGGATGGCGGGCCGGACGTGGCCGCGGCGGGGACAGGAGCGGTGACGGTAACGGCCGGCCTGGCGATGGCGGCAGGCCTGGCGGTCTCGGTGACGGTAACCGCAGGCGCCGGGGCCGCCGTCGCGGTAACTGTCACGGTCGGCGCCGGGGCGGGCTTGGCAGTGCCCGCTCCTGCGGCGCCTATCGCCACGCCGGCGAACAGCACCACGAGGGCGCCACCCGAACCGAGCAGCACGTTGCGGACGCGACGACGGCGTGGCGACGCGGCGGCCGGACCACGGAGATCGTCCAGGCCCGGCAGATGGCCGCCGCCGGCCGGCGGCTGACTCGATGAGGGCTGGGACGGCAGGCTCGACGGCTGGCGAGGATCGGTGTGCAGCTGCTGGGTCATTGCGGGACATTCCTCTTCTTCTGTGTCGAACGCGGCCGGAATCCGCGCCCGGCCTGTAGGAGTGGGCAACCAGGCCCGGGCCAACGCTTTGCAGATGTGACACGGGACACACCGCCGTCTGGATCGGCGGCATGTCCTTGCGACAGTGATTCAGGCGTCAGGCGACGGTGATGTTGGAGGCGTGCAGGGCGGCGTACCAGGCGGTGTAGTCCTGGGGGGTGGTGCCGTAGCCGGGGCCGGGCTGGAGCAGGGTGCTGACGTCGTTGTTGAAGGTGACCTGGGCCTGCCCGCCAGTTGACTCCAGCCAGGTCACGGCGGCGTCGGCGGCGGGGGCTGCCTGGGTGACGGCGGCGGCCGGGCGGTGGGAGTGGGAGTGCGCGGTGTGCAGGGCGGCGGCGGCACCGTGGTGGGTAAGGCCGAGACCTGAAACGATGGCGACCGCAGCGGTGGCGGTGGCGAGAGAATTCAGCTTCATGGTCCGTCCTTTGGGTGCTACGTGCTTCCAGGCGCTCACAGGTTCAGAGTCGCGATCGGCCGTAGCGGCGGAGTTACCCACAAAGTTGCGCGCCGGTTGCGCTGCCGGGCGGCTCGGGCTGGTCAAGCATCTGGCCGCCGCCGGAGACCAACGGCGTAACGCTGCACCAGATACTGGTCCAGGTTGCCGCCGATACCTGCAGGCACGCCGACCATGCAGACATCATCAGGGAACTTGTCGACGGAGCCGCTGGCCTGGCGGGCCAGTAACTTCAACATGCCAACGATGGAGTGTTCGGCGACCTCGATGCCCGCCTAGCTGCCCTGCTTCGGGCTGACTGAGCTCAGCGCGTCGTCTAGCATCGATGGGAACGTATCCGGGTGCCTGGCCAGCATGTAGGTCACCACCGCGACGAGGTCCTGCTCGTTGAGCGCCTTGACCCGGGTGATCCGCAGCTCGGCTGCCCCTCGTGAGTGTCGCTTTCTGAATCAGCCATGCGCCATCGCTACCCTCCGCCAGCTTCATCATCCCGAACCCCTAGCACCCGAACGTGACGTTGCAGCCGCTGTCCACATCCTGCCAGCGTTAACTGGTTGTTGGCTGTCGGCGGGGAGCGGATACTGTCGGGGTGTTCTCCGATGCCGATGCCGCGGCCCTGTATGACCTTTTGAACCCGTGGGATCCTGGGCTGTGGCCTGGCGACGGTTTCTACCACGAGCTGGTCATGGCTGCGGAGTCGGTGCTGGATGTCGGCTGCGGAACCGGCGGCATGCTCGCCTACGCTCGTGAGCGTGGCCATCGCGGGCGGCTGGCGGGCCTAGACCCCGACCGGGCCGCGCTGGAGCGGGCCCGACGCCGGGCCGATGTGGAGTGGGTCGAGGGCACTGCGGCGGATGCGCCGTGGGAGTCCTGCTTCGATCTGGCCACGATGACCGGGCACGCGTTCCAGTGCCTTGTCACCGATCACGACCTGTCCGCCTCGCTCGCGGCGATCTAT